>NZ_JBEPBA010000022.1:0-184588 GCF_040298885.1 Streptomyces sp. NPDC001137
CTGCCCACCAGCACGCGGGGCAGGCGGCGCCCCGGGACCGGCGGCGGCCCCTGCCGCTCGTGCCGCCCAGACACCGGACGGACACGGCATCGGTGCTAGGACCGCAGCACCCGCCTGCGCACCTGGACACCCCAGACCAGCAGCGCCGCCAGGGCGATCGCCCCGACGGCCGTCGACATCCCGGCCTGTACGCCGACCCGCACGGTGAGGGCACCGGCCACCAGGGCGCCGAGCGGAACGCCCAGGCCCGAGGAGAGCATCCGGCGCGTGGTGTTGACCCGGCCCTGGAGCTCTGGCGGCGTCACCTCCTGGGAGTAGGTCATCGTGTTCACCAGGACGACGAGGTAGGCCGACCCCCACACGGTCAGGGCGACCAGCGTGACCCGCCAGTCCGAGCCGAGGACGACCACCAGGCCGAGCAGGGCTCCGAGGGGAAGCACCCCCAGCAGGAGGGGGAACGCCTCGAATCGGCGCCGCAGCCGGGGCAGCAGGAAGGATCCGCCGATGCCTCCGGCACTCCATCCCATGTACAGCAGGCCGATCCGCCCGTCGGAGCCGTGGATGCCCAGCACGCGGTCGGCGAAGACGACGAGCTGGCCGATGATGGCCCCTCCGGAGAAGGACTGCAGGGTGCCGACCACCGTCATCAGGCGCAGCGTCGAGTGCTGGTGCAGGAAACGGAGTCCTTCCCGGACGGACTCGTTGAACCCCGGCCGCTGCACCGCCGGCTTGCCGGAGGGGGCGGTGTGTGTGACCGCCTTGAGGAGCAGGGCGGAGGCGGCGAAGGACAGGGCGTCCAGCGCCAGGGTGCCCGCCGGGCGGAACAGCACGATCAGGCCACCCGCCACCGCGTTCCCGGCGATACGTACGACCGTCTGCGCGCCGTAGACGGCGCTGTTGGCCTCGGTCAGCCTGTCCTTGCCGACGATGTCGGGGACGAAGCCGTACACGCCCGCGTCGAAGAAGAGGCCGAGAGCGGCCGAGGCGAAGGCCACGACGAGAACCTGGCCGCCGGTCAGGACGCCCAGGGCGGAGGCGGCCGGTACGGAGGCGATGCAGGCCCCGTTGAACCAGTCGGTGAGGATCATCAGGCGGCGCCGGTCGGTCCGGTCGGCCACGGTGCCCGCGATCAGCCCGAAGACCACGTAGGGCAGGGTCGCCGAGGCCGCCACCAGGGAGACCATCAGCGGCGAGCCGGTCTCCTTGAAGGTCAGCACGGGCAGGGCCACCGTCGTGACGGCGGATCCCAGCCCGGAGACCACGCGCGAGAGCCAGAACCGGCGGAAGTCGGGTACGCGGCGCAGGGGGATGTCCGGTGCTTCGGGTGTTGGATCGCCTGTTTCCTTGCGGGGCAGGGAGGTCATCGCGGTCGATGGGTCCTTTCGTCGGGGTGTCGTCCGGCGCCTCCAACAGGAACCGGGCGCAAAACGCGCGACACCCCATCAGCAGATTGCTGATGGGGTGTCAGATGGAGTGCGGTGCGTTTCGAGACGGAACCGGCCGCTCCGATGGCGGCCCGCGACGTCCGCGGAGGCGGAGCGTGAGCGAGAGGGTTCCGGAAACCCGCAAGATCATAGCAGGCGGCGCACGTCAGCTCCACTGCTCTGACTGTCGCACCGCCTGCTCGACCTCCGCCTCGACCTCCTTGCGAGGCTTGCCGGACTCCTTCGCATACTCGGTGACCGACGTCCGCGCCTCGCGGGCCAGGTCGCGCCAGGCGCGGCGGGCGGTCTCATAGGTGTCGGCCTGTTGTCCGCTCCAGCCACCGGGCTGGGTCACCGGGCCGTACGAGTGCTGCAGCTCCTCGACCCGGAGGTGCGCCTCGTCGGCTGCGCGCTGTTTCTCGACCAGCTCGTCGAAGGTATGTGTCACGCAAATGGAGCATAGGCGCACATTTGCCGTGTCGCGCGCCGGGCCCTGCGCGCCGGGCCCTGCGGGCTGGGCCGGCGGGCAGGCCGCGGGCTCTCACCCCCGCCGGGTCAAGGCCTCGCCGACCAGTTCCCGCGCGGTGTCCAGTGCCGCGGCCCGGTCCGCAGGCACCATGCCGATCCGGGTGCGGCGGTCGAGGACGTCGGACTCGTCGAGGGCGCCCTCGTGGCGCACCGCCCACACAAGTTCGGCGGCGGTCACCGGATGGCCCGGCAGCACCCTCTCGCCCAGCCGGGGCTCCTCCGCGCCGAGTGCCAGGACGGCCGGTGCCTCGGTGCCGTAGCGCCGTACCAGATGGCGAGGTGCCTGCACCGCCTCGAGCGTCCGAGGGGACGCGGCGCCGACGAGCGGGAGGGCGGCCGTGGGGGAGGGGCCGGCGGGAAGGTGGCGGGCGGCGACGGCGGCGTCCACGGCGTCTTCGGCCATCCGCCGGTAGGTGGTGAGCTTGCCGCCGACCACGGTGATCACGCCCTCGGACGAGGTGAGCACCGCGTGCCGACGGGAGATGTCGGCGGTCCTGGCCACGGCGCCGGGCCCGGCCTCCGGTGCGGTGTCCAGCAGGGGGCGCAGTCCCGCGAAAACCCCGACGACGTCCTCGCGCCGGACCGGCACGTCGAGGACAGAGCCCAGGACGTCGAGGAGGAAGCCGATGTCCGTCTCGGGCGCCTCGGGAACGTCGGGAATCTCTCCCTCGACGGGTTCGTCGGTGAGGCCGACGTAGACGCGGCCGTCCCCCTGGGGCAGGACGAGGACGAAGCGGTTCGTCTCCCCGGGGACGGGGATGTGCAGGCCGGCCGGGAGCGGGCCGAGGTGGTCCGAGCGCAGGATCAGGTGGGTGCCGCGGGAGGGGCGGATGCGGATGCCGTCCACCAGGCCGCCCGCCCAGACGCCGGAGGCGTTGATCACCGCGTGGGCCCTGATCTCGCCCTCCTCGCCGGTGAGTTCGTCGCGGACGCGGGCACCGGAGGCGGTCAGTTCCAGCGCCCTGACGCGGGTCAGGACGCGTGCCCCGTGGGCCGCCGCGGTGCGGGCGACGGCGGTCACCAGGCGGGCGTCGTCGACGAGGCGGCCGTCCCAGGACAGCAGGCCGCCGCGCAGCCCGCCGGTGCGCAGGGCGGGTGCCAGATGGCGGGTCTCCAGGGCGGAGAGCCGGCGTGGCGCGGGCAGGGTGGCCCGGGCGGTGC
This sequence comes from Streptomyces sp. NPDC001137, assembly GCF_040298885.1. Lineage (NCBI taxonomy): Bacteria > Bacillati > Actinomycetota > Actinomycetes > Kitasatosporales > Streptomycetaceae > Streptomyces > Streptomyces sp. NPDC001137. The sequence goes on from NZ_JBEPBA010000022.1 coordinate 3,114, forward strand.
GGGCCGTCAGGCGCAGGGTGTCGCCGGCCCGGAAACCGGCCCACGCGAGCGCTGCCTGAGCGCGGGAGACCAGCGGGGTCAAGGGCAGGACGAACGGCTGCGCGCGAACCAGGTGGGGTGCCGTGCGCTCCATCAGCACGCCCCGCTCGACCGCGCTCTCGTGGGCGACGTCGAGCTGGCCCGAGGCCAGATAGCGCAGCCCGCCGTGGATGAGCTTGCTGCTCCAGCGGGAGGTGCCGAAGGCCAGGTCGTGGGCGTCGACGGCGGCGACGCTCAGACCGCGCGCCGCGGCGTCCAGGGCGGCTCCGGCACCGGTGGCACCGAGCCCGACGACGAGGACGTCCACGGCGGGGCCGCCGACGGTCTCGGCCAGTTCGCGCGAGCGCCGGGCGGCGGACAGGGACGATCCGGGGGCGGCAGGGCTGGGGCTCATGGCGTGAGGGTCCTCTCCAGGATGGAGCGCAGCTCCGCGAGGAAGGCCGCGGAGGACAGCTCGGCGTCGTCCTCGTCGGTCATGGTCCGCAGGGACAGGGTGAAGGACTGGACGATCAGCAGCAGGGCGCGGGCCTGGCGCTCGGGATGGCCCACGCGGACCGACCCGTCGGCGTGCCCTTCCTTCAGGCTGTCGGCCAGCAGTTCCAGGAGGGCGATCTGGCTGGCGCCGCGACGGTCCAGGACATAGGGCAGGAGCAGTTCGGGATCGACGTCGACGATCTTGCGGAAGAGGGGGTGGGCGCGGAAGGACTCCACTCCCGCCACCAGGCCCTCCACCAGAAGGCTGCGTGCGTTCGCCTCCGGTCTGCGCTCGGGTATCGCCCGCGTGGCCACGTCGACCCACTCACGGGTCATCAGGTCTCCGACCAGCGTGCGCACATCGGGCCAGCGCCGGTACAGCGTCATCCGGGAGACGCCCGCGCGGCGGGCCACGTCGGTGAGTGTCGTCCGGCGGACCCCCACGGCCAGGACGCAGTCCCGCACCGCGTCGAGCACCGCATCATTGTCCGAGCTGTTGTGACGAATAGGCGTCATGTGTCACAGTGTAACGCCTCGACGCCCTGCGGGGAGGGTCGGAGAACAGCTCGCAACGGAATCGCTCGAATCGACCGGTGAGGACGACAGTCATGGACATGCTGTGGAGCGGCTGGGGCGACCCGGCCAGGGCGACGCCGCTGCCCGACACGGTGATCGGGCTGTTGCGCGATCTGCTCGGCGTAAAGCCGCGCGGCGCCGAGCCGGTCGGCCTGGCGGACATCGCCGTACCGGAGGGGCAGTTGGAGCCTGCGGTGCATCAGGCCCTCGCGGCGGCCGTGGGCGGCGAGGAGTGCGTGCGCACCGACGCGGAGACCCGTATCCGGCACACCCGCGGCAAGTCCACCCCCGATCTGCTGCGCATCCGGGAGGGCGACGTCGAGGACACCCCGGCGGCGGTGCTGCTCCCGGCGGGCCACGACGAGGTGCTTGCGGTGCTGCGGGCGTGTGCCGAACACGGCCTGGCGCTCGTCCCGTTCGGCGGCGGCACCTCCGTCGTCGGCGGACTCGCCCCCGGACGGCGGGGCACCTTCGTGGCCCTGGACCTGCGGCGCATGGACGGCCTGCTCGCCCTCGACCCGGTCTCCCGCACCGCCACCCTCCAACCCGGCCTGCGCGCCCCGCAGGCCGAGGCGCTGCTCGCCGAACACGGCTTCACCCTCGGCCACTTCCCGCAGTCCTACGAGTGGGCCACCATCGGCGGTTTCGCCGCCACCCGCTCCAGCGGCCAGGCCTCGGCAGGCTACGGCCGCTTCGACGAGATGGTCCTCGGCCTCACCCTGGCCACCCCCGAGGGCACCATCGACACGGGCCGCGCCCCGCGCTCCGCCGCCGGACCCGACCTGCGCCAGCTCGTTCTCGGCTCGGAGGGAGCGTTCGGCGTGATCACCTCCGTGACGGTCCGCATCCGACCGGTCCCGCAAACCCGCATCTACGAGGGCTGGCGCTTCCCCTCCTTCGAGGAGGGCGCCGCCGCACTGCGCCGGCTCGCCCAGGACGGCCCGCGCCCGACCGTGCTGCGCCTGTCCGACGAGACCGAGACCCTGATCGGCCTCGCCCAGCCGGACGCGATCGGCTCCTCCGACGCCCAGGCGGCCGCCGGATGCACGGCGATCGCCGGCTACGAAGGCACGGAGGACGACGTCTCGTACCGCCGCGAGCGCGCGGCGGCCGTCCTGCGCGAGTGCGGCGGCTCGCCGCTCGGTGAGGAGCCCGGCGAGCGCTGGGCGCACGGCCGCTACTCGGCTCCCTATCTGCGTGACGCCCTGCTCGACGCGGGTGCCTTCGCCGAGACGCTGGAGACGGCGACCTTCTGGTCCCGCGTCCCCGAGCTGTACTCGGCCGTACGCGACGCGCTCACCGCCACACTCACCGAGGCCGGCACCCCACCCCTGGTCATGTGCCACATCTCGCACGTCTACGAGAACGGCGCCTCGCTGTACTTCACCGTCGTCTCCGCCCAGGGCGAGGACCCCCTCGCACACTGGACCCGGGCCAAGCACGCCGCCAACGAGGCGATCCTCACCGCCGGCGGAACCATCACCCACCACCACGGCGTGGGCACCGATCACCGCGACTGGTACGTCCGCGAGGCCGGCCCGCTGGCCGTCGAGGCCCTGCGCGCCGTGAAGCGGCGACTGGACCCGGCAGGACTCCTCAACCCCGGGGTGCTTCTGCCCCTCGACGCCTGACCGTCACCCCTGTTCGGCAGTACCGACCCGTCCGCCCTCGGAGGCACACCGATGCGACAGTTCACCGCCGTCGTCAACCCCACCGCGGGCGGATCCACTTCGGCCGCCGCGCTGCTCGCCGTGGCCCGGCCGCTGCGGGAGGCCGGCGCCGAGCTGCAGACCGAGTACAGCCGCAGCCTGGCCCACGCCCAGGAACTCGCCCGGCAGGCGGGCGGCCGGGGCCGGGTGGTGCTCGCCGTCGGGGGGGACGGCATGGCCGGCGGCATCGGGGGCGCCCTCAGCGGCACCGGAACCGTCCTCGGCCTGGTCCCGGCCGGCCGTGGCAACGACTTCGCCCGGGCCCTCGAACTCCCCACGCAGCCAGCCGAGTTGGCCGAGGTGCTGCTCCACAGTGAACCGCGCGCGGTCGACACCATCGAGGTCGAGTCCGCCGTCCACGACCGCACCGTCGTCCTCGGCAGTGTGTACGCGGGCGTGGACGCCCTCGCCAACCGCCACGCCAACCACGCGAAACTCCTGCGGGGCGCGGCCTCCTACTACGCCGGCGGCCTCCGGGCCGTCACCACCTGGCGACCGGCCCACTACCGGGTCACCGTCGACGGCAAGGAACACCAGCACACCGGCTACACGGTGGTGGCCGCCAACTCCGGCTACTACGGCTCCGGCCGCCACATCGCCCCCGACGCCCGCGTGGACGACGGCCTTCTGGACGTGGTGATGATCGGCGAGGCACCCCGGCGGCTCTTCTTCGCGATGATGAACGAACTCAAGACGGGCAGCCATGTCCACCGGCCACAGGTGCGCATCCTGCGCGGCAAGGAGATCACCATCTCCGCCGACCGCGGCGTGCCCTACGGCGCCGACGGCGAGGTCGAGGCCGTCCTGCCCGTCACGGCCAGGGTCCTGCCCGGAGCGCTGCGGGTGCTGTGCTGAGCGGTCGCGAGGCGGTCCCGTGCCGCCTCACGAGGCAGCTTGAACCGGTGCGGCATCAGGCAACGTTCGCCCTGTTGAGGAACCAAGCCAACACAGCCACACCGATGGGTAACGCAACAAGGTAGCCGACGAGGATACCGACGCCAGGATCAGCCAGCGCAGGAAAGGCCCAGTTCACTGCTGCGGCCACGAGCAGTTTCACCGCTGCCAGCACAAGGAGAGCGGCGACAACAGCAAGTCGACGCGGCGGGTCCGCCCCGCGGTACAACTCAGCCGCAGGCCCGATCGCGATCAGGCCCGTCACGAGGCCGACGAAACTGGTGTCGGGCAGCCACCCGAACGGCCACCCCACCAGAGCGACCAACCCGGAGAACGCGAGGCCGACGAGTTCCAGCGCGACGGTGAACACCACCGGGTCCCACGAAGGGCGTCGGATCGAGCCGCTCCCACTGTCCTTTTCATCGGCCACGTCGTCAGAGTAGCCATCGACAGGGCGAACGTTGCCTGATGCGGCACTAGGGTGCGGGATTGTGCCCACCTTGCTGATCGTGCATCACACGCCCTCGCCCCACTGCCAGACGATGCTGGAGGCCGTCCTCTCCGGTGCCACCGCGCCCGAGATCGAGGGCGTCGAGGTCGTGCGGCGGGCGGCGCTGGCGGCCACGGCGTCCGACGTGCTGGCGGCCGACGCCTATCTGCTCGGCACCCCGGCCAACATCGGCTACATGTCCGGAGCCCTCAAGCATTTCTTCGACCAGATCTACTATCCGTGCCTGGATGCGACGCAGGGCAGGCCCTTCAGCTATTACGTGCACGGCGGCAGCGACGTCACGGGCGCGGTGCGCGGGATCGAAGCGATCACGACCGGGCTGGGCTGGCGCCGCACGGCGAAACCCGTGACGGTCACCGGCGAGCCCGCCAAGTCGGACGTCGAGGCGTGCTGGGAACTGGGCGCGACGCTTGCCGCGGGACTGCTCGACTGAGCCCGGTGCGTGTGAGACGCAGGTCACATTCGGCCGTGTCACAACCTGCCGGGCCGTGCCGTCAAAGAGGTGTAACCACCGACAACGGCACAGGAGCACATCATGGAAGCTCGTCTGAACCTCTTCGAGAACCCGGTCGCGGCCAAGCTCTTCCGGCACCTCAACTCGGCGGGCAAGGTCGTCTCGGACTCGGCGCTGCCGCTCGCGACGCAGGAGCTGGTGAAGCTCCGCGCCAGCCAGATCAACGGCTGTGGCATGTGCACCGACATGCACACCAAGGACGCCCTCGCCGCGGGGGAGGACCCGCAACGCCTCCATCTGGTCGCGGCCTGGAGGGAGGCCAAGGTGTTCACCGAGGCCGAGCGCGCCGCCCTGGAGCTGGCGGAGCAGGGCACCCGTATCGCGGACGCGGCCGGCGGGGTCACGGACGAGGCCTGGGCGAACGCGGCCAAGCACTTCGACGAGGACCAGCTCGCCGCCCTGGTCGCCACCATCGCCGTGATCAACATGTACAACCGCTTCAACGTCATCGTCCAGCAGCCGGCCGGCGACTACGAGCCGGGCATGTTCGGATGACACCGGGCACCTGATCCCCACCGGCACACGGCCACGGCCCGGGCGCGCCCGCCCGGGCCGTGGCCGTGTGCACCGCATACCTTCGCCGAGCAGAAACTGGGCGTCGACAAGCCGGCGAGCCCCTATCTGCTTCTGCAGCCGCCGAACGAGTTCAACGACGACCCCGCGGCCTTCGAGGTCTGCCTCGCCGACAAGTACGCCGCCGGCTATGTCCTGGCCAGTCCTCAGGGAAAGGTGCTCAAGGTGGTGCCGGCCGACGGATGAACCGTTGGGCCGTATGCAGCAGCCGGAAGAGCCGCACCCCGGCCACGGGGACAGGCTTGGCCTGCACCTACGGCCCGCCCCGGGAGAACTGATGCCCCTTCGCGCCACTCCGGCCCGTCCCTTCCCGCTCCGGACCCGACTGCGGGCGACCGGTGTCGCCGCGGTCTGCCTGGCAGCCCTCTGCCAGACCCCCGCGAGCACCGCCGCCGCACCCACAGCGCGCGGCAGCGACCTGCAGGGCCAGCTCGAGCAGCTCGTCCGCGCCCCCGGCGGGCCGCCCGGCGTCATCGCCGTGCTGCGCAGGGACGGGCGCACCCAGGTGGTACGGGCGGGTGTCGCGGATCTCGCCACCGGCCGTCGTCCGAGCCAGTACGACCACATGCGCATCGCCAGCACCGCGAAGGCCTTCAGCGGAGCCGTGGCCCTGAGCCTGGTCGACCGGCACACCCTGCGCCTGAACGAGACGCTCGGCGAACGGCTGCCACATCTGCCCAAGGCCTGGCATCGCGTCACGCTCCGGCAGCTGCTCAACCACACCAGCGGACTGCCGGACTTCAGTGCGGCCCCCGAGTTCCGCAGCATCCTCGCCGCGGACCCGCACCACCACTTCGACTCCCGGCACCTGCTCGACTTCGTCGCCGACCAGCCCCTCAACTTCCGCCCGGGCAGCCAGTACCGCTACTCCAACTCCGACAACATCGCCGTCGCGCTGATGGCGGAGGCGGCGACCGGAAAGCCGTACGAGCTGTTGCTGCGGATGCTGGTCTACCGGCCGTTGGGCCTGCACGACACGACCCTTCCCCAGGGCTACATGATCCCCGAGCCCTATCTGCACGGTTACGACGTGACGGGGCCGCCGCCCCCGGAGGACGTCAGCGAGCTCCTCGGTGCCTCCGGCTCCTGGGCCTCGGGCGGCATCATCTCCACACCCGCCGACCTGACCCGCTTCATCCGCGGCTACGCGGGCGGCGCTCTCTACGGCAAGAACGTGGTGCGCGAGCAACGGCGCTGGATCGCCGGCGCGTCCGAACCCGCGGGCCCCGGCCGGAACATGGCGGGCCTCGCCATCTTCCGCTACGCGACCCGCTGCGGCGTCGTCCTCGGGCACACCGGCAACTTCCCCGGCTACACCCAGCTCATCGCCGCCACCCCCGACGGCCGCCGCTCCCTGACCTTCTCCGTCACCACACAGATCAACAAGTCCCAGACACCGGCGCTGCTCAGCCGACTGCGCGCCGTCCAGGAGAACTTCGTCTGCGCGCTGCTGACACGTTCCAAGCACTGACCCGCTCTCGCTGGCCGCCGCCAAGACGGGGAAGATGGAGCGGCAAGCGTTTTGGTCAACCGATGTGGAGGAGCGGGCACATGCAGCACGAGCGAGCGGGCAGCCCGGCACGCCCCGAGGACCTCGTCGACGTCGCCCGGCTGGTCACCGCGTACTACGCACTGCACCCGGACCCGGCCGACCCCGGGCAGCGGGTGGCGTTCGGCACATCAGGACACCGCGGATCGTCCCTGGCGACCGCGTTCAACGACGACCACATCGCCGCGACCAGCCAGGCGATCTGCGAGTACCGCGCCGAGCAGGGCACCGACGGCCCGCTCTTCCTCGGCGCCGACACCCACGCCCTGTCCGAGCCCGCGCGGGTCACCGCCCTGGAGGTGTTCGCGGCCAACGAGGTGACCGTCCTCATCGACAGCGCGGACGGCTACACGCCCACCCCCGCCGTCTCGCACGCCATCCTCACCCACAACCGCGGCCGCACCTCCGGCCTCGCCGACGGCGTGGTCGTCACCCCTTCCCACAACCCGCCCGCCGACGGCGGCTTCAAGTACAACCCGCCCAGCGGCGGACCCGCGGGCTCCGAGGCGACCTCCTGGATCCAGGACCGGGCCAACGAGATCATCGCCGCCGGGCTGAAGGACGTGCGGCGCATTCCGTACACCCGTGCGAGCGCCGCCGAGACCACCCGCCGCCACGACTTCCTCGGCGCCTACGTCGCCGATCTGCCGCACGTGCTCGACCTGGACGCCGTCCGCGCCGCGGGCGTGCGCATCGGCGCCGACCCGCTCGGCGGTGCCTCGGTCGCCTACTGGGGCCGGATCGCCGAACAACACCGCCTCGACCTGACCGTGGTCAACCCCCTGGCCGACCCGACCTGGCGCTTCATGACGCTGGACTGGGACGGCAAGATCCGTATGGACTGCTCCTCGCCGTACGCGATGGCCTCGCTCATCGAACAGCGCGACCGCTTCCAGGTCGCCACGGGCAACGACGCGGACGCCGACCGGCACGGCATCGTCACCCCCGACGCCGGCCTGATGAACCCCAACCACTACCTGGCCGCGGCAATCTCCTACCTCTACGCCCACCGCAAGGAGTGGCCCGCGGACGCGGGCATCGGCAAGACCCTGGTGTCCTCAGGCATGATCGACCGGGTCGCCGCCGACCTGGGACGCCGCCTGGTCGAGGTGCCGGTCGGGTTCAAGTGGTTCGTGGACGGGCTGGTCGGCGGCTCGATCGGCTTCGGAGGAGAGGAATCGGCCGGGGCGTCCTTCCTGCGCCGGGACGGCTCGGTGTGGACCACCGACAAGGACGGCATCATCCTGGCGCTGCTCGCCTCCGAGATCATCGCGGTCACCGGGAAGACCCCCTCGGAGCACTACGCCGCTCTGACCGCCCGCTTCGGCGAGCCCGCCTACGCGCGCATCGACGCGCCCGCGACCCGTGAGGAGAAGGCACTGCTCGCCAAGCTGTCACCCGCGCAGGTCACCGCGGACACCCTGGCCGGGGAAGCCGTCACCGGGGTGCTCACCGAGGCCCCGGGCAACGGTGCCGCCATCGGCGGCATCAAGGTGTCCACCGAGAACGCCTGGTTCGCGGCCCGCCCCTCCGGCACCGAGGACGTGTACAAGATCTACGCCGAGTCGTTCCGCGGCCCCGACCATCTGCGCCAGGTGCAGGAGGAGGCCAAGGACATCGTCATGGCGGCCCTCGGCGGCTGAGCCGGACGCCACGGCCGCGGGTGCGCGGCAGGGCGGCCGGTGAAGCCGCACGGGGGACTTCACCGGCCGCCATGTCGCGAACATCCCGTTAAACGCATAATCTGGGGATTTGCCCCGAAGGGGCCATGGCCCACGGTCCCGCCGGAGTGATCAATGTCCCTCGAGCGTCCGACAGAGGACGGCGACGAATTGCTTGCCCGACTCGGGTCGCTGACCGCCCAGGCACGCGAACTCGCGGAGCTGCAGCGCTCCCGGGTGGAGCTGGCCCTCGCCCTGCAACGCGGCATGCTGCCCCGGGACCTGCCCGCCGCCTGCCGCTACCACCTCGCCGTCCGCTACGCACCGGCCTGCCAGGGCCTCAACGTCGGCGGCGACTGGTACGACGCCTTCGCGATGCCCGACGGCCGCATCGGACTGTCCATCGGCGACGTCCAGGGCCACAACATCGAGGCGGCCGCCTTCATGGGGCAGGTCCGGGTCGGGCTGCGCGCACTCGCCTCCGTCACCGGCGAGCCCGGCGAACTCCTCACCCGCACCAACGACCTGCTGCTGTCCCTGGGCACCGACCTCTTCGCCACCTGCACCTTCCTACGGCTCGACCCGGCCACCGGCGTTCTGGAGAGCGCACGCGCCGGACACATCCCGCACATCTGGGCCACGGCGGACGGCCAGTGCGGCATCGCCGAGGACGAGGGCGGACCACCCCTCGGCATCGCGGCAGACATGCAGTACCCCGTCACCCGCCACCGGCTCACCACCGGCGGGGTGCTGGTCCTGCTCACGGACGGCGTGGTGGAAGGACCCTCGCTGAGCGTCGACGAGGGCCTCGCCCGGGTGGTGCAGCTCGCGGGCAGCGCCGCGGTGGCCGGCATGGAGGCCGACGTCCTCGCCGCCGGGGTGATGAAGATCGCCGAGCGGGTCGGCCACGAGGACGACGCGGCCGTACTCGTCGTCACCCACGACGGTCCCGGCATTGAGCCATAGGGCCGGACCCGGCGCCTTTCGCCTCGCCGAGCGGGCGGCACCGGTGTCTGATGGCAGCTGTGGTGGGTATCCCGGATCTGCGCCGACCGGCCGTTCTCGCCCTCCAGACGCCGGCCGTCGCCGCCTGTTACTTCGCCGCCGGGCGGCTGGGACTTCTGCGGCAGCTCGTCGTCGAGGGTGCCGTCGTCACACCCATCTGGCCGCCCACGGGCCTCGCGGTGGCCTGTCTGCTCCTCTTCGGCCTGCGTATCTGGCCCGGTATCGTGCTCGGCGCGCTCCTCGTCGTCATGTCCATCAGCTCGGTCCAGCCCGCCGTGACCGGCACCCTCGTGGGCAACACCGCCGCTCCCGTCTGCGCGTACTACCTGCTGCGCAAGGTCGGCTTCCGCACCGACCTCGCCCGGCTGCGGGACGGCTTCGCGCTGGTGTTCCTGGCCGCGCTGACGGCCACCCTGATCAGCGCGACCGCGGGCGCCGGCCTGCTCGTGCTGACCGGGAAACTCGCCACGGACGGCTTCTGGCTGGTCTGGTCGGCGTGGTGGGCCGGCGATGCGATGGGCGTCCTGATCGTCACCCCGGTCCTGCTGGTGCTGTACGGAGCGCGCCGGCATCGCTGCACGCGGCGCTGGAAGGAGGCCGTGCTTCTGGCACTGATCACCTGCGCCCTCGTCCCCTTCGCCACCCACAGCTCCGTGAGTGTGTTGTTCCTGGTCTACCCGCTCCTGATCTGGGCGGCCCTGCGCTTCCAGCTCGCGGGCAGCATGTTGTGCGCTCTCTTCGCGTCCGTCATGGCCACCATCGCGGCGACAGATCAGGTCGGGCCCTTCGCCCGGCTGACCGGCGTCCAGGTGATGATCAAGCTCCAGGCCTTCAACGGCGCGATGGCGCTGACCGCGCTGCTCCTGTCAGCCGTGATCACCGAGCAGCTGAACACCAGGCGGTCGGTGGAACAGGCCTGCCAGGAACTGGTCGAGGTCCTGGAACACCTCGCCGCGGGGGATAACCCGCAGAGCCGGCCGCCCATCGAGGTGGACGACCGGCACTGACCTCAGTTCCACAGGGGATACGTCACCGTCGGCGAGAACGTGTCCGGCCTGCCGGCCGGGTATTCGAGGGTCATCCGGCTGTAGTGCCGCAGATGCGGGTGCTTCTTCCAGGGCTGCGCCCGGTCGAGCCGGACGACCACCGGGTAGGTGTGGAACTTGCCCGCCGCGCAGTACGGCTTGCAGTCGTTGACGATGTTGACGCCCTCGGCCTTTGCGGAGCCCGTGCCCCACTTGGACCAGTGCAGCGCGGCCAGGCGGCTGTTGCCGTCACCGCAGGCGAGGATGAAGTCCGTCGGGCGCACTTCCGGGTGGAAGAAGCAGTCGACGAGGACAGGGACCCTGGCCTGCTGACGTGCGGTCTGCGAGGCCGGCGTGGACGTCGGCCGGGCCACGGAGGGCGCGCTCGCCGCTGCCGCGAGCGAGGCCGCGAAACAGAGCGTGACCGCCGTACTCAGTGTGTGCCTGCGCATGTCCGCTCCCCGCTGTCGTCTCCTACCGACGCTATGACGCTCTGACGCCAGGACTCGTTCCGACGCTACGACTGCGGGCAGGGATACACCACTCGGATGGAGCAACGACAGGGCTCTCGATGCCGCGTCACTCCCGATGGTTGAGGGCGAACGTGGTCAGGACCGCCGCGTGGTCCGACGGCCAGTCGTTGCCCGCGACGTCCGGCCAGGCGCGCGGGACGCCGGTGACGACGGTGCGGGAGTCGACGACTTCGAGGCCGTGGCCGTTGTGCAGCACGTAGTCGATACGGTCCTGCGGTTCCGGGCGGGTGCTGTCCTCCTCGTGGTGGGTGTGGACCGGCGACCAGGTGTGGCCCGGTGCGCGGACCGGATCGGGATGGGCCTCGCGGTAGGAGTCGCGCAGTCCCGCCTCCTCGGCCGCCCTCGTCACCGGCCAGGCCACGTCCGGCCAGTCCAGATGGGAGGGGCTGTTGAAATCACCCGTCAGGATGACGGGGGTCGTCCCGTCCGCCGACTCCGCGATCCGCCGCAGGGCCTCCCGCATCTGGGCCAGCCGCAGGTCCTCATGGGCGATCAGCTCGGCCGGGCCCAGCCCGTCGAAGGCCGCTTCGTAGGGGCCGTACGGCGTGTAGTGCAGATGCGCCGTCCATACGTCCACCTCGTGGGCGCGGCCGATGCGGATACGGGCGCCGGCCGCTCCGTAGAAGCCGACGTCGGGATCGCCGAGGCGGGCCGTGATGGGGTGGCGGCTGATGATGCCGAGGTTCTCGCCGGCCTGGTGGTGGTGCCAGCCCAGCGCCTCGGCGAGTTCCCGGGCCGCCGTGCCGGCCGTCTCCTGCAGGCCCACGACGTCGGCCTCGGTGTCCAGGATGACCTTGAGCTGTTTGGCGCGGTGGTCGTCGACCTTCGCACCGCCCAACCAGAGGTTCCAGCTCAGCACCCGCAGCCGGGGGACCACCAGGGCCCGCAGCCGGTCAGGGGTCACCTCCTCCAGGCTGGCCACGACCGTCCGCCCGGGGGCGGCCTCGATCGGCGCCAGCGACGGCACCGCCAGCACCGTGCACCCGGCGGCCTCCGCGGAGCTGACCCCGGTGGGGGTGTCCTCGACGGCCACACAGCGCGCCGGGTCGACGCCGAGGGCACGGCAGGCCGCGAGGTAGGGGTCGGGCGCGGGCTTGGTGTGTTCGGTGTCGTCCGCGGTCACGGAGACATGGAAGCGGTCGGCGCCGAGGACGGCCAGGACGCTGTCGGCCACCGCGCGGGGCGAGGCCGTGACCAGCGCGGTGGGCACGCCCTCGCGGGCGAGGGCGTCGAGGAGGCCCAGCGCGCCGGGACGCGGCACGATGCCGGTGCGCACGCGGTCGGCGAACTCGGCGTGCAGCCGGTCGGCGAGATCCGGCGTCCCGGTGAGCCCGCCCAGCCAGGCGGCGGTGTGCTCGACCGGCCTGCCGAGCACGTCCGGCTGGTCGGCTTCGGTCAGCGGCCGGCCGAGGCCCGTGGCCACGTACTGCACCGCCTCCCACCACAGCCGCTCGGTGTCGACGAGCGTGCCGTCCATGTCGAACAGGACGGCCTGGAGCGGGGGTTGGGTCACGGTCTCTTCTTTCGTGTGGGGGGATGTTCCCGGATGTCCTGCGAGTGTCCGGCGTCTCACGCCGCCCGCTCGGCGACCAGCACCGGGCGCTCGGGCAGCGACACCCGTACGGTCGCTCCGGCTGCCAGTGCGGCGGCCTCGTGGGTGGGCAGATCTGCCTTGACCTCGGTGCCGTCGGCCAGGCGTACGGTGATGCGGGTGGCGGCGCCGAGGAACGCGGTGGCGATCACCCGGGCGTCGCCGGTGGCGTCCGCGGTGACGTGCACGGCCTCGGGCCGCACCAGCACGTCCACCTCCGTCGCCGTGGGAAGGACCCCCTCGGCGGGCAGCCGCAGGCCCAGGACATCCACCGTCGTCCCGGACAGCTGCCCGGGAATCCGGCTCATCGTGCCGACGAACTCGGCGACGAAGGCGGTGGCCGGACGCCCGTACAACTCGGCCGGTTCCGCGCACTGTTCGAGCCGTCCGGCCCGCATCACGGCGACCCGGTCGGCCACGGACAGGGCCTCCTCCTGGTCGTGGGTCACGAACAGGGTGGTGATGCCGAGCTCCTGCTGGAGGCGCCGGATCTCCTCGCGCAGCGTCAGCCGCACCTTGGCGTCCAGCGCGGACAGCGGTTCGTCGAGCAGCAGGACGCGGGGGCGCAGCGCGAGGGCGCGGGCGAGTGCGATGCGCTGCTGCTGGCCGCCGGAGAGCTGGTGCGGAAACCGCTCGCCCTTGTCGGCGAGCCCGACCAGCTCCAGCAACTCGGCGGCACGGGAGCGGCGTTCAGCCGTACGCACCTTGCGCATCCGCAGCCCGAAGGCCACGTTGTCGAGGGCGCTCAGATGGGGGAAGAGGCTGTACGACTGGAAGACCATCCCGGCGTCCCGGCGGTGGGCCGGCACATGGGTGACGTCCTCGCCGTCGACCAGCACCTCACCGGAGTCGGGGTGTTCGAACCCGGCGAGCATGCGCAGCGCGGTGGTCTTGCCGCAGCCGGACGGGCCCAGCAGCGCCAGGAACTCTCCCGGCTGCACGGTCAGGTCGAGCCCGTCCAGGGCGACGGTCGCCCCGAACTCGCGGCGCAGGCCGCGGAATTCGACCGTGGCGGCCTTGTCGACGGCTGTCTTCTCAAGCGTGGTGGCGGTCATGGTTCAACCCCGGGAGGAAGAGGTACGGGTCCGCCCGCCGACACCGGCGAGCGCGAGCAGCAGGGCCCAGGTGACGAGCAGGCTGAGCACGGAGACGGCAACGGACAGCTGGGCCTGCGAGCCGCCGACGCTGTAGATCCACACGGCGAAGGGCTGGAAGCCGAGCAGCTGGGCCACGGTGAACTCGCCGAGCACCAGCGCGAGCGTGAGGAAGGACGCGTTCAGCAGCGCCCCGCGCAGGTTGGGCAGTACGGTCCGCACGAGGGCCTGCGGCCAGTTCGCGCCGCAGCTGCGGGCGGCCTCCACGAGCGTCCGCACGTCGATCGCGCGCAGCCCGGCGTCCAGCGACCGGTGCACGAACGGCAGCGCCATCACGACGTACGCCATGACCAGCACGAACGGGAAGCTCGGATTCTGGATCGCCACGAACGTCTCGAACAGCGGGGTCCGCGACAGGTACTCGGGGCCCCACTTCAGCACGGTCGAGATCCCGGCGACGAACGCGATCGGCGGGACGACCAGCGGCAGTTGGCAGATCACCTCGACCACCGGGCGCAGCCGGGGCGCGCCGAGCCGCAGCGCCACCATGGCGGGCACCATCAGCAGCAGCACGATCGCGATGGTCGCGAGGGCCAGCTCCAGCGAGAGCAGCAGGCTGGAGACGAAGCCGTCGGTGGAGACGATCTGCGAGTAGGCGTCGAAGGTGATGCCCTGCCCGGGCACGTCCACGGTGAAGATCACGGACGCGGCGAGCGGCACCAGGAAGTACAGCGCGGCGAAGCCGAGGACGACCCACCGCCACGGGTTCAGGCGAGCCATCGCGTACTCCGTCGTTGCAGGGGCAGATACACGGCCATCACGAGGCCCGCGACCAGGACCATGTCGAGGCTGAGCGCGAGCGCCACGTTCTCCTGGCCGACGAGCACGTTGCCGGAGATGGCGTCGGCGATCTGGAGGGTGACCAGCGGGACCGAACTGCCCACCATCGCCGCGGCGGTGGCGTAGGCGGCGAACGCGCTGCCGAAGAGCAGCACGAACCCGCCGAGGAGCGACGGCAGCAGCACGGGCAGGGCGACGTGCAGCCAGTACTGCACGGCAGTGGCCCCGTTGTTCTGCGCCGCCTCCCGCCACTGGGAGCGCAGGCCTTCGAGCGCGGGCATGATCGTGAGCACCATCAGCGGGATCAGGAAGTACAGGTAGACGATGACCAGGCCCCAGAAGCTGTAGAGGTCCCAGCCCGCGTCCGCGAGGCCCAGATGCCGCGTCAGTACACCGGCGTTGCCGAGCGTGGCGACGAACGCGAAGGCCAGCGGGATGCCGCCGAAGTTGGCGAGCACGCCGGACGCGGTGAGCGCGGCGTTGCGCAGTGCCTGGAACCGGGAGGTGACCACGACCTGCGCGAGCGGCAGCCCGAGCACCGTGCCGAGGGCCGCGGAGATCGCGGAGAGCTTCACGCTGCCGAGCAGGGAGGTCAGATAGGCGCCGTGCAGTGAGGTCGTCATGTTCTGGGCGGTGTACGAACTGACGCCCGTGGCCTGGTCCTTGACGCTGAACGCACCGTTCAGCATGGCGATCGCGGGCACCCCGAAGGCGACCGCGACGAACACGAGGAGCGGGACGACGGCGAGCCAGCCGGGGACCCGGCGCCGCCGCTTCACCGAAGCGAGCGGCGGCGCCACGTCCACGCCCGTGAGGGTGGCCGTCATCCGGAGACGGCCTTCGCCCAGCCCTGCGCGATGACCGTCTTGGCCTTGCTCTGCTGGGCCTCGGTCGGGAAGGAGGGCGTACCGGAGACCTTCGGCAGCCTGGCCGCGGCCTCCTTGTCGAGGGTGCCGGTCTTCTCCATGGCCGGCATCAGCGCCGGTCGGGCATAGCCCTTGAGCCACAGGTTCTGGCCCTCGGCGCTGTACAGGTACTCCTGCCACAGGCGGGCGGCCGCAGGGTGCGGGGCGTCCTTGTTGATGGCCTGCGAGTAGAACTGCGAGAACTGGCCGTCGGACGGCACCGACACCTTCCAGTCGACGCCCTTGGACTTGAACTCGTCGGCGTAACCGGCGTTCAGGTAGTCCCAGTCGATGCTGATCGGCGTCTCGCCCTTCTCGACGGTGGCCGGAGTCGACTCGACGGGCGTGTAGTTGCCGTTCTTCTTGAGCTTGGCGAAGAAGTCCAGGCCGGGCTGGATGTTGTCGAACGAGCCGCCGTTCGCCAGCGCGGCCGCGTACACGCCACCGAAGGCCGAACCCGACTTGGTGGGGTTGCCGTTGAGCGCGACCTGCCCCTTGTACTGCGGCTTCAGCAGGTCCTTGAAGGTGGTCGGACAGGCCTTCACGCGCTTGGCGTCGCAGCCGATGGAGATGTAGCCGCCGTAGTCGTTGTACCAGCGGGCCTGCGGGTCCTTCTGCCCGGCGGGCAGGTCGGCGTACGAGGCCACCTTGTACGGGGCGAGCAGGCCCTGCTGGGCGGCGCTGAGCGCGAAGGAGCTGCCGAGGTCGAGGACGTCCGGGGCGCGGTCCTGGCCCTTGCGCGAGGTGACGGCGTTGATCTCGTCCTGGCTGGTGCCGTCCGGGTTCTCCACCTCGATCTTGATGCCGTACTTCTTCTTGAAGCCGTCGATCAGGGCGCCGTAGTTGGCCCAGTCGCGGGGCAGCGCGATGGCGTGCAGCGTGCCCTCCTTCTTGGCGGCCTTCACCAGGGCGTCCATGCCGCCGAAGTCGGCGGCGGAGGTGGCGGTGGCGGCGTTCTTGCCGTCCGCGGTGGTCGACGCGTTGTCGGGAGCGGCGCCGCAGGCGCTCAGGGCGAGTGCGGCTACGACGGCGAGGGAGCCGGCCAGGGCGGCTGTTCTCGGCTGGGACACGGTGACTCCAGAAGGGGGCGCAGGGGAGGACGCACAAGGCTGAGAACTTGTCTGAACAAGTTGGCCTCAGTAAGGCCGTCTGTGGTGACCAGTTCGTAAACAGTGGCGAAATTGTGACCTCCCATTCCCTGCACAGTTCGGGGCAAACGCGATCACCTGTCGGTCTCGATTAGGCTGGTCACGCTGTGCACAGCAGCTGACTCGGAGGGAAACGGTGGCGACACGACACGAGGAGATCGCCGACGAGCTGCGGCGGGCGATCGACCGTGAGGAGTACACGGTCGGCAGCAGGCTGCCCGCCGAGACGGAGCTCGCCGCCCACTACGGCGTCTCGCGCGGCACCGTCCGCCAGGCCGTCGCCGCGCTGACCGCCGAGGGCCTGATCGGCTCCCGCCAGGGCGCCCGCAGGGTCGTCCTGGCCAGCCGCCGCAGCCAGAGCTTCGCCGAGCTGCGCAGCTTCGCCCAGTGGGCCCGCGCCATGGGCCGCGAGGCCACCGGCCGGGTCGTGGCCCAGGAGTACCTGCCCGCCACCGCGCAGGACGCCGCCCGTCTCCAACTCCGTGAGGGCGCACGGGTGTTGCACGTACTGCGGGTCCGCGGCCTGGACGGCGAACCGGTCCTCGTCGAGCGCACCGTGTACGCCGACTGGATCTCACCGGCCGTCGAGACGATCGACCCGTACGCCCCCTCCGTCACCCAACTCCTGTACGACAGCACGGGCCTGGTCTTCGCCTACGGCGAGCACGTCATCGACGCGGTCGCGGCGAGCGCGCAGGACGCCGAACTCCTCGGCATCCGCCGCACCAGCCCGCTGCTGCGCGTCCGCCGTGTCACGACCACCCGTGAGGGCCGCCCCGTGGAGTGGTCGGACGACCGCTACCGCTCGGACGCCGTGAGCTTCAGCGTGCACAACTCGATAGACAACAACGCGCTGGCCCGCAAGACGGCGGAGTGACCGATCAGGTCGCCCGGTCTTCGCGGGAGTCCCATGACCCGCGGCGGTGTTGCCTGTCGGGGCGCGCGACGGCGATCTCGGTCTCCTCGCCCGTTGCGGCTTGACGTCAGCGTCCGACAGGGCGAGCCAGGAGATCGGTGACGTGCTCACGCACGGTTTCCCACGCCGCCGCGTGGAGTGTGCCGAAGGCCGTGTCGCCCAGAGCGCGGATCGCCTCGTCGGGTCCGGCGTGGCAGGGGACGTCGTCCGTGAGTACGTCGTAACCGTCGCGGACGGCGACGTGCAGGCGGTGGAGCCCGCCGTCCTGAGGGTGCACCGCGGCGGCGACCACCAACGGGGGCTGCCCGCCGGCCTCGCCGGGCAGCTTGCGGTAGCTGCTGGCGAGCGGTTCTCGCCAGTGCAGGCTGAGCAGGAGGTGGTGCTTGGCGAGGACTTCGGCGAGGTCGGTCTCGTAGACGCGCTCCGGGTCGAGCACCCTCGCCCAGGCCTTCAGCACCAGCGCGGCCGGCAGCAGGCAGCGCAGCGTGCTTCCGACGAGGTTGCCGCCGACGGTGGCCGTCCGGCGCACTGCTCCCGTACCCACCGCCGCGGCCGCACGGCGCAGCACCTCGGGCACGCGCTCGTCGACGGTGTTCAGCACGACGGCACCGCCCAGCACCCCGCGCCCGATCACATTGGCCTCCGGCAGGCTGCGCAGCGACATGGCCCGCTCGGGAAACCCGTCGCGTTGCCAGCCGGCCCAGATCAGCGTCGCCCCGCCGACGGGTACGGCTCCCTCGGCGAGGAACTTCTGCGCTTCGGACACGGACTCGGGCAGATGTAGCAGCACGGGAGCCGACCTGCTTTCTCGACGACTTGGAGCTGGGAGGCACGGTGTCTCGGCCACGAGAGCGCCGACCTGGCGCATTTTCCCCACCTGCGTGGAGGCGCGTACAGGGCTCACTGATCTACTGCGTGCGCCCCCTCCGCGGCGCCGTCCCGGAGCTTCGGGGGAGGATGAGATGTCCTGAGTGGAGAGGTGCCGTACTGGTGAGGAACCGTGGGGCAGTACAGCGCGGCGAGTCCGCGCTGATCGTGCGGCACGCGCCGCCCGAAGCCGTGGCCGCGGCGATCGTGACGCTGCACGGCGGGCATGAGCTGAGCCGCCGGGCGGCGCACCCCTGGCAGCCGGCCGCGCTCCGTATGCTCCCGGTCCTGCGGGCGGCCGGAGCCGCCTCGCCTCCGGACGTGCTGCTCGGGCAGGTCCGCTACCGGCACCAGGGGTGGAACGACGCCGATCCCGTCCATGACGCTCTGCGGGCGCTCGACGAACTCCAGCGGCTGGCGGGCACGGTGCCCACCGTCCTCGTGGGGCACTCGATGGGGGCCAGGGCGGCCTTGCGGGCCGCGTCGCACCCGCTGGTGCGCGGCGTGCTGGCGCTGGCTCCGTGGTGTCCGCCCGTGGACTCCGCCCGCCATCTCGAAGGCGTGCGCCTGCTGGTTCTGCACGGTGACCGCGACCGTGTGACGCCGCCCGCCGAGTCGGCGGACTACGTGCGCCGGGCCCGGCAGGCCGGGGCCCGGGCCGGCCTGGTGCTGGTGCGGGGCGGCGACCACGCGATGCTCCGCCGCAGTGGCGACTGGCACCGGGCCACGGCCGAGATCGTGGCCGGGATGCTGCGGCCGGATCCGGACACCGAGGGGCTGGCCGCGGAGGCCTGCGCGGCGGACGGCGCCGTCGACCTGTAGGAGGACGGCGCCGCAGGCCGGTTCAGCCGGGGACGATGCTCAGCAGGCCCCCTCGTCCTGCCAGGGCCCCCAGTCGGTGGCGGCCGGCGTCTCGTTCTGGGTCCACCACTTCGCCTTCCAGTTGTGCTTGTTGTACGAGACCTCGTCGCCGGCGGTGTAGACGGCGCTCGAACTCCAGGCGGTCTTGCACGCGGTGGGTGTCGGCGTGGGCGTCGGGGTGGGCGTGGGCGTCGAGTCCGGCGGGGTGGCGCCCGCGAACTTCACCGAGTACTTCGCGAAGTCCCAGGAGTTCTGCGCCACGCTGGAGCAAGTGCCGGAGGTGCGCCCGCCGTTGTCGGGCGGGGTGCACTGCCGGTCGCGGTTGAGGGACCAGAAGGTGAAGCGGTCCATGTTGTGGCTGGTGGCGTAGTCCAGCACGGTCTGGAAGTCGGCCTGGGTGAAGATCTCGCCGGTGTCGCTGCGCCCGTTCATCCCGGAGAAGCCCTCGTGGGCGTAGGCCGTCGCCTGGTCCCAGCCGAACGTCGACCGGAGGATGGCGTTGAAGTTGGTGAGCGCGCTGGTCTGGGAGGCCGCGCCGTTGAAGCCGCCGTCGAAGGGCATGATGGAGAAGTTGTTCGGCGTGAAGCCCTGCGACTTCGCCTCCAGCAGCATCTGCTTGCCGAACCACCCGGTGCCGTCGGCCGTGCCGGCGGTGGTGACGGAGACGTACAGGCCGGGGTTGTTCTGCTGGAGTATCTTCGCGGCGCCGATCTCGTTCTTGATCGCCGCGGTGTTCTCGTACTCCGGCTCCTCCAGGTCGAAGTCGATCGCGTGGAGGCCGTACTTGGTGATGACCTGCTGGTACGCGGCCGCCGTGGCCGCCGCGTCCGAGCACACCTGGCCCAGCTTCGTGCCGCCGTACCCGCCGATGGAGACGGACACGTCGCCGCCCTTGCCGCGGATGGTGTCGATGACGGACCGGACGGCCGTGTCCGAGGAGACGGGAGCCGTGCCGCCCCAAGTGGGGGAGCAGCCACCGCCGTTGGGGGCGAGGACGAAGGCGAGCTGGAAGGCCTTGAGGCCCGTGGCGTCCATGATGGCCGCCGGGTCCGGCGGATCGTTGTCCAGCGGCATGAGGTACGGGGCCGCGGCGTACCAGCGGTTGCTGAGCGCGGCGGTGGCGCCCGAGGCGTTGCCTGCTACCAGGGCTGTGGTTCCTGCGGCGGCGAGTCCGACGGCGGCGGCTGCGCCCAGGCATGCACGAAGACGTCTCACGGTGTGCCTCCGGTGGGGGTGGGGGAGGCCCCAGCTTCCAGCCGGACAGTGACCGCGTCCATGCTTTGGACTAGACCAAACATCTTCTTGGTCTAGACCATACGATTCCTTTGCCTTGTACCTGTCAGGCACAGGCCTGGGTCTTGTGCGTTATGGCCGATGTGCGGTAATTCGTCATCTGTGACCTACTACGACCTCGGCAGCCACGGCCGGCGCGTGACGACTTCGTCGTCCGAGGCGCAGATGTGGTTCGACCGCGGGCTGAACTGGACCTTCGCCTTCAACCACGAAGAGGCCGTGCGCTGTTTCGAGGCCGCCGCCGCGGCGGATCCCGGCTGCGCCATGGCCGACTGGGGCGTGGCCTATGCGCTCGGCCCCAACTACAACAAGCCCTGGGAGTTCTTCGACGAACAGGACCTGGCCCGCACGGTGGAGCGCACCCACACCGCGGTGCAGCGGGCACACGCCAAGGCCGCCGGAGCCACCCCCGTCGAGCAGGCGCTCATCGACGCCCTGCGGGCCCGCTATCCGCAGGAGCGGGCCCCGGCCGTAGAGGAGTGTTCGGTGTGGAACACCGCCTACGCCGACAGCATGCGGACCGTTCACCGACTGGCGCCCGACGACCTCGACGTGGCCACCCTGTACGCCGACGCCCTGATGAACCTCACGCCCTGGCAGCTGTGGGACATCCGCACCGGCACACCGGCCCTCGGCGCGCGCACCACCGAGGCCAGGGCCGTACTGGAGCAGGCGCTCACCACCGAGGCGGGCGCGCACCACCCGGGCCTGCTGCACATGTACATCCACCTGATGGAGATGTCCCCCACCCCCGAGGTGGCCCTGCCGGCCGGTGACCGGCTGCGCGGTCTGATGCCGGACGCCGGACATCTGCAGCACATGCCGTCGCATCTGGAAGTGCTCTGCGGCGACTACCGCCGGGTCGTCTCCGACAACACCACGGCGATCGAGGCCGACGAGAAGTTCCACGCACGCGCCGGGGCGATGAACTTCTACACCCTGTACCGGTGCCACAACCTCCACTTCAAGATCTACGGAGCGATGTTCCTCGGCCGCTACCGGGACGCGATCGACACGGTGCACCGGCTCGAGGCGGCCGTGCCCGAGGAACTGCTGCGGGTCCACAGCCCGCCCATGGCGGACTGGGTGGAGAGCTTCCTCGCCATGCGGGTGCACGTGCTCATCCGCTTCGGCCGCTGGGCCGACATCCTGACCCTGCCGATGCCCGCCGACACGCGCCTGTACTGCGTGAGCACCGCGATGCTGCACTACGCACGGGGTGTCGCGTTCTCCGCCACCGGCCGGATCGAGGAGGCCGAGGCCGAGCGCCGGCTCTTCCACGACGCAGTCGCCCGGGTCCCCGAGACCCGCATGCTGTTCAACAACACCTGCGCGGACATCCTCGCGATCGCCGCGGCGATGCTGGACGGAGAGCTGGAGTACCGCAAGGGCAACCACGACGCCGCGTTCGCGGCCCTGCGCCGGTCGATCGAGCTGGACGACGGCCTTCCCTACGACGAACCCTGGGGCTGGATGCAGCCCACCCGGCACGCCTACGGAGCGCTGCTCCTCGAACAGGGCCTGGTCGCGGAGGCCGAGGCCGTCTACCGGGCCGACCTGGGCCTCGACGACACCCTTCCGCGCGCACAGCAGCACCCCGCCAACGTCTGGGCGCTGCACGGCTTCCACGAATGCCTCGTGCGGCTCGGCAAGGACGGCGAGGCGCAGATCGTGGCCCAGCAGCTGAAGATCGCCACGGCAACAGCGGACGTACCGATCGAGGCCTCGTGCTGCTGCCGACTGGAGACCCGCTCCGGTTAGCTCCCCACGGTCGCCCGCCCGGCCGTGAGCGGGCCCCCTCGTCGTAGTACGACTCGGCCCCCTGCGGGCCCCGCAGGCCGGCGGCTTCCGGCTCGCCGACCACGTGGCCCGCCGGGTGCGCCCCCGTACTGGGCTGCACCCTGGAGGCGCCGGGCAGCCACGAAGGCTGTTCCACCCGCCCCGCCGAACTCGCCGACGCGTTCATCCGGGCCTGTGCCGCGTAGCCCAGCGAACGCCCTGTGGCGCAAGCAGTTCAGGCAACCTGCCGCGTCACCGGGGCCGGCTCCGGTCTCTTCGCCGTGAATCCGTCTCCCGGCACATGGCCGCGCAGCCGCCGCCACAGCCAGGGCCCCACATGGTCCACGGCCCAGCGCACATCGGCTCCCACGGCGCGCAGCACCGGGAGCGGGGAGAGCGGGGGCAGCGGCTCGGCCCAGTCCTCGTAGCCGGGAATGCCGAAAGTGTGGGCCATGCCGGCGGCGATCCGGGCGTGCCCGAGCGGACTCGCATGCAGCCGGTCGTCGCTCCACAGCCGCGGATCGGCCGTGAACGGATGCGGGAAGACGTCCAGGACGTCGACCCCGTACCGTGCCGCGAGCACCCGCAGCCGCGCGTTGAGGCCGACGATCCGGGGCCGCACCCGGCGAGCGACCGGTGACACCTTGCCCAGGTCCGGGAAGGTCATGGTGGCGACGCGCGCGCCCGACGCGGTCAGCCGGGCGAACGTCTCCTCGATGTTCGCGGCGACCGCCTCAGGGTCGTAGCGCGGCCGTACGACATCGTTCATGCCCGCCGTCACCGTCACCAGGTCCGGATGCAGCGCCAGAGCCGGACCGAGCTGATCGGCCCTGATCTGCGCGCTGGTCTTGCCGCGGACGGCGAGATTGGCGTACGTGAGTCCCGGTTGCTGCTGCGCGAGGATCTCGGCGAACCGGTCGGCCCAGCCGCGGTGCCCGCCCGCCGGACCCGGATCGCCGATGCCCTCCGTCAGACTGTCGCCAATCGCGACGTAGCGCAGGTACGAGTGGGAGACGGTCATGCAGCGTGAGCCTATCCTCGGTTCCTCCGGAGTTCAGGCCCGCACGGCCGACCCGCGCTCCCGCATCCGCGGCGCACACAGCACCCGCTTCCTGCGCACCCGCCGGCCCTCGATCGCCGCAACCGTCAGCCGTGCCGCCTCGGCGGCGATCTCGCTCAGCCCCCAGTCCACCGTAGTCAGCGGCGGCGTGAGCACCCGCGACACCGGATGGTCGTCGAAGCCGACCACGGAGAGATCCCGGCCCACCTCCAGGGAGTCCTCCGCCGCGGCCGCGTACACCCCGTATGCCAGCGAGTCCGAGAAGCAGAACACCGCCGTCGGCGAGTGCGCACCCTGCAGCACGCGCCGCGCCACCGCCGTCGCCTCGCCCAACTCCTGCGGACAGGGCACCAGTTCGGCCCGCAGCCCGAGCCGGTCGGCCGCCTCACCCACGTACACGTCGGCCGGCCGGTCCGGTGTGCTCGGCCGGGTCGGCGTCAGGACGGTCACCCGGCGGTGGCCCAGCCCGTGCAGATACTCCAGTACGGCGTCGATGCCGGCCCGGTTGTCGAAGATGACCTGCCCGGCCGTGCGGGCCCGGCTCAGCGAGTCGCCGACCGCGACCACCGGCAGCGCGTCCGCGATGTCGGCCCAGCCCTTCGCGGAGGGGTTCACGGGAGACACCAGCAGCGCGTCGACCCGCTGGTCGCGCAGCTGCTTGGCGAGGACCAGCTCGCGGTCGGGATCGCCGCCCGCGTCCAGGATCAGCGCATAGCGGTCGCCGGCCAGGAGTTCCCGGCCGATGGCCGCCATCAGCTGCTGCTGCCACAGGTCCTGGAGGTCGCCCGCGAGGACGCCGACCATGCTGGTGCGGCCGCTGGCCAGGGCGCGCGCGATGGGATCGGCCTCGTAGCCGAGCTCGGCCGCGGCCCTGCGCACGCGTTCCTCGGTCTCCTTGGAGACGTGCTTGCCGCGCAGGGCGTAGGAGACGGCTGCGGTGGAGAGGCCCGTGGCCTCGGCCACCTCCCGGAGGGTGGTGCGCTTGTTGGGCCTGGCCATGCCGGGAAGCCTACCGGGGCGCCTGCGCCTTGTGGTCACATCGCCCCGCCCGCGAACGGGACACCGTTGACACGCCTCCTGGTTAAGCGGTTAAGTTAAGCGCATCAGTGAAACGCTTAACACTGCTCCTCAGCGAGGACCGCCGCGTGCCCACCGACGTCCACCAGCACATCTGGCCGCCCGCCCTCATCGAGTTGCTGCGCTCCCGCACGGCACCTCCGTACCTCGACGCCTGGACCCTGCACCTGGCCGGCGAACCGCCCTACGCTGTCCACCCGGCCGACCACGATCCGGCGGCCCGCGCGCGCCTCGCCGCCACCGACGGCCTCGACCTGGCCCTGGTGTCCCTCTCCAGCCCCCTCGGCATCGAATATCTGCCGCCCGACGATGCCGACCCCCTGCTGACCGCGTTCCACGACGGCGCTCTCGCCCTCCCGGCCCCCTTCGCCGTCTGGGCCTCCCCATGCCTGAGCGAAGTGGACCCCGAGGCGGTCGAACGCGAGCTGCGCCGCGGCTGCGTGGGCCTCCAGCTCCCCGCCACCGCCCTCCTCGACGCGGCGGGCTGGGCACACTGCGCACCTCTCCTCGACGTCCTCACGCGCCACGACAAGCCCCTGTTCGTCCACCCCGGCGCGGCCCCGCCCGCCGACGGCGCCCCGCCGTGGTGGCCTGCCCTGGTCCCGTACCTGCAGCAGCTGCATGCCTCCTGGTTCGCCTTCCGCGCCTTCGGCCGCGCCCGCCACCCGGCCCTGCGCGTCTGCTTCGCCGCCCTCGCGGGTCTCGCGCCCCTGCACGGCGAACGGCTCGCCGCACGCGGCGGCGGCCGCGGCGAGATCGACTTCGACGTGTTCTACGAGACCTCCTCCTACGGCACCCGGGCCGTCGACGCCCTCGTCCGCGCCGTCGGCATCGACGTCCTCGTCAGCGGCAGCGACCGCCCCTATGCACCGCCCGTCGTCCCCGACCTCGGCGCGGACGCCGCCGTCCACGCCCTGCGCACCGTGAATCCCGCCCGCCTGCTGCACGGCCACACCTGAACCGCCGTGTCCCGAGCCCGACGCAGCCCCGCAACCCGAAAGGAGCCACCCATGCCGTACGAGTCCCTGCCGGAGCGGACCCTCGACAAGCACGAACTCCAGGCACTCGTGACGGACCTCGCCGCCCGCCCGGACCTCTGGCGCGCCCACGTGGCCTTTTCCGACCACGAGCGGCACTACGCGTCCCTGTACCGCGACGCCTACGTCGACGTCTGGCTGCTGTGCTGGACCCGGCAGAACGACACCGGCTGGCACGACCACGACCTCTCCGCCGGCGCCGTCAGCGTCGTACAGGGCGCGCTCGAGGAGTCCACCCCGCGCATCGGCGGCAGCCATCTGCGCGTCACCGTCGACGCCGGCACGTCCTTCTGCTTCGGCCCCGAGCACATCCACCGGCTCACCGGCGCCACCGACGACGCCGTCTCGATCCACGCCTACTCCCCGCCCCTGTGGCGGCTGGGCCAGTACGACATCTCCGCCGATGGCCTGATGCGTCGTATCTCCGTCTCGTACGCGGACGAGCTGCGCCCCCTGGACGCTCCCGTCGCCTGAGAGGGGTGGTCGCGCAAGTCCCGCCCCCGGACGGCGAGTTCGTACTTCCGGAGGAGCGCCCGGGAAGCGCCACGGGACCCGCGAAATATCCGATTTCGCCTGGCTCACCCAATTGGCCGCGCTCGGAGCGAAATTGGGCGCAGGGGTGTGCAAGGTGGCTGCATGAACACAACACAGGGGAACAGCCCCACTCGCCTCGGCCGCGCCAACAAGATCGCTTTCCGACTTCCGCGAATATTCGCGGTGAGTGCCGTGCTGGGCATGGCCTGCGTGGCCGGAGCGGCGACCGCCGCTTCCGCCGCTGACGCGACGCCCACCGCGCAGCTCACCGCAAAGACGACCGCCGCCGAGCGGACCTCGGCACAAGGCCACGGTGAAGGAAGAGGTCACCGTGGCCATGGTGGTGGTGACGATGGCGACTACGAGTGCAATGGCCTGATCGTCCTTCTCTGCGTCTGACCATCGGCGGCAGAGCCGCCTTCACCCACAGGGCGGGCGGGAAGAGGGAGTTGTCCCTCTTCCCGCCCGCCCTGGCGATGTCCTGTCCGACCAAGGTCGGCTCCGCCGCGGTCCCACCGCCCGGACACTCCTTCCCAGGCTTCGCGGCATCCCCCGCCGAGCGCTTAGTGTCGTCGACATGGCAGAAGACTCCCTGCGCTCCGTCACCGTCGAGCGAACCAGCACCGGACACTTCCTCGCGACGAACGCCCGCGGTGGCACGATCAGTTTCGGGACCGGTTCCGAAGGCGACGGGGAGGACGCATTCACCCCCGTCGAGTTGCTGCTCGCCGCGCTCGGCGGTTGCACGGCGGTCGACGTCGACATCGCCACCAGTCGTCATGCGGAGCCGACCAGGTTCTCCGTCGCGGTGACCGGCAACAAGATCAATGACGAGCTCGGAAACCGGATGACCGATCTCCAGGTCACCTTCTCCGTCGCCTTCCCGGACGGCGAAGGCGCCGAGCGGGCCCGCGCGATTCTCCCTCGGGCCGTCAAGACCTCCCACGACCGGCTCTGCACGGTCAGCCGCACGGTCGAGACCGGTACGCCCGTCACGGTGGCGATCGTGGAGGCCTGACCACACGGCAGGTACCGCGTCGGCTGACCGGAACGGCTCAGGCCCCGCTGACCTTCCTGATCCAGGTTCGGTGCGAGGCGATGCTGCTGTACTCGTTCGGCCCGAACAGCACGCCCACCTGCCTGCCCCTGGAGAAGGCGGGACCGCCGGAGACGCCCCGCTCGCACGGCCCACGGCGCGCACACAGAAAGAGGCCGTATCCCGAACGAGCGGTCAGCCATTCGGCCGAGGCAGCGGGGCCGGGCGTCCTCCGGTCCGGCACATGATGAGTGCCCGAGGGCGCCCGGCGCCGGAACCCCGGTGTACGGGTCAGGTCGGCCGGTCACGCGGACCGCCGGCCTGACGGAGGCGGATGTACAGCTTTGGGGCTCGCAAGCGTGAAGCGTTCCCTGCGCGGGAACGGTCGGCTGCCTGCGGCGAGGCCGGACAGTGGACTCCCTGGCCGCTTGAGCTTGAATACTCAAACACATTCGTTCAGACTGTCGTTTGATTCTTCAAACACTTCTAGCGGAGTCATTCCTCCGCCGTCCCCTCCCGGAGTTGCCATGTCCGTAGCCTCTGACGAAGTCGTCGTCCGCCGTGGTCCGCTCGTAGTGGCGGGAGGTGTGCTCGCCGCGATCGTCGTGGCCTCCGCGGCGGACGCGCTCCTTGCGCTCCTCGCTTCGGCCGCCGGCGCGCCCGACGACTTCGAGCCGCTGAAGGCGTCCTCGTACATATTCCTGACGGCGGTCGGCGTCGTGGCCGGCGCGGTCGGCTGGGCCGTTGTGCGCAAGGTGTCGAAGGATCCCCGGGCGCTGGTGCGGTGGCTGGTGCCGACGCTCGTCGTCGTGTCCTTCGTTCCCGACTTCCTGCTCTTCGGCGCCGGCGGCGCGATCGGCGTCGGGGCGCTGCTGCTGATGCATGTCGTGGTTGCGACGGCCGCGGTGTTCGCCTACCGCAAGGTCATGCCCCTGTCGTAGGAACGAGCCGGAAAACGTGGCGCGGGCAGGGACTCACAGTCCCTGCCCGCAACGCACGGACGCGTGGCTCAGGTCTGCACCGGCGCGCCCGTTCGAGCCACGATGTCGTCCACACTCACACCCGGCGCGCATTCCACCAGGGCCAGGCCGTCGGGTGTGATGTCGAGGACGCCGAGGTCGGTGATGACGCGGTGCACACAGCGCTCTCCTGTCAGGGGCAGGGTGCACTCCTCGAGCAGCTTCGGGGTGCCGTCCTTGGCGGTGTGGTCCATCAGGACGATGACGCGGCGGGCGCCGTGGACGAGGTCCATGGCGCCGCCCATGCCCTTGACCATGGTGCCGGGGATCATCCAGTTGGCCAGGTCGCCGCGGGCGGAGACCTGCATGGCGCCGAGGACGGCCGTGTCGATGTGACCGCCGCGGATCATGCCGAAGGAGAGCGCGGAGTCGAAGAAGGACGCGCCGGGCAGGACGGTGACGGTCTCCTTGCCCGCGTTGATCAGATCCGGGTCGACCTCGTCCTCGTACGGATACGGGCCGGTGCCGAGGATGCCGTTCTCGGAGTGCAGCACGACGTGCACGCCGGGCGGGAGGTGGCCGGGGATGCGGGTGGGCAGGCCGATGCCGAGGTTGACGTAGGAGCCGTGGCTGAGTTCGGCGGCGGCGCGGGCGGCCATCTGGTCGCGGGTCCAGCCCAGTCGGGTGGGGGTGGCGGTGCTCATGCGCGTACGGTCCCTCGTGTCGAAGACGCGGAAATCAGAAGGTGTTCGATCTGCTTGGCGGCGGCCTGTGCGGCCGTCAGCTCCACCACCCGCTGCACGAAGATGCCCGGCAGATGCACCTCGTCCGGGCTCAACTCGCCTGGTTCCACGAGCTGTTCGACTTCGGCGACCGTGATGCGGCCGGCCATCGCCGCGAGCGGGTTGAAGTTGGCGGCCGCCTTGCGGAAGACCAGGTTTCCGTGGGTGTCCGCGCGCCAGGCCCGGACGAGTGCGAAGTCGGTGGTGATGGCGTGTTCCAGGACATACGTCCGGCCGGCGAACTCCCGGGTCTCCTTGGCCGGGGAGGCCACAGCCACCGCGCCGCCGGATGCGTAGCGCCAGGGAAGGCCGCCCTTGGCGACCTGAGTGCCCACCCCGGCAGGCGTGTAGAAGGCGGGGATGCCCGCACCTCCGGCGCGCAGCCGCTCGGCCAGCGTGCCCTGCGGGACCAGCTCCACCTCCAGTTCGCCCGACAGGTACTGACGGGCGAACTCCTTGTTCTCGCCGACGTAGGACCCCGTCACACGGGCGATCCGGCCGTCGGCCAGCAGAACGCCCAGACCCCGTCCGTCCACGCCGCAGTTGTTCGACACGACCCGCAGGCCCGTGGCGCCCTGGGAGTGGAGGGCCTGGATGAGCACATCGGGAATGCCGCTGAGGCCGAAGCCGCCGACGGCCAGCGACGCACCGTCGGGGATGTCGGCGACCGCCTCCACGGCGCTCGCGCAGACCTTGTCCATGGCTCAGGAGCCTTTCTTCCGTGCGTGTGCTGGTTCATGCGTCGGGGCGCAGGGCGTCCGAGATCGGCATCGCGCCGCCGTGGGAGGTGAGGCCGCCGTCGACCGGGATCTCGGCTCCGGTGATGAAGGCGGAGTCGTCCGAGAGGAGGAAGGTGACGAGCGGGGTGATGTCGTCCACCGTGCCGGTGCGGCCGAGCGGGGTCAGGCGGAGGTTCGCCTCCCGGAAGGCCGGAGCCGCGGAGGCGGTCATGTCCGTCTCGATGAAGCCGGGGTGGATGGTGTTCACGCGGATACCGCGGGGCCCCAGTTCCATGGCGGCGGTCCTGGACAGGCCGCGCAGCGCCCACTTGGAGGCCGTGTAGGCGACCGGGTAGTGGGCGGTGAGCGCCGCCGACGAACCGACGTTCACGATCGACGCCCCCGCGCGCATAAGCGGCACCAGGTGCTGGATGCCCAGGAGCGGCCCGGTGACGTTGACGGCGTGGACGCGGGCCATGTCCTCGGGGCGTACGTCGTCGATGCGGGCGCGCCAGGTGACGCCCGCGTTGTTGACCAGGCCGTGCACCTGCCCGTACGACTCCCGCAGTTCGGCGGCGAGGCGGGCCCAGTCCTGCTCGCTGGTGACGTCGAGACGGCGGCAGCCGGGCCCCTCCGTGACATCGGTGGCGATCACCCGGGCGCCCTCGCGGGTGAGTGCCTCGGCCTCCGCGGCGCCCTGGCCGCCCGCCGCGCCCGTCACCACGACGACCTTGCCGAGCAGCCGTTTCGGATGGAGGTCGCTCACGGCCGCTCCCGCGAGCGGCGCCGGCCGGTGGGGACGGGCCGTGGATCGGAGCCGCTCACCACGGTGTTGGAGACGCTGCCGATGCCCTCGACGGTGAGTGTGACCGTGTCGCCGGGCTTCAGCGGAGCCGGGTCCTGCCTGCCTCGTACGCCCCACAGCTCGGCGAGGCAGCCGCCGTTGCCGCAGGTGCCCGAGCCCAGGACGTCACCGGGGCGCACCCAGGTACCGCGCGAGGCGTAGGCGACCATCTCCTCGAACGTCCAGCTCATGTTGGACAGCAGGTCCTTGCCGACCACCTCGCCGTTCACCTCGGCGGTGAGCGCGAGCCGCAGGAACCCGTCCTCGTCGCGGTACTCGGCCAGTTCGTCGGCGGTGACCAGGTAGGGGCCCAGGGTGGTGGCCGTGTCCTTGCCCTTGCACGGGCCGAGACCCACCCGCATCTCGGCGGACTGAAGGTCGCGGGCGGACCAGTCGTTGAGCACGGTGTAGCCGACGATGTGCTCCCGGGCCTGCTCGGGAGTGAGGTCGCGGCCCTCCTTGCCGATCACGGCGGCGACCTCGAGCTCGAAGTCCAGGACGCTCGAACCGGGCGGCACGGGGATGTCGTCGCCCGGCCCGTACACGGCGTACGGGTTGGTGAAGTAGAAGGTGGGTGCCGCATACCACTGCTCGGGCACGCCCGCGCTGCCGTCCACGGACCGCCGTACCCCCTCGACGTGCTCCTCGAAGGTGACGAAGTCCCGCACGGTGGGCGGCTGGAGCGGCGCCAGGAGCCGTACGTCCGAGACATGCGGGCCGGCCGGTACGTCGGTCATCACGGAGCCCGCGTCGAGGAGTTCGGGCAGACCGCCGCCCTCGGCGAGCAGGCCGGTCAGTGAGGTGACGCCGGGCAGGGGGTGGAGCGTGCCGTCCTCCTCGACGACGGCCACTTGGCGTCTGTTGCGGTACTCGTACGTGGCGAAACGCATGGGCGGTGTCCTGTCGGAGGGGAGGGCGGGCGCGAAGGCCGGGGACGCGGCGGGGAGTCAGGGCATGACAGGGCTGCCGCGCCCCCGGTGACGGGGGGTGCCGGTCAGACCGGCGGGGCGACGAAGACGCCGCGGTCCACGTCGTTGAAGGACTCCTTGGCGACGAGTTCGTTCATGGGGTTCGCGGTGCCCCACTGGTCGGTGACCTCGGGCTGGGAGAAGTCGTAGACGTGCGGGTGCCAGGTGTCCTCGTCCAGAACCTCCAGCTCCGTCGTGTACTCGACGGTGTTGCCGTGCGGGTCGAGGAAGTAGGTGAACGTGTTGTCGCCCGCCATGTGGCGACCGGGGCCCCAGATCTTGCGGATCCCGGCCCGCATCACACGCCCGGAGCCGCGCATGTACTCGTCCAGTCCGCGCATCTCGAAGGAGACGTGGTGCAGGGAGGTGTGGGGGCCCTTCGCGATGGCCATCGAGTGGTGCTGGTTGGAGATCCGCATGAAGTGCATGACCTCGCCCATGTGCGGCGAGCTGAGCGTGTCGGAGAGACGGAAGCCCATGTGGCGCTCGTACCACTCCCGCGTGCGGTTCAGGTCGGGGGAGTTGAGGACGACGTGCGACAGCTTGACCGGGATGGACTCCTTCTCCTCGATCCTGCGGTGCTGCCGTACCTCGACGTCGGCGGAGACCTCGATGGTGCGCCCGTCGACGTCGAAGAAGCGGAACCCGTAGCCGCCGCCGGGAGTGTCCACCTTGCCCGGCTGAGAGATCAACTGCACGCCGTCGGCCAGGAGTTGATCGGCGAACGTGTCCACGTCGGCCGTGCTCGCCGCGCCGTAGGACACGAGGTCGAGGCGCTTCTCGTCGGCCTTGCGCAGCCGGATGACGTACTGCTCGGGGCTGCCCTCGGCGGCCAGGAAGGAGATGCCGGAGTCCTCGGCGACCTTGGTCAGGCCCCAGACGCCGGAGTAGAAGTCGAGCTGTTTGTCGTAGTCGGGCACGGCCAGGTCGACGTGCCGCAGGTGGGTGAGCAGACGTTGGTTCATGGGGGGTTCCTCCTCAGTCGAGGTCGAGCAGGGCGGCGGCGTTGCCGCCCCGCACCGCGTGGAAGTCGTGGTCGGGCAGGTCCGCGGCGCGCAGCGCGCCCAGTGGGTCGTCGGTGCCCATGTCGAAGGGGAAGTCGGAGCCGAGCAGGACCCGCTCCGGCCCGGCGGCCCGCAGCAACTCCCGCAGGACGTGGGGGTCGTGGACGAGGGAGTCGAAGTGCAGCTGCCGCAGATAGCTGCTCGGCTCCCGTGAGCAGCCCTGCGCGTCGGGGCGGGCCCGCCAGGCGTGGTCGGAGCGGCCGATGTGGGTGGGCAGATAGCCGCCGCCGTGCGCCGCGATCAGCTTGAGTCCCGGATGGCGGTCCAGGACCCCGGAGAAGATCAGGTGGGAGAGGGCGACCGCGTTCTCGGTGGGCTGACCGACGGTGTTGGAGAGGTACCACTGGTCCAGGCGCTCGTCGAGCGTGCAGCCGAACGGGTGCAGGAAGACCAGCGCACCGCGCTCCTCCGCCCGGGACCACAAGGGCTCATAGGCGGGATCCGACAACTCGCGGCCGGGCGCGTGAGAGGAGATCTCCACGCCCTTCAGTCCCTGGTCCAGCGCGTGGTCGAGCAACTCCACAGCCAGCCCGGGGTGTTGGAGAGGGATCAGGCCGAGGCCGTGCAGCCGGTCGGGGGCCTTCGCGCAGTGCGCGGCGGTGCCCTCGTTCGCCAATCGGCATATGTGCCGGGCGAGTTGGGGCTCGGCCCAGTAGTGGTAGTGCGACGGGGACGGGCTGACCAGCTGGACGTCCACGCCCTGCGCGTCCATCGCCGCCAGCCGCACGTCGACGTCCGTCAGCTTCGGCAGACGGGCGCCGACCATCGGACCGCTCACGGCCAGGGCCGCCGGCCCGTTGCGGCGGGCGTCGAGCTCGTGGGCCTCGGCAAGTCCGGGATGTCCGGCGACGGCCTCCTCGACCTCCGGGAGCAGGAGGTGGGCGTGGACGTCGATCGTCGGCATCGACGAGAGGTCGGCGGGATCGGTCACGGGAGCTCCTTCAGCGCGTTCATGGTGCGGCCTATCAGCCCGGGCACGTCGGCGTCGTGCACCCCGTCGAGCACCCACTGGCCGAGCTGGACGGAGGCGTCGACGACCATGCGCACCCGGGGCAGCCGCCGGTCCCGGTAGTCGGTGAAGAGCTGGTCGTCCCAGTCGTCACGGGTGGTCAGCAGCTCGCAGAGGACGGAGGCGTCCTCGAGGGACATCGCCGCGCCCTGCGCCAGGGTGGGCGGACAGCAGTGGGCGGCGTCCCCGACCAGCACGACCCGCCCGCGGTGCCAGGGGCCCTCCACCAGGTGGCGGTCGAACCAGGTGTAGTTGACCTTGGCCGGATCGTCGATGTGCTTCACGATCTCGGGCCAGAAGCCGCCGTAGCCCTGTGCGAGGGCGCGCATCTCGTCGGCGTACGACTGCTGGGGGATCGACGCACGGTCCCGGCACCCCTCGACGACGTAGGCGTAGAGGGTGCTCTCGCTGGTGGGGCAGTATCCGGCGATGTAGGCCGGGCCGCCGTAGGCGAGGTCGGTGCGCTCCAGACCCTCAGGACGAGGGGCGGCGATGCGCCAGATGGCCATGCCGGTCGGTGCGGGCTTGTCGGTGATGCCGATCGCGGCACGGGTGGCCGAGTTGAGACCGTCGGCGGCGACAACCAGGTCGTATCGGCCCTCGGTGCCGTCGCTGAAGCGTACGGAGACGCCGTCGCCGTCCTGCTCCAGGGACTCGGCGGTGACGCCCAGATGCACGCTGGCGCCGGAGGCGCGGACCGCGTCGCTGAGGATCTGCTGGAGCCGGGGGCGCTGCATGCCGAGAGTGGCGGGCAGGTCCGGGCCGCCGGTCTGGATGTCCTCGGCGACGAACAGCACGGTGCCGTCGGGGGCGGTCATTCCCACCGAGCCGAAGGCGAACCCGGCGGCGCTCACCTGCTCCCACACTCCAAGCCGGCGCAGCACCCTGAGGGCGTTGCCCTGGAGGGTGATGCCGGAACCGGTGGAGGCGTGCCAGTCGGGACTGGCCTCGATCAGGTCCACCGTGATGCCCGCGCGGCGCAGCAGGATCGTGACGGCGTTGCCGGAGGCGCCTCCGCCGACTACGAGTACGGAACGGGCGTCGGGATCGGTCATTGAGGGGATACCTCCCGGTCGGGGCCGCACGGCTTCGGGCGGCGGGGGATGCGGCACGCCCCGTCAGGGCGCGGCCGTGAGCGTTACTTGACGGCGATGGGGTTGACCGGCGAGCCGACCGCACCGGTGATGGGCAGCGGCGCGGCGGTGAGCCAGAACTCGTACACGCCGTCCTCGGCGCAGTCCGCGGCGAGCGCGTCGAGGTCCCACATCTCGCCGATCAGCAGTCCGATGTTGGGGATGGCGACCTGGTGCAGCGGCTGGAAGGCGCCCTCGAATTCGTTGGGCCGCACCTCGAAGCCCCAGGTGTCGGTGGCGATCGCGGCGATCTCGCTGCCGTGCAGCCAGCCCGCGGTGGTGAACGACAGGCCCGGCGCGGGCCCGCCCGCATAGTCGCCCCAGCCCTCGCGCCGGGCGCGCGCGAGGCGCCCGGTCCGCACGAGGACGATGTCGCCGCGCCCGACGGCCACCCCGTGCGCCGCGGCGGCCGCGGTCAGATGCTCCACGGTGATGGCGAACCCGTCGGGCAACTCGCCGTCCACCCCGACCACTTGGCCCACGTCGAGGAGGACCCCGCGCCCGGCGACATGGGGTGCCATGTGCTCGATGCCGGTGACGAGGTCGCCGTCGGAGGTGACGACCTTCTCGGCGGCCCGTCCGTTCCAGGCCTTGCCGTGGTCGAAGATGTGGCCGAGCCCGTCCCACTGGGTGGAGCACTGCAACGGCATGGCGATCACGTCGTCGGCGCCGCCGATGCCGTGCGGGAAGCCCTGGTTGCCGAGGGCGGCGTCGGTGCCGGTGTCGAGCATGGTGTGCACGGGGTTGGTCCGCCGGCGCCAGCCCTTCTGCGGGCCGTTCATGTCGAAGGACTGCGACAGTGAGAAGCTGACCCCCCGGCGCACGAGCGCAGCCCCTTCGCGCCGCTTGGCCTCGTCGAGGAAGTTGAGCGTGCCGAGCACGTCGTCCTCGCCCCAGCGCCCCCAGTTGGAGTAGGCCTTGGCGGCCTCGGCGATCGCGCCTTCCGGGTCGTGAGGGTCAAGAGTCATGACGCCTTCTCCGCGACACATCGGGTGCGCTGGACGCCCAGACCGGTGATGGAGCCCTCCATGACGTCGCCTTCGCGCAGCAGCCGGCCCCAGTGCATGCCGTTGCCGGCCGGGCTGCCGGTCAACACCAGGTCGCCGGGCAGAAGCCGAGAGGTCTGGGAGATGTACGACACCAGTCGCGCGACCCCGAAGAGCATGTCCTTGGTGGACTCGTCCTGCATGGTGTCGCCGTTCAGCTTCAGCGTGACCCGAAGATCCTGCGGATCCGCGATCGACCCGGCCGGCACGAGCCATGGCCCGAGCGGGGTGAAGCCGGGGGCGTTCTTGCAGCGCAGCCAGTCCGTGCCGATGGCCTTCATGTCCCGGCGGAAGACGGTGGCACGATCGGTGAGGTCGTTGGCGATCGTGTACCCGGCGACGTGTCCGAGAGCCTCCTCCACCGGCACCCGGTAGGCGGGCTTGGCGATGACGGCTGCCAACTCCAGCTCCCAGTCGGGCTGTTCGGCCCATTCGGGGAGTACGACGTCGTCGTACGGTCCCGCGATGGTGCTCGGCAGGCCGATGAACACGTAGGGCAGGTCCTCGGCGGCCCGGCGGTCCATGACCGCGGCGATCTCCGCACGCGCCTCCTCGACCGTGCGCGGGTCGTCCGGCGAGCGGTGCGCGGCCTCCAGGTCGATCACGTGCTGCCGGTAGTTGGCGCCGGACTGGAAGATCTGGCGGGGCTCCAGCGGGGCGTGCACCCGCAGGCCCTCCAGCGGCCGCCAGTCGAGGGCGGTGTCGCCCGCCAGGGCGTGCAGCTGGGGGAGGGCCTGCTCCCACCGCTC
Source organism: Streptomyces sp. NPDC001137 (assembly GCF_040298885.1). Taxonomy (NCBI): domain Bacteria; kingdom Bacillati; phylum Actinomycetota; class Actinomycetes; order Kitasatosporales; family Streptomycetaceae; genus Streptomyces; species Streptomyces sp. NPDC001137. The sequence continues at coordinate 39,488 of NZ_JBEPBA010000022.1, forward strand.
GACCACGGCACGCACCTCGCGCGGCGCCCAGTCCAGGGCTTTGCTCAGGTCGAGTACGCGTCCCTCGGCCAGGAGGCCGGGGAAGGGGTCGTGGGCGTCCTGGGCCGAGAACGTGCCGAGCGCGAACGGGCCGGCAGGTTGCACGAGCGTTGCCATCAGATTTCCTCCTGCTGGGTTGCGGACTACTGTGACCCCGATCAACCAATCAGGGAAATCAATCCTGTGGATCCACCACATCCATGCCATGGATGGCTCGTAGGATGGCCGTCCTCACTCTCGGCCCGGCGCTCGCTCCAAGGTGGTAACCGGTGAACCTGTCCCGTCTCGACCTCAATCTGGTGGTCGCCCTGCGTGCGCTGCTGGAGGAGCGCAACGTCACCCGGGCCGGCGAGCGCATCGGGCTGAGCCAGCCCGCGATGAGCGCGGCGCTGGCCAGGCTGCGCCGGCATTTCGGAGACGAATTGCTGGCCCGCACGGGGAACGCCTACGAGCTGACCCCGCTCGGTGTCGCCCTGCGAGATCGCAGTGTGACCGCCTGCGACCTGCTGGAACGCGTCTTCTCCAGCCAGGCCGACTTCGACCCGGCGGCGGAGACCCGGGAGTTCACGCTGTTCGCCTCCGACTACGGCACGGCCGTGTTCGGCGCCGCGCTCGCCCGCGCCCTGCACGACGAGGCGCCCGGCATCCGGCTCACCTTCCAGCACACACCGCCCTCCGTCGTGGAGAACCCCGCCACCTCGCTGAGCACGGTCGACGGCCTGCTGATGCCGCACGGAGTCATCGACGGCCTGCCGGCTGTCGACCTCCACCAGGACCGATGGCTGTGCCTGGTCGCCGACGACAACCCCGAGATCGGCGACGCGCTCACCCTCGACCATCTGGCACGCCTGCCCTGGGTCGTCTACCAGCGGCCCTACGACGCGCCCGCGGCCCGCCAGCTCAGCATGATCGGCATCAGTCCCCGGGTGGAGGTGTCCGTGCAGGCCTTCCAGCTGCTGCCCCACATGGTCGAGGGCACCAGCAGGGTCGCGATGATCCAGGAACGCCTGGCCCGAAGAGCGGTCCGCTCCGCCGCGGTACGCGTCCTGCCCTGCCCCTTCGAGGCCGTACCGGTACGGGAGGCGATGTGGTGGCACCCGGTCCACGCCCAGGACGCGGCCCACATCTGGCTCCGGCAGAAGGCGGCAGAGGTGGGCGTGACGCTGACGGGCAACGGCCACGGGACGGCCGTACCCGGCGGACACGGCGCCGGGTCGGCGCCGGACCGGATGTGATCCCCGGCGCCGGTCGCCGGACCGGCAGTGATCCGGTCCGGCGGCCCCTGAGCAAGGCGTCTGCGGGCGCCGTCGGCTTGCGTGCTCAGGCCAGTTGCTGGGGCAGCGGCCGGGAGTCGTCTGCGGGCGTGCGGCGGCGGGCCGCCAGCAGTCCGGCGGCGACGAGAGCGGCGGCCAGTCCCAGGATGCCCACGGCGCCGGCGAGGCTGCCGACCGCCGACTCCACGGCGAGCAGCACCAGCGGGCAGACGAACTCACCGGCGAAGAAGGCCGCCGTCCACAGGCCCGTGCCGCGGCCGCGGTCCTCGTAGGCCAGCCGGGACATGGCGCTGGTGAGAAGGGCGGGCAGCAGCATGCCCGTGCCCACACAGTTGATCACCGCTCCGGCGACCAGCAGCGGCGCGTTGCCGGCGAGGAACATCACCCCGAAGCCGACCGCGCAGACGCCGAGAACGGCCGGCAGCATCGCGTCCGGGGAGCGTCCGAGGCGGGCGAAGGCGATCGCCCCGCCCACGGTCGCGGCGCTGGCGATCGCCGTGGCCAGCCCGATCACACCGGAGTCCTTCGTCCCGAGGCCGTCGAGCAGGTACGACATCTCCACCGGCACGGTGTAGAAGACCATCGCACCGAAGAAGGTCATGGCGCAGACGCCCCGCAACTCCCGCCAGGGGAAGGGCCGTCGGGCCGTCGCCGCGGCCGGTGCCTCGACGGCGGCGGGGTGTGCAGCCGGGCGTGCAGCCAGGTCGGGCAGGACGGTCACCATCAGCGGGGCGAGCGCCAGGCTCACGGCGTACACCCCAAAGGGCACGCGCCAGCCCGCCGATCCGGCGGCGCCACCGAGCACGAAGAAGACGGTCGCCGAGGCAGAGGCACACATGGTCTGCAGGGCGAGGTACTTCACCCGCCGCTGCCCCGAGTAGTAGTCGCCGATCAGCGTGGTGCAGCACGTCATGATCGCGGCCTCGGTGACACCGACGAGCGCGCGGCTGGCGATGATGGCACCGAGCGAGTCCAGCCAGAGCGGGGCGGTGCCGAACACGGCGTACAGCAGCGTGGCCACGATCAGCAGACGCCTGCGGCCGAGCCGGTCCACGATCACGCCGGCGAACGGGGCCAGCAGGGCCAGCGCCAGCGCCGGGACGGTCAGCGCGAGAGGCACCAGCGCCTTCGCACCCGGAACCGATCCGAAGTGGTCCTGCATCTTGGGCAGAACCGGCGCGATGAGCACCGCCCCGAGGATCGGCAGACAACTGCCCGCCATCAGGACGCTCACACGCAGCAGATGGGCCGGACCCGAGACGGCTACGGGCGACGAAGAGGCGTCGTCGACCGCGGTGGCGGGCGGCGGCGGGACGGAACCGGGCATGGCGACTCCAGGCAGGGTGTACGGAAGCGGGCATGCCTGTCAGGGGCGCCATCGGCGCACGGCATGCAGGGGACGGGCCGCACGACGGCGACTGGTCCGGACAGCGGCGTGCGGGTAGGGACGACTATGGGTGCGTCCGGTGCCTGCCGCCATCCTTGGCGCTATCCGAATCACGTATCCGGTGCATCCATGCGATGAATGGGCCGATCTGTGTTTGAAATTTCAACCATGACGGGGTAGAGTCCGGGGCGGCCGGTGTGGCCTCAACCTCCTTGCATCCAGGCGCGTGTGCCGAACGACGCACACGCTCGCGAGGCCACCGCGGCCGCGCCATGCAGGGCTTGAACGAAGCCCTCCGATGTCAGGGGGCGCTGAACGGCGAGGTGATGAGCGAGCGCCCCGTGCAGAACGTCACCCGCCCCCAGCGTGTCCGCCACCTGGACCGCGGGCACGTCCACCGTTCCACTGCTGTGGGGCCCCTCCCACATGATGGGCCGTTCTCCTTGGCTGACCGCCGACCAGCCGACCCCGTGCTCCCGCAGGAAGCGCAGGGTGTCCGTCGGCGTGCTCGCGCCGGGCGGGCGGAAGTCGGCCGAGCACACGGCCACATCGATGAAAGGCAGCAGATGCTGCGTGCCCTCCTTCCAGCTGCCCCCGTCGAAGACGGTCGGACGGCCGGCGGCACGCGCGAGCCGGGCAGCGGCCACGGCCAGTTCCATGTGATGGCCGTCGAACTCCGCGATGTCACAGGCGGCCACCAACACGTCGAGATCGTCGGGCGGGCCGAGCCGGTGGCCTTGCGCGTTGGTCGAGGCGACGGCGCGTTCCCCGCTGGACGCAGTCACCAGAATGGAAGACACCGCCGGGGGCTCGGCCGACTCCGCCGCCAGGTCCGACACGGCCACGCCCAGCCGGCCGAGGTCTTCCTTGATCCCGAGCCCCAGCGGATGGGAGCCGACCGCGGTGAGCAGCCTGGCCGTACCACCCAGGTGGCTGAAGGCGGCGGCCGCGTTCGCCGCCGGACCGCCGGCCGCGACGACCTGCTCACGAGCCGTCAGTTTCTCGTTCGATGCCGGCGCATGGTCCACGAGCTGGATGACGTCCAGCGTGCACAAGCCGACGAACAGGCCTTCGGGATGTCTCCTCGTCGCCGGCTCCACCCACCAGCACCTCCTCCCGCACGGGCATGCGGCCAGCGTACGGACCCATGGAAAACGGCATCGACGATGTCGCCGCACGCGCAAACACGAGGCACACCCATTGGAGTACTCCGGCACCGACGATGCCTTCGTTGGGCGGTACATGACGTGCGGTCCGGCGTGTCCCGGGATCAGATGGGTTGCGTGCCAAGCTGCTTCCGTCCTCAGCACGGCCGCTCGCGCTGGCGTCTCATCGCTGCCCTGACCGGCCTCCTCCTCACCCTGCCCGCAATGCCGCCCGCGTACTCGGCGGCCGGACCCTGGCCCGACCCCGTGCGCGGCCACGCCTACATGGGAATGGGCGTCGGAAAGTACGAAGGAATGGGCGCTCACTCCGATCCCGATCCCGACCCCCCGCCCCTGCAGGTCGGCCAGACCGAGGGCGTCGACGTCTCCAGCTACCAGGGTGACGTCGCCTGGTCCGCCTTGTGGAGCAGCGGCACCCGCTGGTCCTACACGAAGGCCACAGAGGGGACGTCCTACCAGAACCCCTACTTCGCCCAGCAGTACGACGGCGCCTATCGCGTCGGCATGGTCCGCGGGGCCTACCACTTCGCCACGCCGGACTCCAGCAGCGGCACCGCGCAGGCCGACTACTTCGTCGACCACGGCGGGCGCTGGTCCGCCGACGGCCGGACACTGCCCGGTGCCCTCGACATCGAGTGGAACCCCTACGGTGACGCCTGTTACGGCAAGACCAAGAGCGGCATGGTGGCCTGGATCCGTGCCTTCCTGAACCGCTACAAGGCCCGCACCGGCCGCACCGCCGTGATCTACACGGCCACGAACTGGTGGAACAACTGCACGGGCGGCTACAAGGGCTTCGGCTCCACCAACCCCCTGTGGGTCGCCAGGTACGGCTCGACGGTCGGCGAACTTCCGGCGGGCTGGTCGACGTACATGATGTGGCAGTACACGTCGTCCGGGCCGACCGTCGGCGACCACGACAGGTTCAACGCCCCCGTGGACAAACTGCGGGAGTTCGCGGCCAGTCACCGGGCCGACGAATGACCGCTTCCGGTGCCGGCCGGGGCTGAGCCCCGGCGCAGGCACGGCCGCAGGCAGATGCGGCCGGGCCTGCACGGTCCGGGCCTCCCGCAGGAACGGTCAGGGCCTGTGGGAACGCGCATGAAGCATGCGGCGGACCGTGTCCGAGCGTTCGAGGATTGTTTTGCGGACCACCGGGGCCGCCTCTTCGGAGATCCGCTGGGCGCTTTCGAGGTAATCGGAATCGACGGCGTACGGCGGGAACAGGTGGCTCGTGAACCCCATCGCCGGGATCATCCCACCCTGGTGCAGATGGGGGACCGCCTCCAGATAGCGCCGCGTGTAGGGGCTGAGCAGGTCGTCCTGGGCGGGGCGCCAGAAGGCCGCCGCCACCTGCCCGACGGCGGAGACGGGGACGGTGCGGTCGACGACGAGCTTCTGCCAGACCTCCGCCTTGGCGGCGGCGTCGGGCACCGCGGCCCGTACGGTGAGGGCGCGGATCCACGCGTCGGGGTCCGGGTCGCGTTCCAGCAGGAGGGCGGCCTCGGAGGTGACGTCCTCGCCCAGTTCGGCCGCACGGACCAGTGCGCGCCAGTGCAGATCGACGTCCGTGCCCGCCTGCTCGCGCAGCCAGGCCAGATCTTCGGCGGTCGTGGCGGTGCGGGCAAGGCCCCGCAGGGCGACCCGGCGGCGGCCGGGATCCGCGGCGAGGTCCCGGCAGGTCCTGGTCACCGCCGCCGTGAGCCGCGCGCGTTCGCCGGGCGGCGCCCACAGTTCCGCGATGTTCCCGGCGAGCATCAGATACGGCTCGATGACGGCGTCCGACGTCTCCGCCGCGAGGACCGCGGTGATGCACTGCCCGGCTTCCGCGGCCGTGGCCTCGCCGGTGGTCAGCATGTCCCACACGGTGGCGGCGGCGACGCCCCGGGAGATGGGCGTGGGCAGATCCGCGGCCCTACGGAAGAGTGCGTCTCGGGTCGTGGGGTCCGGGCGGGCCGTGGCGAAGGTCAGGTCGTCGTCGTTGATCAGCAGGACGTCCGGCGCGGGAGGCAGGCCGGCGACGGGGGTACGGGGCTGTGTCACCTCGATGCGTACGAGCCCCGTGCGTTCCAGCGTCTGTCCGTTCCGGGTGTACGCGCCCACCGCCAGAACCTGCGGGCGTGGGGTGCCGGCCGCCACCAGCGTGACGGTCTCGCCGTCGCGCTCCAGCGAGAAACGGTCGGTGCCTGCCGTCGCCAGCCAGGCGGTGCGCCAGCCGTCCAGGTCTCGCCCGCTCGCCTTGCCGAGGGAGTCGATCAGGTCCTGGAGCGTGGTGTTGCCCCAGGCGTGGCGGGCGAAGTAGGCGGCCATGCCGGCGCGGAAGCTCTCTTCGCCGACATACGTCATGAGCTGCCGCAGGACGGACGCGCCCTTGGGATAGGTGATGCTGTCGAAGATCGACGCGGCCTGGGCGACATCGTGGATGGGCTGGTGGATCGGGTGGGAGGCCGGGCCCTGGTCGGTCAGATAGGCCCTCAGTTTGTCGCTCACCAGATGGCGCGCCCAGGCGTCCGTGTAGCGGGTGGCGCGCTCGGCGGCCCAGTTGCAGGCGAACTCCGCGAACGCCTCGTTCAGCCAGAGGTCGTCCCACCAGCGCATGGTGACGATATTGCCGAACCACATGTGCGCCATCTCGTGCAGCAGCACCTTGGCGAGCAGCTCCCGCTCCGCGGGCGTCGGCGCGGCCCTCCGCAGGAACACGTCCGACCAGGTCACACAGCCGTAGTTCTCCATCGCCCCGCCGAACTCGGGCACGAACACCTGGTCGTATCTGCGCTGCGGGAACGGCATCGCGAAGGTCTCGCCGTAGAAGGCGAGGCCCTGCCGGGTGACGGTGAAGATCTCGTCGGCATCACGGTCGAGGACCTCGGCGAGCGAGCGGCGCGCGTACAGGCCCAGGTCATGGCCGTCGGCCTCGCGGCGGATCTCGTGGAAGGGGCCCGCGTTGACGACGGTGTTGTACGTGGACAGCGGCGGAGTGTCCGGGAAGGTCCAGCGGCGGGCCGTCCCCAGCTCCTCGATGCGTGCCTCGCCGGAGTTGCTGGTGACGGTCCAAGCGGCGGGGGCCGTCACGGTGAAGGCGTGCGGGGCCTTGAGATCGGGCTGGTCGAAGCACGCCCAGACGAACCGGGCCTCGTCCGGTTCGAAGCTCATCCACACATAGACCTCGCCGTCGGCGGGGTCGGTCGCCTTGTGCACACCCTCGCCCGCGGCCGTGTCGGCCTGGATGCTCTCCACGCGCAGCACATTGTGCCCGGCCAGGGCGGGCAGCGGGATCCGGCCGTCACCGCTCGGGGTGAGAGCGGTGCCGTTCAGCGTGGCGCCGACGACCTCTGCCGCGCAGTCCACGAAGCTCTCGGCGCCCGGTTCATGGCAGGTGAAGGTCACCGTGGACACACACCGCACCTCTGGTCCGTCCGGCAGCGCCGTGAGGTCGACGTCCACGTCGTACCGCTCGACGGTCAGCAGTGCGGCCCGGCGCTCGGCTTCGCCACGGGTCAGGCTTCGGATCCCCATGCGTCCTCCTCGGCAGACAGCGGGCGTCAGCGTATGCCGGACAGCGGCGCCCGCGCGCACGGTTTTCCGGTGCACCGAACGGGCGCCGGGTGTCCGGCAGTTGGCGTGGCCGCGGGGCTGAGCACCGCAGGGAGAGGAGGCGCCGGACGGTCACCCGTGCCCGGTTCGCCGACAGGCCGCCCTGCGAGCGCAACGGCACCTCCGACGCCTCCTTCAGCCGGGCGACGGCCTCATGGAGCGTAGGTTTTCACCGGCACGTCGGGCTGGTTCCTCCGGAGCTGGGGCAGGCGGGGCGGGGTGAGGAAACCCTCCGCACAGGCGCTGGCGATGCCGATCCGCGGCAGGTCCGCCGTCTTCTCGAACAGCAGGAAGCGGGGCTCCCACACCGGCCGGTACTTGGCGTTGGCGCGGTAGAGGGACTCGATCTGCCACCAGCGGGAGAAGAAGGTGAGGATCGAGCGCCACAGCCGCAGCACCGGTCCGGCGCCCAGGCGTGCGCCGCGCTCGAAGACGGCGCGGAACATGGCGAAGTTCAGCGACACCCGACGCACGCCCAACTCCTCGGCGCGCAGCAGCAGTTCGACGACCATGAACTCCATCAGGCCGTTCTCGCCGTCCCGGTCGCGGCGCATGAGGTCAAGGGACAGCCCGTGCTCGCCCCAGGGCACGAAGCTCAGCAGCGCCCGCAGCTCGCCTTCGGCGTCGCGGCACTCCAGCATCACGCAGTTTCCGTCGCCGGGGTCGCCGAGCCGGCCGAGCGCCATGGAGAAGCCGCGCTCGGTGGCGCCGTCGCGCCATTGGTCGGCGCGTTCGACCAGCGTGGCCATCTCGTCCTCGGGGATGTCGGCGTGACGGCGCATACTCACGGTGTATCCGGCCCGCCGCACCCGGTTGTGCGCCTGACGTACGACGCGCATGGCGCGGCCTTCGAGGGTGAAGTCGGCAAGGTCCACGATGGCCTCGTCGCCGAGTTCCAGAGCGTCCAGGCCGTGCCGGGCGTAGATCGTGCCGGCCTCCTCGCTCGCGCCCATCACGGCAGGCGTCCAGGCGTGGCGGCGGGCCTCGGCGAGCCAGGCGTCGATGGCGCCGGGCCAGGCCTCCGGGTCGCCGATCGGGTCTCCGGAGGCGAGGGTGACGCCGCCGACCACGCGGTAGGCGACGGCGGCCTTGCCCGTCGGCGACCAGATGACCGCCTTGTCGCGGCGGAGCACGAAGTAGCCGAGGGAGTCGCGCTCGCCGTGCCGGTCGAGCAGCGCGCGCAGCCGCTCCTCGTCCTCCGCGCCGAGCAGGTCCCGGCCGCGGGGCGAGCGGAAGAAGACGTACAGCACGAGGCAGAAGGTCGCCGCGACCATGATGTTGACGATGACGTCCACCCAGCGGGGCGCCTGCACGGCATCCACGCGGTCGGCGAGCGGGCCGACGCTGATGCCCCGCAGCAGTGTGTACGCCACCTTGTCGAAGAGGGTGGCGCCGTGGAGTTTGTTCGTCGCGCCGACCAGCAGCGTGCCGATCGTGCCGCTGACCAGGATGCCGCCCGCTCCGACGGCGAGCGCCAGCTTCGGGTTGGACGGGTCCCCGACCGCCTCGAACTCCCGGCGCCCGATCAGCAGCGCGGCTACGAACAGGCCGGTGAGCAGGGCCGATGCCCAGTTGAAGACGTGCGCGCGAAACGGGTCCTGGGTGAGTGCGACGGCGTACAGCGCGAACAGCGGCCCGGCGAGCACCATGTTGACCGTCCAGGCGGCCCGCTTCCGGCGCCGCATCACCAGCGACAGGAAGATCGCGAGCGCAGCCGAGACCAGGCCGGCGGTGGCCAGATAGGGCGTGAAGTACTCACCCGCGTGGTGCGCGTGGAACCGGTGGGCCGTGTGGGAGGCGTAGATCCGGCCGGTGTTGTGCTCGTCGACCTCGCGCCGGAACGGCACGGACACGACCGCCGCGATGTTGAGCAGGGCGATCAGCCGCAGATACCAGACGGTGAATGCGGCTGCCCGCGCCCGCAGCCGGGAAGGAGCGGGCACTTGTTCGGGAGTGGTGCGCCGGCGGGGGATCAGGGCCGACTGCTGCTGGGCGGTCATGACTGGGGTCACCTTGGGGAGTGGGCGGTGGAAGCGGTGCGGGTGGGGACGGAGCGCGGGGGAGGACCGTCGCGTGCCCGACCCCTTGTACCGCGTAGTCCGAACGAACGCCAGCCGCACGCCTGCGGCGCGGGTTGCCCGAAGGCGGTCCATCGGCCGGCGGTGGCGGGCCGATGGGCAAGGGCGTGCCGCAAGGGCCGTGAGGTCGTTTCGGCGAGATCCCTCACCGGCGAGCGGGCGTCGGCGGATCGTGAGCCGGACGGTCCCGCCGGGCGGAACGCCGATGGCGCGGTGAGCTCCCCGGCCGGGGCCCGCAGAGCGGCAAGCGCCTCGCGCTCGGAGCGCAGCTCCTGAGGGTGCCGTATGGATCCCTCTGGTCGGCAACCATGATCGGTGCGCGGTACTTTGTTCATGTCTCTTCCCGCGTGCTGCCGTCGACCCGGCCCTACGCCTTGTAGGGCGAGAGCACCCTACATCTTGTAGGACCGATGGGGTGCGGCCGGGACGGCGAAAGATGGCTGGCCCCGGTGACCGGCCTGTGCTCGTTCGCGCAGTTGAGGACGAGAGACGGCCGGTCGCGGTTGGCCGTGCGGGTGGATCTGTCGGTCACCTTGACCGTCCCTTGGTGCTCTTTTGGACAAACCCCCTGTCACGCGGGGTGTTGGTGCCCTGCCGCGCCCTCGCGTCCGCGCCGTGGGAGCTGCGGACGCGTCTGCCGGGCAGAGTGGAGGAGAGGAGATATGTCCCTCACTCCTCGACGGCGGAAGGGGCGAGGGTGATGGTGCGGCGGCTGGCGGCGATCGTGCTGTGCGGCGGGCTGCTGGCCGCCGGGTGTTCGACGGGGGACGACAGCGCCGTACCGGCCCCGCGCTCCCTGCCCCCGCAGAGCCGGTCGGCGGCACCGGCGGGGCGGTCGGACTGGACGACGTACCACCGCGACGGACTGCGCAGCGGGTACGCCCCCGGCACACCGGCGCTCGGTACGCTCCGGCAGGCCTGGACGGCCCGGCTCGACGGAGCGGTGTACGGCCAGCCGCTCGTCGTGCGCGGCAAGGTGGTGGCCGCCACCGAGAACGACACCGTCTACGCCCTCGCCCCGGACACCGGCCGCGTCCTGTGGCACCGCCACCTGGGCACACCGCAGCCCCGATCGGGCCTCGGGTGCGGGAACATCGACCCGCTCGGCATCACCGGCACGCCCGTGTACGACGCCTCCACCGGGCTCGTCTTCGCCGTGGCCGAGACCGCCGGCGGGCGTCACCGCCTGGTGGGGCTGGACCTGGCCACGGGGCGCGAGAAGGTGGACCGCGAGGTGGAGTCCCCGGCCGGCGACCGATCGGCGCACCAGCAGCGTGCCGCGCTCGCCCTGCTGGCGGGCCGGGTGTACATCGCGTACGGCGGGTTGTACGGAGACTGCGGGTCCTACCGCGGCTCGGTGGTCTCGGTCGCGGTGACGGGCTCGGGTCCTGTCACCTCGTACACCGTGCCCACTCACCGTATGGGCGGCATCTGGGCGCCGGGCGGGCCGGTGGTCGACGGTGGGCGGCTCCTGGTCTCCGTCGGCAACGGCGAGTCCACCGGCGGGAGTTACGACGGAACGGACTCCGTGCTGGCTCTCTCCGCCGGTCTGCACCGCACCGACTACTTCGCCCCCTCCGACTGGGGGCGGGACAACGCGGCCGATGCCGACCTGGGTTCCCTCACCCCGGTGCGGATCGGCCGCTTCGTCGTGATGGTCGGCAAGAGCGGCACCGCCTACCTGCTGTCCGCCGACCACCTCGGCGGCATCGGCGGGCAGCTCACGCAGACCGGCGCCTGCCCGGCGTACGGAGCGGCGGCCTTCACCGGCAGCACCGTCTATGTGCCGTGCTTCGACGGGCTGCTGCGGCTGACGGTCCGGGCGGACGGCACGATGACCACCGGGTGGCGGACGGCGCTGCGGCGGGCGGGCTCGCCCGTGATCGGCGGCGGCGCGGTCTGGGTCACCGACTTCGAGGCGGGCACGCTGTACGCCCTCGACCCGGGCACCGGACGGGTCCGACAGCACCTGGCGGTGGGCGACCTGCCGAACTTCGCCTCGCCCGTGCTCTCCGCCGACCATGTCTACCTCGGCACCCGGACCGGCGTCAGCGCGTTCTCCGGCGCGTAGACAGACACCCGGGCGCCGGTACGCGGAATCGGCGCCATGTCCACCATCCCTCTGATCCAGAGGGCGCTCGGCTGGTTCGGCCTCGCCTGACGGTCCGCACCGGGGCCGTCACGGCCGCGCTCGAACGACTGCCGGCTTGCGGATCACCTCGGCGCCTGGAAGCCACCCAGCTTCGGCTCGAGCAGTTCCGCCAGCCGCAGCGGGGTACGGTCCTCGAACATCGGACCGATGAGCTGCACGCCCACCGGCAGTCCCTCGGGGGACCGGCCCGCGGGTACGGCGGTGGCGGGCAGGCCGGGCATGGTGGCCAGACCGGCCCAGACGAGCTGGTCGAGGTACGGGTACTCGACGCCGTCGATGGCGATCCGGCGACCCATCAGATCGGGGTTGTGGTCGTGCGGGAACGCGGGAGTGGGCGTGACGGGACACACCACGGCGTCGAACTCGGCGAAGACCTGCCGCCAGCCGTGACGGTGCAGTTCACGGAGGTCGTTCGCCTCGATCCAGTCGCGGTGGCTGAGCACCGTGCCGCGCAGCCGTTCCGCCTCAAGACTCCGGTCGTCCGCGCTCAGCCCGGCGGCGTGGGTTCGCAGCTGCTCGTACATGTCGACGGGGAATCGTGCGGCGGAGTACGAGAACAGCAACCGCGTGTAGATCACGGCCGCTTCGGTGAGACTGGGCAGCAGCGGACTGTGCCGTTCGACGCGGGCGCCGGCGTCGGCAAGCGCGTCGGCCACCCGGTTCACGCCCGCCCGCACGGCGGACCCGGTCGGAATGAGCGGATGGTCGTCGAGAACCAGGACCCGGAAGTCGCCCAGCCGCTCGTGGCGCGCGGGCGGCAGCCGCAAGTCGTGTGCCACACCCAGCGTCAGCGGGTCCGGTCCGGCCATGATGTCGAAGAGGAGGGCGAGGTCACGGGCACTGCGCGCCATCGGACCGACGACAGCGAGATCAAGCTCGACCGGCAGTGCCGGTGCGGGCGGCGGAACCATGCCGCGGGTCGCCGCCAGCCCGAGGGTCGGCTTGTGCGCGTAGACACCGCAGAAATGCGCGGGGGTGCGCAGCGAACCGCCGATGTCGGAGCCGATGGACAGCGCGCCGAACCCGCACGCCAGCGCGGCCGCTGATCCGCCGGAGGACCCACCCGCCGTACGGGCGTGGTCCCAGGGATTGTTGGTGGTGCCGTAGATCTCGTTGAAGCTCTGCACGTCCTGCAGTCCCAAGGGCACATTGGTCTTGCCGAGCACCACCGCGCCTGCGCCCTTGAGCCGCGACACCTGCACCGCGTCCTCGGCCGGCAGGTAGTTCCGGTGCAGCGGTATGCCCCAGGTCGTGGGCAGTCCGGCGATGTTGTAGGACTCCTTGACCGTCACCGGAATGCCGAGCAGTGGCCGGTCCTCACCGCGGGCGCGGGCCTTGTCGGCATCGCGGGCGGCGGCCCGCGCACGCTCGAAGTCCGGCACGCAGATCGCGTTGACCGCCTTGTCGTCCCGCTCAATACGGGCGATCGCCCCGTCGGTCAGTTCCGTCGAAGTCACTTCACCGGCGCGCAGGGCGGCCATGAGTTCTTCGGCCGTCAGAAAATTCCACTCCATGAATCCGGAACGTATCGGTGCCCGGCAGGAGCCATGAAATGCCGGTGTGCGCAAGGCAGTTGCTGGAAAACCTTTGGCGATGGACCCGCTGGTCATACCAAGCTGTCCTCCACCGAAGGGGTGTAGCTCAGCTGGTCAGAGCGCCGGTCTCCAAAACCGGATGCCGCAGGTTCAAATCCTGCCGCCCCTGCCACTGATCATGTCGACGCGTCCAGCTCGAGACCGACTTCTTCGTCGTCTGGAACGATCCCGCGCGCACTGCACACCGAACTGGCCCGACCTGTGCCATTGCGCGCACCTGGCCGCCCCACTGCCAACCTCCATGCGATATGCGTATGGTGCATGAGGAATGCGCGATATAGTCAGCATCGTGGGTATGAGCCTTGAAGAGCGCGTGCGATCGGCGGTGGCGGCGCTCCTGCATGCGGCAGGCGAGTCGCAGACCGAGCTGGCCGCCGCTCTGGGTGTGAGTCAGGCCCAGGTGAGCCGTCGTCAGTCAGGCACCGCAGCGTGGAGTCTGACCGACTGCGAGGCGGTCGCCGCGCACTACGGCATCGACGTCCTCGAACTTCTGGCCGGACCCACCCGGGCCACCGAGGCGCTGCCTGCCGCGCGCCGCCGCGTTCCCGGCCGCCCGGCCGGCACCCAGCGCCCTGCGGCCGTCGAAGGGGGCGTGCGATGACGGACTTCGGCGCGATCGACGCGCTGCTCGCCGGTGCCAAGAAGGAGGTGGCGCTGCCCTCCGTCGAGGAGCGGCGTGCCCTGCGCGAGGAGCTGAACGTCTCGCGCGCCCAGCTTGCGCAGGCCCTGGCGGTGAGCCCTTCCACCGTAAAGGGCTGGGAGTCGGGACGGGACCCGAGCGGCGAAGTGCGGGAGAAGTACGCGTACTTCCTCGAGGGGGCGAAGGCCAAGCTGGCCGCCGAGGCAGCGGACGTATCCGAGGAAGCCCCGGCGGAGGCGCCGGAGGACGAAGTTCGCGCGGATGCCGAGCCGACCGCCGACCAGGACGACGACGTCGACGTGCTCGCCACCCCGCAACCGTGCGTGCTGTGCGGGCAGCCCGCCCGTCACCAGGTCGCCGGATTCCCCCAGCACCTGGACCCCGCCGAGTGTCAGGCCGCCGCGCCCGAGGAGACGAAGCAGCCCGTCGCGCCGGAGAGGCCCGCCGCACGGACGACTCTCTCGCGTGCACCATCCCGCGGCCGACAGGGGCAGGCGGGACGCGGTGTCCGGGTCGTGCCCGTCGGCCGCCGCATGCAGACCGCCGACACCCCGGACCTGATCGGCTCAGCGGTCTCGGCCGCGCTCGCCGAGCACTCCGGTGACGTGGAAGCGGCGACCAAGGCACTGGTGAAGCGGGCGATCCCGGATGCGATGGCACTGCTGGACCACAGCCGCAAGGGCGGCCGCTACGAGATCGTCGCCCATCCGTGGCTGCCCGACATCCTGCGCAAGCAGTCCTCCCGCGGCGCGGACCAGATCTGGGAGGCCCGCCCCAAGTGGGCGCGGCCCGAACTACCGCCCGGCCTCCATGAGGTCACCGCGCTCGACATCAACGGCGCCTATCTGAGCGCCCTCAAGACTCATCTGCCGCTCGGCCAGTTGGAGCACTCCACCGGCAACCATCACAACCCGCGCCGCGCCGGCCTCCACCTGATCACCCCGCCGGACTGGGACCACGACGCCTGTCTGCCCAACCCGATCGGCAGCCGGGACGAGCCGGGACCGCTGTGGGTGACCGAACCGACGCTGCGGCTGCTGCTGCGGATCTCGGGGCCGAAGTACGGGCTGTGCGACCCGCCGGAGATCCACGAGTCGTGGACTTCGGGGGCCACCGAAGGCCTGCTGGAGAAGTTCCGCGTCGCCCTCAAGGACGCCCGGGACCGGGCGATCGCCGAAGACGACGAAGTGACGCTGGAGTACGTCAAGGCGATGTACTCGAAGTTCGTCTCGACCCTGGGGGAATCGAACTACAACCGGGAGCTGTACCGCACCGACTGGATGCACCTCATCCGGTCGCAGGCCTTCGCGAACCTCTGGTGGAAAGCACACCGCGCCTACGACCAGGGCCTGATGGTGGTCCGCGCGATGGGAACCGACGAGCTGCACGTCATCGGCGACTGGCGCGCGGTCTTCCCGGAGGGCCGCGGCGTCACCGAGGTGAAGCTCAAGGACGTCTACACCATCGACACCGAGCACACTCCTGCCGACGAGCGCGACAGCTGAGGTCGGACTCCGCGGGCCAAAGGACCCCCCGAGGTACCTCCGCCCGGGCGGGTGTGACCATCGGTGAACTCCTCCCTCAGAAAGTCCGGTTGGCCTCGTTGACATCCCATCAGCTCAGGCGTTTCACTCGACACTCATGGATGGCAACGTTGTCAGACTGTACGGAGAGTGTCCGACAACGTTGTCTCCCGTCGGCGCTGCGTGGTTACGGGAGCGTCGGCACCTGATGTGCGAAGCACGAACTGCTGCGGAGGCAACCGATGGTGAGACCCCGACGTTCAGCTGCGCCACGTGACCGCAAGAGACGCCGTCAGCACTTGGCGGCGGTCTGCGTGTTGGGCATGGTCGCCCTGCCGCTCACGGCAGCGGGCAGCGCCGATGCCGCGAGCACCGCGACGCCGGCGTTCGTGAAGGACCCCGCGTCCCTCGTCAACCCGCTCATCGGCACGTCCGGTGCCGTGGACACCTTCCCCGGTCCCGACATGCCGGCCGGCATGGTGCAGTGGGGACCCGACACGACGCCCCACCGCCCCGACGGCGGCGGCTACGAGTACAACGACAGCAAGATCTCAGGCTTCAGCCTCACCCACGTTTCGGGCCCCGGCTGCCCCGTCGCGGGGGACCTGCCGATCCTGCCGGTGACCGGTGCGCTGTCCGGCAGCCTCGGCGACACGTCCGTCGGCTTCAGCCACAGCGACGAGCAGGCAGGCATCGGCTCCTACGAGGTCACCGACGCGAACGGCGTCAAGACCGAGTTGGCCGACACCACCCGTGCGGGCCTCGGCCGCTTCACCTTCCCGGCGGGCCGGCAGGCGAACCTGCTGTTCAAGCTGAGCGGCGGCGCCACGCAGGTGGACGGAACCCGGGTCCAGGTGGTGAACGACCGGGAGATCAGCGGCGCGATCGACAGCGGTCACTTCTGCGGCGCCAAGAACAGGTACACGCTGCACTTCGACATCAAGTTCGACCATCCGTTCACCGAGAGCGGCACCTGGGTCGGCAGCACCATCAACCCCGACGCGAGGTCGCTGAAGGCGGGCACGGTCCGGCAGACCCCGCAGGCCTCCCAGTCGGCCCCGCTGAAGGAGAAGCACTTCACCGTCCCGGCGAAGCCGGCTCCCACGATCCACGGGAGCAGTGCCAAGGCTTCCGGCACACCGTCCCCGGCGCCGAGCGCCGGCACCACGCCCCGGGCGGCCCAGCCCCCCACGACGGGCGCGAACGGCATGTACCTGACCTTCGACACCTCCTCCGACCCCACGGTGAGCGCGAAGGTCGGCATCTCCTACACGAACGACGCAAACGCGGCGGACAACCTCGCCACCGAGATCAGGACATGGAACCTCGACACCGTCGAGCAGGCCAACCACCAAGCGTGGAACGCGGTGCTGAACAAGCTCCAGATCGGCGGCGGCACCTCCGACCAGCAGGTGCAGTTCTACACCGCGCTCTACCACGCGCTGCTGCACCCGAACGTCTTCTCCGACGCCAATGGCCAGTACATGGGCATGGACAACCAGGTCCACAGGCTGGCCAAGGGGCAGAGGGCCCAGTACGCCAACTACTCGGGCTGGGACACCTACCGCTCGCAGACCCAGCTGATGGCGATGGTCGAGCCCAAGGTCGCGAGCGACGTCGTCACCTCGATGCTCAACGGCTACGACCAGACGGGTCTGCTGCCCAAGTGGGCCTCGAACAACGGCGAGAGCTACGTCATGGTCGGTGACCCGGCCGCCGGCATCATCGCCGGCGCGTACGCCTTCGGCGCGACGGACTTCGACACCGGCAAGGCGCTCACGGCTCTCCAGCACGAGGCCACCGTCCCCAACAACGACCGCCCGGGGGAGTCGGTACGGGACGCGTTGGGCTATCTCCCGCTGGACGAGAACGACTACGGCTGCTGCAACTTCTACGGACCGGTCTCCACTCAACTGGAGTACGACTCGGCCGACTACGCGCTGGCCGCGTTCGCGAAGTCCCTGGGCAAGACGGACGTGTACGAGAAGTTCGCCACCCGGGCCCAGGACTGGATGAACGTCTTCAACCCGCAGACCGGCCATTTGCAGGCCAAGAACAAGGACGGCCAGTTCGCGGGCGGATTCACCCCCGGCACCTCCAACGGGTTCGTGGAGGGCACCTCCGCCCAGTACACCCCGATGGTCCCGTTCAACCTGCAGCAGCTCATCCAGGCACGCGGCGGCCCCAAGGCGTACTCGTCGTTCCTGGACAGCCTCCTCGACAACATCACCGATCCCGGCAACACCGACGCCGACCTGAGCAACGAGCCCAGCGTGGAGATCCCCTGGGAGTACGACTACACGGGCCGGCCGTGGAAGACCCAGGCGGCCGTCCGCGAAGCCCAGCAGAAGCTGTACTTCAACGCTCCGGTCGGCTCCTTCGGCAACGACGACCTCGGCGCGATGAGCTCCTGGTACGTCTGGTCCGAGCTGGGCATGTACCCCGAGACCCCGGGCACGGACACCCTGGCGCTCGGCAGCCCGGCGTTCCCGGTGGCCCAGGCGACCCTCGCCGGCGGCAGGACGGTGCGGATCAACGCACCGCAGGCCGCGCCCGACGCGCCGTACGTGCAGTCGCTCACCGTCAAGGGCAAGGACTGGAAGACCTCCTGGCTGACGTACGGGCAGCTCAAGGGCGCGGGGAGCATCGACTTCACGCTCGGCACCCAGCCCAACACCTCCTGGGCGTCCGACCCGTCGGCCGCACCGCCCTCGGACGCCACGGGCGGAAACCGGGTGCTGGCCGCGACCGGCCCCTCCAGCGACGGTCTGGTGCTCCAGCCCGGTACGTCCGGTGACGCCACCCTCGACCTGACCAACCTCGGCAGCAACGCCGTCACGGTCGACTGGAAGGCCACGGCTCCCTCCGCCGTCACGTTGGACACGTCGTCCGGATCGCTGACCGTGCCCGCCTCGGGCAGCGCCGAGGCGAAGATCCACGTGACGGCCGGCACGAGCGAGGGAACCTACCCGGTCACCTTTGCGCTGACCGACCACAGCACCGGCGGGACAGTGAGCGGCGCAAGCCTCCGTGTGGCCGTGGCGAAGGCCGGGGCGCTGTGGCCGTACAACACCAACGAGGGCATCTATCCCGACGGCGCCACCTTCTCGGGCGGCTTCGACAACGATGGCTGGGCGTTCTCGCAGAACGCGCTGTCGGCGGCCGGGGTCACGAGCGGCTCGACCGTCACCGTCGACGGCATCTCCTACACCTGGCCGAGCGTGACATCCGGTCAGCTGGACAACCTGGAGATGGCCGGCCAGACCATTCCGATGCCGGCCGGCACCTCGGGCGCGTCGCTGGGCCTGCTCGGTGCGGCGACCAACGCGCCGAGCGACGGCATCTCGGGCACGCTGACCGTCACCTACACCGACGGCACCACCTCGAAGGCGACGGTCGGCTTCTCGGACTGGACACTGAACGGCGGCGCCGGCAAGCCGATGGAGGGCGATACGACGGCCGTCACGACGTCGTACCGCAACACCGCGAGCGGAGGCCGGGACAGCGTCAAGACCTACGCCTTCGCCACGAAGGTCCCGCTTGACGCGTCCAAGCAGGTGGCCTCGATCACGCTGCCGGTGACGGGTGCGACGGGCGCCGATCACCTGTTCGCCTACGGCTTCGGACAGTAAGGGCCTGGCGGCACTGATGACGCAGGGCCGCTTCCCGGGCGGATGCCCGGGAAGCGGCCCCTACGCTAACCGCACGTCAGTGTCGGCACTGCCCAGTCGCCGTGGTCGTTGCCGTTTCCGTCGCCGGCGTCGCCGACCTTGAGGTCGACCACCTGGGCGCCGCTGACGTCGACGTCGATCGGCACCGCGGCCTGTTTGCCGTGGATCGTCGGCGTGGTCACCAAGGTCTTGCCGTCGGCGATGACGGAGAACGTGACCGTTCCCGCACCTCCTGTCTCGTCGTCGACGCCGACGTCCGCCGTCAACCGCGAGCACTTTCCGGCGAGATAGAGCTGGACGTCGCTGACCGAGTTGGTGCCCAGGCCCTTGGTGTAGCCGACCCCGTTGATGGTGATCGGACGGCCGTCCCCGGCGGCCTGTTCGCCGACGCTGCTGTCGCGCTCCACCGGGCCCCAGCCGTTGGTGGACGACAGGAACGGCAGCTCGCTCACCGCGCTCTTCCCGGCCGGCGGGGCGGGCGGGATCCCCCCGACGATGCGCTCGTCATCGCCCGCGGCCAGCCGTCCGCCCTGCCGGTAGTGCACCGTCGCCGTGAGCGCCGATGCGGACGGCAGCGTCCCGGTCGGCGGCCGGACCTTCCAGGTGAAGGTGGCCGACGCGCCGGGTTGTACGCGCTTGACCGAGGCGGGACCCGGAGCGCTCACGCTCCAGCCGTCGGGCGCGGAGAGCGATGCCGTCAGCTGGGAGGCGGACGGCCGGTCCTCCGGCACCCCTGCCGTGGCCACGGCCGTGAAGGCCTCGCCCGGCTGAGCGGTGTCCGGCACGTCCAGGGCGACAACTGCTCCCGGACGCGCGGGCATCGCGTACTTCTTGTGGTCGTAGCGGGGGCTGTCGTTCTGCGCCACGCGCAGGGACGAGGCGTAGCTGCCGTAATCGGTGAGCGAGACCTTGCCCAGCCCGCCGGTGCTGCCGTCCAGGTTCCACACGGCGATGGCGATGCTGTTGCGGCCGTTCGGATCGAGGATCCCGTTGGGAACCGGGAAGGTGTGCTGCGGGCCGAGGTAGTTGACGTAGTTGCCGACCTGCCAGCCGTTCACGAAGATCGTCGCGCGGTACTTGCGGGACGGGTCGTCGGTGAACGTCAGCCCGAGCGAGGTGTCCTGGCCGCGCGGCAGGTCCAGTGTCGCGTCGGTCCGGTACCAGGAGATCCCGGGGCGGGTGTCGTTCGTGGGCAGGGACACCCGGTTCCACTTGTCGTCCGGGTAGCCGGGCAGGGACCAGCCGGCGCGCTCGCCGTACAGGCCGCCCGTCGAGAGCGGGCCGCGCACGGTGTCCTGCGGGTCCTCGCCACCTCGTACTCCCTGCAGCCTCCAGGTGACGGAGGTCAGCGGCGCCCCGACGAGGGAGGCGCTGGTCAGTCCGCGCGCGGTCTTGTTGCCGTTGGTCGAGTTGTAGTCCTCCTCGTGTCCCATGTTCACGGTGAGCACGGACAGAACGTTGTCGCCCTTGGCCTTCACCGCCCCGGCGGGGAAGGTGAAGTCGGCGCTGCCTGTGGTGGAGCTGCCCAGGAAGGTGCCGTTCAGCCAGGCGGAAAACGCCTGCGCGTCTCCTCCGGAGTCCGAGACCAGGTGGATGCCGGTCTCCTTGCCGGTGGCGTGGAAGCGGCCGCGGTACCAGGTGTTTCCGGTGTGGAAGCCGTAGTCGTCGGCGTAGAGCACCGGCAGCGAGTTGACGCCGGAGACGCTGTTGGTGGTGGTCTTGTCGGCCACCTGCCAGCCGGTGTCGTCGAAGCCGGGGGCCGCTTCGGGGGACTCCTCGGCGTGCTTCCAGGTCGTCAGGGCCGGAAGGTGTACCGGAGCGGCCACGGGGATCGTGCCGGTGAGGCTGTCCGTGTCGGTGGCCCCGGTTTTCAGGGTCCTGCCGTTCCAGCTGACCTGGTCGGCGGAGGTGAACACCTCGATGTTCTTGTCGTCGGCGTTGTCGCCGGTCAGTGCGACGGTGCGGCCGCCGTCCAGGCTGGTCGCCGTGCGCAGCAGGTGGGTGCCGCGGACGAGCACCGGGCCGCTCGCCGTGTCCTGACGCCAGAACGTGTTGGCGGTGGCCTTGTCGCCGACGAGCAGCAGCAGCGGGGGCTTTCCGCCGCCGCTGATGCTGATGCGGAGCAGGCCCTTGTGCGTGTAGTTCAGCCGCAGGTCACCGGTGTCCTTGTCCCAGGTGGTGGTGACCGTGCCGCCGCTGGTGGTCACGGTGGGCTCGGAGGAGTAGCGCAGCACGGTCTCTCCGTCGCTGCCCGGGTCGCCGTAGAGCACGGCGACATCCCGGTTCCCGATGGCCGCGCTGGTCATGATCTCCGAGGTCGAGTACTGCAACTGCGCTTCCCCGAGCCGGTAGTTGGCGGTGATCACGTGGGAGTCGCGCCCGTCGAGGGTGATCGCGGTGCCCGGCTGCTGGGGCACGACCGGGTAGGTCGGCTCCGCGGCGGCGGAACCCGTCGGCACATCGATGGCGTCGATGGCCACGTAGTTGTCCGTGGAACCCGAGCTGTGGTTCCCGGCGACGACGATCTTCAGCGTGTGCGACCCGGCCGTCAGACCGGTCTTCTGGAAGACCACCGCCTGGTTCTCGCCGCCGGAGTCGTCGACCGTGGCCACCTTGGTGCCGTCGAGGTAGACGTCGGCGTTGCCGTGGTTGTCGGTCTTCGAGCCGATCCAGCGGATCGCGGTGCCGTCGAAGGGGACGGTGAGCGAGTCGCCGGCCTTGTTGGAGAACGACTCGGTGTGCTTGTAGTCGCCCCCGGTGTAGCTCGTGTCGGCCACGTGCGACCACGAACCGCTGTACTGGAGCGCGGAGTCGGGGTCGTCCCAGGTGTAGGTGGTGTCCGCGGAGGGCTGGGCGTTGAGGTCCAGCGAGATGTGGGTCTTGTCGACAGCCGTGGACGTGGAGTTGCCGTGTCGCAGGACGTGGAACTGCGTCTTGGTGTCCGGGTTCATCCGGGCGGTGTCGACGACCGCGGAGTCGTCCGGCGGTGTGGCCCTGATCGCCTCGGTCTTGGTCAGCGGGGCGACCGATTGCGTGAAGTACCCGATGAGCTTGTCCTCGTAGTACTTCGGATCGAGCTGGCGGTTCTCACGAATCGCGGCACCGTAGTCGTACGACGTGTAGTTCTCCGGCATGCCCAGCCAGCCCCAGTTGGTGCCGCCGTAGGTCATGTAGAAGCTCTGCGCGGTCGCGCCGACGGCTATGTTCTGCTTGTAGAACACGTTGGCGAACTGGTCGTTGATCAGCTGGGCGCACTTGTCGTAGCCCGGCCCGCCCCAGGGGTCGAAGGCGCCGCCCTGGAATTCAGGGGAGTACAGCGGCTTGCCGTCCGGGTGGTCGTAGCTGATGTCGGGGACACCGTTCCACTTCGAGGGATTCGAGCAGTTGAATCCCTGCGGGTACGAGTCCGGGCCGTCGACGTCCAGGGCGCCCGCGCCGGAGTTGAAGGTGCCGTTGTTGTTGCCGGTCAGCGGAACGGTGATGCCGTCGGCTCGGGCCTTGTCCTCCAGGTGCTGCATATAGGAGCGGCCGGCCGCCGAGCCGTTGTAGTACTCGTTCTCGACCTGGTAGGCGATGACCGACCCGGTGCCGTTGGTCAGCTGGTGCCGGGCGATGATCCGGTCGATCTGCGTCAGCCACTCGTCCGCGTACTTCAGGAACTGCGGGTCGTCACTGCGGTTGTGTCCGGCCTTGGTCGTCATCCAGCCGGGCAGACCGCCGCTGTCGACCTCCGCGTTGATGTACGGCGCCGGGCGGGCGATCACATAGAGCCCGGCCTCCTCGGCCATGTCGAGCAGCTTGTCGACGTCACGTACGCCACTGAAGTCGTACACACCCGGCTTCGGCGAGTGGTATCCCCAGTCGAAGTACAGCGAGGTGGAGTTGAATCCGGCGGCCTTCATCTTCTGGAAGATGTCGCGCCACAGGTCCGGGCTCGGGAGCCGGAAGTAGTGGAACTCGCCGGACCACAGATAGGTGCGCTTGCCGTCGACGAGGAACGAATAACCGTCGAGCTTCACCGTGTGCGTCGGTGGACTTGCGGCAGCCTCGGCGGCGGGGGTCTGCCCGCCGCTGTCCTGCGCCGCCGCGGGCGCGGTCATGCCCGCCGCCAGGGCGATGGTCGCGGCTGTCGCAAGGACTGCCCTCCACCATCGACCGCGGCCGGGTCTCGCAGCCTCTGAACCGAACCGATCACTTAACACTGCGGCCTCCATACCGCCTGAGCGATCAGCATCAAACAGACTCAGGCAAAGTCGAACAGTAAGGCCACGCAAGACGCAACACAATGGGGCGGGAGTGCATGGTTGCGGCGGCTGTGCCGACCTGAAATCCGTACGTACGACGGTGGTTGACGGCTCGTCATGGGAGGCGGTCGTTGATCCACCGTCAGTTCGGCGAGCTCGTCAGTGCGTTGCGGCACGAGCCTGCTGGGCCCCGTCCTGCGGGACAGGCCGTTGTCAGTGCCTCCCCATAGAGTGAAAGCATCATTCGGGGCAGCTCGGAGGGGGAGCAGAAGCATGTCCGCAAACAAGATCCAGCACAAGGTGAACCATGTCGCGCTGGTGGTGGACTGTTCGGGTTCCATGCGTCCGCACGAGAGTCAACTCATCCGCGTTGTGGACGAGTTCGTGGCAGGACTGAAAGCCGAATCGGACAGCCTCGGCCACGAAACCCGGATCAGCCTCTATTCCTTCGACCACAGGGTGGAGAACCTGGTGTGGGACATGGACGTGAAGCATCTGCCGTCCATGCGGGGCCTGTACCACGTCAACAACGGGGCTACAGCCCTCATTGAGGCTTCGCTCAAGTCCCTGGACGACCTGGGCCATATCTGGGAGGAATACGGCGAACACAGCTTCCTCCAGATCGTGGTGACGGACGGCGAGGAGAACGCGTCCGGCGGTGACAAGCGGCACGACGGCGACATGACCATCCTCGGCCCCTGGCTCGACAAAATCACGGCGAAGATGAGCGGGCTCCCGGGCCACTGGACGTCCGCGATCCTCGTTCCGAACTCCCTGGCCAAGCGGACCGCCCAGAACTACGGTTTCCCGGCCGGGAACATCGCCATCTGGGACGCGGATTCCCAGAAGGGCGTCGAGGAGGCGATCGGCACCGTGCGCGCTGCCGCCACCAGCTTCCTCCGGGGGCGGGAGCAAGGCGTGCGCGGCACGAAGAACCTGTTCGCCGTGGGCCAGGACATATCACTGGACGAGGTTCGGGCGAACCTCGAACCGATTCCGGCGAACAAATACCGGCTTCTGAAAGTCGACCAGGAGGTCGAGATCCGCCCCTTCGTCAACTCGCACCCAGGGGTGACATACGAACGTGGTTCGTGCTACTACCAGTTGGGCGCCCGGGCTCAGGTTCAGCTGAACAAGGAAGTCATCGTGGTCGAGAAGGACACCGACCGCGCCTACACGGGTGATGCGGCGCGCAGCCTGCTGTTCGGCACGGATATCCGGGGGACCGTTTCCGTGAAGGCGGGGAACAACCCCAAGCTGGAGGTGTACGTGCAGAGCCGTTCGGTGAACAGGAAACTCAAGCCGAATACACGTCTCCTCATCATGCTGTGAAATCACTCGGCGAAGAACCTGGGGTCCGAAGGCGAACTCGCCTTTGGGCCCCAGGCTCAGAGCTCAGGAGGCTGCCGACGCAGCGGCGTGATCCGCCGTCTTCCGGACAGCGGGGATCAGGTCCGCGAGCCGTTCGAGTTGCTCTCGCTGGGAGTGCAGGTCCAGGGCGCCGAGTCGCGCGACGATGTGCCGGGCGCCGGCGGCGACATACTCTTCCAGGCGCTGGAGCACCTGGTGGGCGGAGCCGGTGACCACGGCCTGGATTTTCTCCAACTCGTTCAGCGGCATGCCGTAGGTGGCTCGTGCGTAGGCGTCCAGTGCTCGCCGGCCCTTCTCGGTGTCGTCGTCCATCCTCACAGAGACGAACAGTGCGGGGGTGATGTCCTTGGCCGCGCGCCCGGCGCCGGCCGCCGCTTCGCGGACATGGTGCAGGCCGGATGCGTAGTCGGCGGGATCGGGTGGATAGGGCAGCCATCCGTCGTAGATGCGTCCGGTGCGGGACAGAGCTGCGGGTGTCGCGCCGCCGAGCCAGATGGGCGGGCCGGCGGCTCGGGACGGCCTGAGCGTGGGCGGGATGTCATCGAAGTGGAGGATCTCGCCGTGGTAGGAGTCGGCGCCGTCCCACAGGGCCCGCCACAGCGCGACAGTCTCGTCCAGGCGGGCGAAGCGCCTCTCCCACGGCAGCTCGGACAGCGTGTAGAGGGGCCGTCCGAAGCGGCCGGGGAAGCCGGCTCCGACGGTCACGGTGAGCCGGCCACCGGACAGCACGTCGATCGATCCGAGTGACTGCGCGGCCTGGACCGGCCGCCGCAGGAACGGCATCAGCGCAGCCGTACCCAGCGTCACGATCTCGGTCGTGGGGGCGAGGGCGGCCAGCATCGTGAGCGCCTCGATGCGCGGGCTGATCAGGGAGTCGTTGACGAAGAGCGAGGAGAAGCCCAGTTGTTCGGCCCGGCGGCCGAAGGCGATGAGCTCGCGAGGGTCGTCGGCCGGGCCCCACTGGGCGGTTCCGGTCGGAAGCAGTACGCCGATGTCCATGCCGGCGATCGTCGGTGACCGGTGTGCGAGGCGACAATTCCCTGCGGGGAATGGCCAGGGACCCGCTCACCCCGTTACAACAGGGCGCGTGGACTTCCCCCGTGCGCTTCGCGACCGTCGTACCCGCCGTCATCTCAGCCAACTCGACCTGGCGCTTCGGGCGGGCACCACCCAGCGCCATCTCAGCTTCATCGAATCGGGCAGGTCCGTCCCCGGCCGCACCATGGTCGTACGCCTGGCCGAGTCACTGGAACTGCCGCTGCGGGAGCGCAACGAGCTGTTGCTGGCCGCCGGGTACGCGCCCGCCTATCCGGAGAGCGCACTCGACGACCCGGTGCTCGCTCCCGTGCGCACGGCGATCGGTCACATCCTGCACGGGCATCTGCCGTATCCGGCGCTGGTGGTGGACCGCAGCGGTGATCTGATCGCCGCGAACTCCGCATTCGACCGGATCACCGAGGGGGTGAGCCCCGAGCTGCTCGGTCCGGGCACGAACGTTTACCGCCTCGCGCTGCATCCCGACGGCCTGGCTCCCCGTATCCGCAATCTCGCCGAATGGGCGCGCCACATCCTGGCCCGCCTCGACCACCTGGAGGAGCTGCGCGCCGAACTCACCGAGTACGTTCCCCAGTTGGATCCCTCCGCCGGGCTGCTCGGTTTCGCGGTTCCGCTCCATCTGCGGTCTTCGTACGGTGAGCTGCACCTGATCACGACCGTGACCACCTTTGCCACCGCCATTGACGTCACACTCGCCGAGCTGAAGCTGGAGGCGTTCCTGCCCGCCGACGCGGCGACAGCCCAGGCGCTCTCGGCGGCCGCCGGGCCAATGGACGCCGCCGTCACTGCGGATCGGGTCCCCGAAAACCTGTAACCGGCTTTGATCCGATCAGCGGCCACCTGGGGTCGGTGCATTTGTCGCAATTAGGGATGTTTGCTGTAAAAATCCCAGTGACGAGTGTGCGAGTGAATGAGGAGGAGCCATGTCTGTGATCTTGACTTTGGTGGTCGCCGGCGAGCCGAAGCGGATGGAGGAGTACGCCTCAGCCAACACGGAGAAGGCGCAGGCTGTCCTCGAAGCGGCGAAGCGCCATGGCCTCATTGCGCACCGCTTCTACGGCTCAGAGGACGGCGGCAGCTTGATGGTGCTCGACGAGTGGCCCGACCGGCAGAGCTTCGAGGCGTTTTTCCAGGAGCAGGAACCCGAGATCAGGCCGATGTTCGAAGCCGCCGGGGTGTCGGCGCAGATCGAGCCGACGTTCTGGCGGGAACTCGCGACACACGATGCCTACGGTTGGGGCGTCTGAGAGGCGGGATGACGCCGTCGGATACCCAGCGCGAGCCGCCCGGCGGGAGCACCCCGGAGCCAGGTGATCACGCGCTGGGCCGCTCCAGTACTCCTCCCGCGCCCACCTGCGGCGGCGCCGGATCGCCTGCACCATTCCCCAGCCCGCGGACCATGCCGGTCACCGGCGTCAACGAATGGCTACTTCGAAACAAGGCCTACTGGTCGCGCTCGGGCCAGACGGGTCCCTGATCGGTCCAGATGACACCCTTGTTGCGGCACAGGCAGAAAGGGTGGCCGATGGGGTCGGTGTAGACGCGGAAACCGTAGCCGTTGGGGCCCACGCAGTTCCGCTGCAGAGTCGCGCCGAGGGCCAGGACGCGGCGCTCTTCGGCCTCGATGTCGTCGACTTCGAAGTCGAGGTGGAACTGCTTGGGGTGTTCGCTGTCGGGCCACTGCGGGGCGCGGTAGTCATCCACCTGGATGAAGGCAAGTTCGATGTCGCCGAGCTTGATACCCGCCCAGTGCTCGTTGCTGTCTTCCTTGACCGGGAGCCCCGTCACCTCGGAGTAGAAGGCTGCCAGCTTCATCGTGTCCGGGCAGTCGATGATGAAGTCGGTTAGTCGTAGCATCCCGCGATCTTGCCACAAGATCAAATGATCCGGACTCCGAAACAGGTCCTAGCTGTGCTGTCCCGGTGGTTGCCCGGATGACGGGGCGGGGCGCGACGACGTCTTCTCCGGCTGTGCTGCCGCCGCCGGGCGCGGTCGCCGCGACCCCGTACCGGCCTCGGGCGTACGGGGTCGCGGTCGCGGTCAGTCGGCCACGGATGCTGCGAACAGGGCTCCGGTCGCGGGCAGGCCCATGGTGGACGGGCCGAACGAGAAGGAACCGCCGGCGGTGATGCCGCTGGAGCCGGCCGAGAAGACCCATGCGGCGCCGTTGTTGGCGTTCTCCGCGGGGTCGCCGACGACCAGGCCGTCCTTCTTGTCGCCGTTGGCGTCGAAGAGGGCCGTCTCGCTGCCGAAACGGTCCAGCTTCTCGGCGGTGCCGGGCACCCCGGCGGTGTTCTGGGTGAACGACTTGCTGCCGGCGGCGGTCAGACCGTTCGCGCTGCCGCGCAGCACGAGCACCGCGCCGGCGTCGGTGAGGCCGTTGAAGTCCTCGCCGGGCAGGCCGGTCACCACGTCGAGGTAGCCGTCGCCGTCGGTGTCACCGATCGACAGGCCCGAACCCATGCCGTCATGCCATTCCCCCACGCCTGGTACGCCCGCGGTGTCCTGGTTGATCCACACCGGCTTGCGGGTGGTGGACACGCCGTTCGGGCCGCCGTGGACGACGGCGATCGCACCGCCCTTGACCGGGAGGCCGATGTCGTAGTCGGTGCCGTCGACGGAGTGGCCGACGACGATCTCGGCGTGACCGTCCTTGTCGAGGTCGCCGATCTCCACGTCGTCGCCGCGGATGAGCCGGCCCTGGGCGTCCTTGAGCATGCCCTTGTTGGTGAACCCGGAAGGGCCGCCCACCAGAAGGGCGACCCCGCCGGTACCGACCTCGCCGTCCTGCTGCCTGGCACTGACGGCCAGATCGGCGATGCCGTCGCCCGTGACGTCACCGGCGGCCATCGCGAGGGCGTACCACTCCTCGCCGGGGAAGAGGGTGAACCGTGCCGTGCTCGCGCTGCTGCCGTCCCGTTGGAACGGGCCGTGAAGCACCGAGCCGTCACCCGGCGTGGTCTCGTCGCCGTAGTCGTCGCCCCATGCCGTCACGTCCGGGTTCTTGTCCCCGTCGACGTCGGCGACCACGAAGGTGCCGCGCGAGTTCGCCGGCACGTTCCTCAGCAGGGTCGGTGTGGCGGACAACCCCTTGGGGCCGCCCCAGTTGACGGCCAGGAAACGCCCGTCGTAGCCGCTGACCGGCGACATGTCCACGAGTGACAGCAGGTCGGCGTAGCCGTCCCGGTCGAGGTCGCCGCTCTGCACGTCGCTGCCGTAGCGCGTCTGCGGTGGCGTCGTCGACCGGCTCGACCAGGTCAGCACCTGCCTGCGCGAGGTCGACAGGCCGCTGGAGGAGCCGTACAGCACGCTGACGGCTCCCGCCTTCGTCTGCCCGTTCACGGTGGTGCCCGGTGCGCCGATCGCCAGGTCGGGGTAGCCGTCGCCGTTGAAGTCGTCGTGCAGGCGCTTGGTGCTGGGCGTGGCGGTGGTCGTCGCGTCCGGGCCGGCGGCGTTGACGACGGGAACCAGCATGGCACCGCCGACCAGGGCGATACCGGTGGCGAGGACGAGCCGTCTGCGGCGTCGAGGAAGGGAACGGGAACGCATGGTTTTCCTGACGTAGGCGGAGAAGAGAGCGCGTAGGGGGGTGGCAGGCGATCGGCGCGGGAACGCGTAGCCGAGCCAGGCGCCGCTCGCGAGCGCGCCGGGAGCACCGGCGTACGCGTCCTCACGCCGCCCAGTACGACACACCGGAGAGCCGGTTGGTTGTACCGGCGTACGCGGTTGCTTTCCCCGCCGTTAACCGCGCGCCCCGCCCCGCAGCCTCATGTCCGCCGGCCACGGAAATCGGCACCGGTGTGCCGGAAGCGGAGCCCAGAACTGAGTAACACCCGGGTGAGGGGCCTGGATTGACGTAGGGGGGCGTGATCGGCGTCAGAGGGTGCGGGTCGCGGCGGCGTCGCGGAGGAGTTCGGCGAAGGTCAGGGCGGCGGGGGTGGGGGAGTGGTCGGCCATGCGGACCAGGAGGATGCGGCGGATGGGGGACGGCGGCTGGAGGGGCAGGACGTTGACGCCGGGTCGGATGCCCTCCAGGGCCAGGGTGGGGGCGAGGGCGACGCCGATGCCGGCGGCGACCATGGCCTGGGCTTCCTGGTAGTCGTGGGCCTCGTAGGCGATGTGGGGCTCGAAGCCGACGGCGCGGCAGCCGCGGACGAGGGCTTCGGCCACCGGGTGATGGTCGGCGCGGGTGATCCAGGGGTCGTGGGCGAAGTCGGCGAGTGAGGCGGCGTCACGGCCGGCGAGCGGATGGTGGTCACTGACGAGAAGGGCCGGCGGGTCGTCGAGGAGTGGGGTGACGACGATGTCCTCCCGGTCGATTCGGCTCCAGTCGTAGTCCCACATCAGCGACATTTCGATCTCCCGGTTCTCCAGCATGGTCCAGAGTCCGGCGATGCGGGCGCTGCGCACGGTCAGCCGTACGTCGGGGTGCGCGTCCCGGAAGGCGATCACGGCCTGCGGGAGGAGCGAGGCGCCGACGGTGGGGAAGGTGCCGATGCGCAGCGTGCCCGCGCGCAGCCCGGCGTAGTCGGCGAGTTCGTTCTCCGCGGCTCGCAGTTCCCGTTCGATCCGGTGCCCTCGTTCGGCCAGCGCCCGCCCGGCGTCGGTGAGGGTGACGCCCCGCGCGTGGCGTTCCAGCAGGGGCTGTCCCGCCTCCGTTTCGAGGCGGCTGATCTGCTGCGACACCGCTGACGGTGTGTAGTTGAGGGCGCGGGCCGTCGCGGTCACCGAGCCGCGCCGGGCGACCTCCGTGAACAGCAGGATGCGCCGGACGTCGAGCATGCCGCCACCTCCAGCGTTCACTTCAACTTAATAGCCATGCAGATTTCCGAGATTGTACTTCACGCTGGCGTAACCCACCGTGGAGGACACCACGCACGGCGAGGCCGTCGGTGGACTTCCCTTTCCACGTCTGTGAGGAGTCGGTTGTGCTGCGTCTGCAGGGCGAGATGATCCGCGGAGGAACCAGCAAGTGCTGGATCTTCGACCACCGCGACGTGGTCGCCACGGGCGTGGACGTCGATGACCTGCTGCTCGCCGCCTTCAACGCCGCCGACCCCCGTCAGATCGACGGCGTGGGCGGCGCCTCCTCCACCACCTCCAAGGCCGCCGTCGTACAGGCCTCGAGCCGGTCCGGCGTGGACGTCGAGTACGCCTTCGCACAGGTCGGCATCGGAGACGAGCGCGTGGAGTGGGCCAGCAACTGCGGCAACTGCGCCACCGCCGTGGCCCTCTACGCCGTCCACCACCATCTCGTGCCGATCGCGCCGGACACCACCACCGTCCGCATGCTCAACGTCAACACGGGGGCCCGCCTCACCGGCACCATCCCCACCCCGGCGGGCGTGGCACCGGAGCAGGGCAGGGCATTGGTGCCGGGCACCTCGGCACCGGGCGTGCCGGTCCTGCTCGGGTTCCAGGACCCGGCGGGCTCGACGACCGGCAGCGCTCTGCCGACCGGCCGGGCACTGGACGAACTGACCGGCCCGGACGGCTCCGTCGAGGCATCACTGGTGGACGCCGGCGCACCGGCCGCGCTGTTCGAGGCCAAGGCGTTCGGCCTCGACGGCACGGAATCCCTCACCGTGTTCGCCACCGCAGTGCCCGCGCTGACCCTGCTGCGCCGCCAGGCAGCGCTGGCCATGGGCCTGGCCCACGAGGGAGATCCGGTCAGCCACGCGGTGCCGAAGGTGGGCATCGTCGCCCGGCCCGCCCCCTACCGCACTACTCAAGGCACACTCGTCAACCAGGACGAGTACGACCTGGCCGTGCGCATGGTCTCCATGCACGCGCCGCACCCGGCGATCGGCCTGACCTCCGCCGTGGCCCTGGCCACGGCCGCCGCCACCCCCGGCACCCTCGCCCACCGCGTCGCCCGGCAGACCGCCGACGGCACGCTACGCCTGGGCACCCCCGCCGGCGTGATCACCACCCGAGCCGTCCCCGCACCGGACGGCGCGTCCCCCACGGTGCTCCTGCACCGCGCCGCCCGGCGTATCGCCCGAGCCGAACTTCTCGTTCCCGTCCTGGAAGGACGCCCCGCATGAGCCGCAACGACGCCGCCCCGGGTACCGTCACCGCTCCACCTGGCCGCACCCGACGCATGCTGTCCCACCTCTACGTCCAGTGCCTGATCGCCGTCTTCCTGGGTGCTGCCGTGGGCTGGCTGTGGCCCTCCACCGGCGCCGACCTCAAGCCGCTCGGCGACGGCTTCATCGCGCTGGTGAAGATGCTCATCGCGCCGATCATCTTCTGCACGGTCGTCCACGGCATCGCCTCCATGGGCAACGCCCGCGCGGTGGGCCGCGTGAGCCTGAAGGCTCTGGTCTACTTCGAGGTGCTGACCACCGTCGCCATGGTGATCGGCCTGGTCGTCGTCAACGTCGTCAAGCCGGGCAGCGGTCTGCACATCGACATCTCGACCCTGTCCACCAAGGGACTGCCGCCGGAGGCGACCACGACCCACGAGGGCTTCGCCGAGTTCGTCCTCGCCGTCATTCCGGCCACCCTGGTCAGCGCCCTGACCGGCAACGAGATCCTGCCGGTACTCCTGGTGTCGGTGCTGTTCGGCTTCGGCCTGCACGCCAGCGGGGAGGCCGGGCTGGGCATCGCCCGGGGCATCGACAAGTTCTCCACGGTCCTGTTCACGCTCATCCGCTGGATCATGCGGCTGGCCCCCGTCGGCGCGTTCGGCTCGATGGCCTTCACCATCGGCAACTACGGCCTGGGCACCCTGCGCCATCTGGCCCTGCTGGTCGGCTCGTTCTGGCTGACCGCCCTCTTCTTCGTCCTGGTCGTCCTCGGGACCGTGATGCGCCTGAACGGACTGCGGCTGCTGCCCTTCCTGCGCTACATCAAGGAAGAACTGCTGATCGTCCTGGGCACCTCCTCCACCGAGCCCGTCCTGCCGCGCATGATGGCCAAGCTCCAGCACGCGGGCGCCTCGAAACCGGTCGTCGGCATCACGCTGCCCGCCGGGTACTCCTTCAACCTCGACGGCACCGCCATCTACCTGACCATGGGCTCGGTCTTCCTCGCCCAGGCGCTCGGCATCGACCTCAGCCTCACCCAGCAGCTGACCATGCTCGCCGTCATGCTGCTCACCTCCAAGGGCGCCGCAGGCGTCACCGGCTCCGGCTTCATCGCCCTGGCCGCCACCCTCAGCGCCGTCCCGCACGTCCCGGTCGCCGCCCTCGCGCTGATCTTCGGCATCGACCGCTTCATGTCCGAGGCCCGCGCCCTGACCAGCCTGGTCGGCAACGGCGTCGCCACCCTCGCCGTAGCCCGCTGGGAGGGCGAACTCGACGAGGACCGCGCCAAGGCCGTCCTGCGCGGCGAGATCCCGTACACGCCTGCCCCCGCTCCTTCCCTGGTGACAGCCGAGCCCGGGACGAAGGAGACGCCCG
Source organism: Streptomyces sp. NPDC001137 (assembly GCF_040298885.1). Lineage (NCBI taxonomy): Bacteria > Bacillati > Actinomycetota > Actinomycetes > Kitasatosporales > Streptomycetaceae > Streptomyces > Streptomyces sp. NPDC001137. The sequence continues at coordinate 72,684 of NZ_JBEPBA010000022.1, forward strand.
CACCCACCCGAGACCCCGTCCCCGCCGCAAGCTGACGCCGCTTGGCTGGGCCGGCCCGGAGCAGGAGTTCCGGGCCGGCCCTCCCACGTCTCGAGCAAGCCGCTCGCGGTTTCGCCGGGAGGGTTCTTACGCCCACGGGAGTACGCGAGATGACGACTCTCGGTGGATGATCCCCGTTCGGGGCAGGGCGATGCTGTGGGGCAGGACGAGTGGTCTTCGCCAGGGCGGCTTTCCGCATCGTCCGTGACCGTGTCGGCCGCCGGGGTTGTCGGCCTGAAACAGAATGGGAACTCGCGTGGATGCCGACTCTCTGGCCGAGCGGACCGAAGCCCCGCCGCCGGATTCCGATGCCGCGCCGCGCACGCCCGCGCCGCGCCACCCGCGGCTCGGGCGATGGTTGAGACGCTTGGCGTTCGCCTGCACCGTTCTGCTCGCAGTCGTCACGACCGCCTCGCTGGCCTACAACGCGGCCACGGCCCGAAGTGCCGCTCCTCCAAGAGGCTTGCGCTACGTTCAGGCGGCCGATGTCCGCACCCGTTACCAGACCTGGGGCACGACCGGTTCGCCAGTCGTCCTCGTTCATGGTGCCTTCGAGCAGGTGGACACCTGGGCACGCCTGGCACCGCTCCTCGCACGCGATCACCGCGTCTACGCACTGGACCTGACCGGAGACGGCTACAGCGAGCGCCGCGGTCCGTACACCGTCAGCCACTTCACCGAGCAGCTGCTGGGCTTCCTCAGCGCCATGCACCTCGGCGGGCCGGGGGAGCGCCCCCTGCTGGTGGGCCATTCCAGCGGCGCCGCAGTCGTCGCGGAGGCGGCACTGCGCGCACCGGGGCGGATGGGGAGTGTGATGCTGCTCGACGGGGATGCCCTGAACACCGGCGCCGGTCCACCGCCGGCCCTCAAATACCTGCTGATCGACCCGTATCGAACCAGCCTGTTGCGCCTTGGGCTCGGTGTCGACTGGCTGATCCGCTCCTTCTACGACGCCCAGTGCGGACCGGCCTGCCCACACCTCAACGCCGCCGGACTGGATGAGTGGCGCCGGCCGCTGCGGGTGGCGGGCGCGGAGGCCGCCTTGTGGAGCATGCTCGGTGAGGGCGTGCCCGGCCTCCCAGCCAGCCAGGTGGCGCGTCTCGCGGCCGTCGGCATCCCCAAGTCGGTCGTGTTCGGTGCCGAGGACGACGTATTCAGCAGGCAGACCCCTCAGCAGACCGCGCGGCGCATCGGTGCCCCGCCGCCCACCCTCATCCCCGGGGCCCGGCACCTGGCCATGATCTCCAGTCCGCGTGAGGTCGCGGCAGCCGTCGAGGCCCTGGCGGGCGCGCAGCCTGCTACCGGGCAAGGCGGAAGTCCCCAGTGAGACGCGGTGCTTGGGCACCACACCGCCACACCGCCCCGCACAGTCGGCAGAGATGGTTGCGGTGCTGTCCGGTCCGGCCCACGCGCAGCTCATGAAACCGTGGTCAGTCGGCCTCCGCCCCCGCGACCAGTGCATCGAGCGCCGTGCGCACGGCGGCCAGTTCGGCCGGGGTGGGGTCGGCCGGTGCATGCGGCACCAGCGCGGCCGGGTTCACCACGGGGACGGTGCCCTCCGGGCCAGGCGCAGCCATGGCGTGGGCGAGGAGAGCGCCGTTGTCGGGCGGCGGGGTGCTGAGGCCGTCAGCGAGCCTGCGCAGTGCGTCCGTGAGCGGAGGCTGCGGGAAAGGGAAGTCCGCGGGGAGCAGCGCGGCTTGCCGGGTGTGGTCGTCGCCGCGGAAGTCCAGGGCCCAGTTCTCCCAGCCCGGCAACGGCCAGTTGTGGATCCCGGCCACGTTCTGCACGGCCCAGAGCGAGACGGTGCCGGCCCGCGGGTCGAAGTGGACGCCGCCGTACGGCATGTCGGTGAGTGCGGGGGTGGGCGGGCACGCGACGGCCAGGTCGATGAGGCCGGGTCCGCCGGCGAGGTGCTCGACGGGCTCCCAGTCGCTGCCCCAGGCGCGCACGCTGCCGTCGGGCAGGCGCACTGAGGCCACGGAGCAGGGCTCGGTGTATTCGGTGGCCGCGAACCCGGTCGGCTCGAACGTCTCGAACCAGCCCGGTGCACGGGTCAGGTCTCTGCCGAGGCCCAGGTGGTGGGTCAGATCGCCCATGCCGTCGTGCGCGAAGCGGACGTCCCAGCCGGGCCATGTCCGGGCCAGTACGGCGCGGGCGGCGGTGTGCTCGGCCCAGCTGTCGGCGAAGGCGAACCACCACAGGATCCGGCGGTCGTGGTCGACGAGTGCGGCGCCCTCGCACCACACGTCGTCGAGCCATTCGTCGATCTCCCGGTTGGCACGGAAGCAGCGTGTCGCCGCGGCCGGGCCGGGCAGCAGGTCGTCGACCACCCGGCTGGCGGCCCAGTGCGAGTAGTACCGCTGCCAGGCGCCGTTCTCGACCACCACGTACTGCGCTCGGGCTCCCATGATCAGCGAGGCTAGCGCCGCTGGACGACGGGCGGCGAACGCTTTTCAGGCGACCGACACTCGGGCGGCTGCCCCCGCCCGGGCTACTGCCAGTCCACCGGCTGTGGCCGGCGGGCGGAGGCACGCGCCTCCGCCCGCTGGTGGTCAGGGAGCGTCGATGAGGCCGTACTTCGGCACGGTCACCGTGCGGGCCCCCGGCGTGCCGCCGAGGATCACCTTGCGGTACGTGACGTTGTTGGCCGTGCTCTGCTCCTTGAGCCGGTTGTCGGGGTTGGCGATGACCTGGATGTAGTAGGTGCCGTTCGGCAGGTCCGAGACGTCGAAGGACTGACCGGGCCGGTACTGGCTGTAGGTGTCGCCGTTGCCGACGTCCAGCACCTCGCGCACCGACATGGCGGTCTCCTCACCGCAGGCGGTGGCGAGGTCGGTGTTGTACGGGTGCCAGTTGGCGTTCTTCACCGTGTAGTCGATGGCGTCGGTGTTGGCCAGGCAGAACGCCTCCTTGCCGCTGCGGACGATCTCCCTCTTGTCCGCGCCGAGCAGCCGGTAGCTGGCGAAGTCGCTGAAGTGCCAGTGCTGGTGGCCCTCCCGCGGGTCCCACTCCATGGTGCCGGTGGGCGTGTACCCGACCTGCTTGCCCTGGGCGTCGTAGAAGTACTGGTACGCGTCCATCTTCTCCGCGCCCGGCTTGCGGAACCCGTCCACGACCAGCGGCGAGGGGCCACCGTTCCATACGGTGGCGCTGAACGCGAGGTAGTCCTTGGTCGGGGCGGCGCCCGCTCCGCCCTCGTCCCCGTTGGTGATCGCGATGCCGTACGCGGGGAGGGCACGCAGGTCGGGTTTGGGCACGTCGGCCGGAACGGTCGCCCTGCCGACCGGGCGGTGCGCGGCCGGCTTCAGGCTCTTCGACGCGTTCTTCCGCCCGTGCTTGCCGACCAGGCCCTGGCCCCCGCCGGAGTTCTGGCGGACCGTCACCTTGACGGTCTGGGCCTTGTCCGGCATTCCGAACAGGTCACGGTACTTCTTCGCCACCGAGACCTTGGCGGTGTAGACGCCGGCCGGCAGGTCGAGGGGATTGTCTCCGCGGAACCCCGGCGACGTGGCCGCCGCCCAGCCCTTCTCGACACCCCACACCCCACCGAGCGCGAACGGGTTGTCGGAGCAGCCGTCGGGGTACTTGGAGGTGGCCGGGGCGTCCGGCCGGATCCGGCCCGCCCGGGTGTTCGGGCAGAACGACTGCGTGGTGTCGGCCACCTTCGCGCCCGACGCGTCGCTGATGCTGATCTTGAGGAAGTCCGGCAGGCCCGAGAAGTCCTTCACCAGGCCTGCCGGCAGGGCCTTGGTCACCGTCCGGCTGCCGGAGTGGATCACCTGTGTCGCGACCACGGGGTCGTTGTACGACTTGCGCGTCACCCGCATCTCGAGCGGTCCCCCGTCGACCGTGATGTAGGTGCCGAGGTTCAGGTAGACCCCTGGCTCGCCCTCGTAGCGGTCGACGGTCACCGAGGGGGTGGCGGCGATCAGTTGGAGCTTAGGCGTGCCCGTCGGCGTCGCCGCTCCCGCGCCGGGCGCGGCGACGGTTCCCGCGGCGCCGACGGTGAGGGCGGTGGCGGCGATGATCGCCGAACGCCGTAAAGCGGTGGGGTGATGTCTGGTCATGAGTGCTCTTTCTACGTCTGGTCGGGACGAGTCGTGCACGTCGTGCAGGCACGGAAGGAGGTTCTTGTGTGCCAACTGTGAAAAGTGCGAAAAGCCGATTCAGGTTGCCTGTTCATCGAAAGTCGCTCTGAATCCGGGCTCGTTGCCGCTGCCGGTGCTCGCCGACCCGTCGGCGCAGGGCCCTTTGGCGACTGCTGCCGCATTCGCCCGCGGCGTCCCGGCAGGGACATGACGTGCCGTGCGTGGCCCAGCCCGGCGATGTGGAGCGGGGGCCATGCGACGCGATGAGCGGTGTGGGCTCGTAGGCTGCGGTCATGACCGAGATCAAGACTCCGACACCCCGGGATGCCTTCGAGCTGCTGCTGGCCGGTAATGAGCGCTTCGTCGCCGGTGCCCCCGAGCACCCGAACCAGGACGCCGCTCGCCGCGCCGAGACCGCCCCGTCCCAGCAGCCCTTCGCCGTGCTGTTCGGGTGCTCCGACTCCCGGCTGGCCGCCGAGATCATCTTCGACCGCGGCCTGGGCGACCTGTTCGTGGTACGCACCGCGGGCCACGTCGTGGGTGCGGAGGTGTTGGGCAGCATCGAATACGGGGTGGATGTCCTGGGCTGCCCGCTGGTGGTGGTGCTCGGCCACGACTCGTGCGGCGCGGTGGGCGCGGCCTGCGCCGTGCTGGAGGACGGCATGGCACCGGCCGGATACGTCCGTGATGTCGTCGAGCGGGTGACCCCCAGCGTGCTGGCGGCGCGGGCCGCGGGACGAGTGGAGCCGGAGGAGATCCTTGCCGAGCACATAAGGCACACCGTCGATCTGCTGCTGGATCGCTCCCGGGTGCTGGCCGAGAAGGTCGCCGCCGGCCAGGCCGCCGTGGTGGGCCTGTGCTACCGCCTGGCCGACGGCAGCGCACAGCTCGTCGCGACCCGCGGATTGGAAACCGCCGGGCTTGCGCAGCCGGACAGCTTCTGACCTGGCCGTATGTGCTCCGGCATTGCGCTGGAGTCGAGGCACGCGAGGGCCCGCCGGGCGACTTCGAGGCGCGTCCCGCCAGGCGACGGCCAGTAGGTGCGGGCCCGCCCAGGGCGACGCGGCGACCGCCGCCCTGTGGCCCTCCAACTCCCTGGCCGGACGGATCCGTTGCCGCGGCCGTCCGGCGGTGGCGCAGCGAGCCCTGGTCGCCGAGGACGCCGAGGGACGGAGCGGGGTGGCTCCCTCAGGTGGCCACCCCCCATGCTCAATGGGCGTCGACGGCGGTGCTGGTCACTCGGTGGTTCGGGGTCCCGCGGCGCGGCGGAGCCGGTTGGCGATCGCCAGGCCCAGTCCCTCCTCCACCGGCAAGGACGCGATGATGAGGTCGCATCCCCGCTGGTCGAGTTCGCGCAGGAAGCCGTACAGGTCGCGCGCGTATTCGGCCATCGAGGCGGGGACGGGTACCACGGTGTGTGCCTTCACCGGAGTGTCGGCGATGGTGGGAGGAAGGAGGACTCCGACCTGGTGCCCCCGCTCCTGCGCGATCTCCGCCTCGTCGGCGACCTTCTCGGGCTCGACGAGGACGACCCTGGCGCGCGGCGCGTAGTGGGACGGATGCTGGCCCGGCACCCGGACGTGGCTCGTCGAGTGGACCGTCAGCGGGCGCCCCAGCACCGCTTCGAGGTCCTCGCGGGTCACCCCGCCGGGCCGCAGGATGCTCGGCATCTCGCCGGTGGCGTCCACGATGGTCGACTCGACGCCGACCTCGCAGGGGCCGCCGTCGAGCACGAAGTCGACGGCGTCACCGAGCTCCGCACGAACGTGGTGCGCAGCGGTGGGGCTGACCTGGCCGAAGCGGTTGGCGGACGGGGCGGTGACACCGCCGCCGAAGGCTGACAGCAGCGCGAGAGCGACGGGGTGGTCGGGCACACGCACGGCCACCGTTTCCAGACCACCGGTCGCTTCGAGGGGCACCCGGGGACCGCGCCGGAGGACCAGCGTGAGGGGCCCGGGCCAGAAGTGTTCCGCCAGCAGGCGCGCCGTCGGGGGCACCTCCTGGACCCAGTCGGCCAGGTGCTGCGCGTCGGCGAGGTGGACGATCAGCGGGTGAGAGGGCGGGCGCCCCTTGACCTGGAAGATGCGTGCGACGGCGGCGGGGTCCTCGGCGTTGGCGCCCAGACCGTAGACGGTCTCGGTCGGGAAGGCCACGAGCCCTCCGGCGCGCAGCACACCGGCCGCCTTCTCGATGTCACGGGTTTCCGCCGTCACCACGACAGTCCTTTCACTGTTCGGATCTTCCACATTCCACGGCCGCGTCGGCGCACGACGATGCCTTCGGCCGGCGGCATCGCATGAGCTGGGGCGCACCAGGGCCGCCACGGCGGTCGTGGGGGACACCGCCAAGACGGACGGGCTTCAGCGTAGAACCGGCGAGGCCCTACCGGGTCGGCCGGGTACGCAAGGCGTCGCGAGACAGGAGCGGGCCGGGAACCGTGCCAGTGCTCAACGACTCGACAGCGTCAACGTTCCGAGCGGCGGCGCCCGGCATACCGCGACGGGCGGCAGCGTGTCTCCGGCTGCGGGGAAACCGGTGGCGTCGTGACCGGCGGCCTCGTAGGTTCTGCGCTCGTGACTGATGACCCGAAGACGCGTCCGGATCCCTACGGCCTCGGCCGGGTGTTCAACGAGGTGGCGGAGCTCTACGACCGGGTCCGGCCGGGGTACCCGGACGAGTTGTTCGCGGATCTCGTCGCCATCACCGGCATGGACGAGGGATCGTCGGTGCTGGAGGTGGGCTGCGGGAGTGGTCAGGCCACGCGATCGCTGGCAGCGCTGGGATGCTCCGTGACCGCCGTGGAGCCGGGCGCAGACATGGCCGCGCTCGCTCGCCGGCGACTCGCCTCCTTTCCCGAGGTAGCGGTCGAGACATCCCGGTTCGAGGAGTGGGACGACCGTGGCCGGCGCTTCGATGCCCTGGTCGCCGCCTCGTCGTGGCACTGGGTCGACCCGTCGGTCGGCTGGCGGAGGGCGCACGAGGTCGTCTCGCCCGGAGGCTGGATGGCACTGCTGGGCCACGTCGTGGTCCGCCGGACGGGAGAGCCGGAGGTGTATGCCGAGAGCGCCGATCTGCACGAGCGGTTCTCTCCGGGCAACCCCGACTGGGGTCATCCGCCGCTGGAGGACGACGTGCGCGCCACCGACCAGGGGTGGGGCCTGGTCGAGGATCCCGGAGACCTGTTCGGCCCGACGACGGTGCGCTGGTATCCGACGGTTCAGTGGTTGACCGGGGAGGGCTTCGCCGACCTCCTTCGCTCGCAGTCGCTGTATCGCAGGCTCGACCCGGAGGTCCGTGAGCCCCTGCTGGACGCTGTCGCCGAGCGCATCCGCACACGGATGGGGGACCGGGCACCGCGCCGCTATCTGAGCGTCCTGCGCGTGGGACGGCGCGCCGACTGAGAGAAGGGGCCGATTTCTGAACTGCGGGCCCTGGCCAGAGCTGGCCGGCCAGGGGCGCGTTCAATGCGCCGGACCGTGCAGCGGGCCATCGAGGAGCTGGGTCTTGTGCCCCATCTCGCGGCGCGCAGGTTGGCCGGTCAGCGGGCGGACGCTGTGGCCCTGGTGCTGACGGAGCCGGACTGGAGGCAGTTCGCGGAACCGTTCTTCTCGGAGATCGTCCGCGCGCTTCGAACACCTCGGTGAACGGGCCCCACAACCCCTCCCTGCGGGCACACCTCTCCAAGAGCACCCGTGAATGTGCGAAGCTGGTTTTCCGATCACGAGGACGGTGCTTCTCCGTGTCACGGCGTCAGCCGGGCGCACACCCCGTAAGCCCGGTCCGTGTCGCGTCCGGTGCCGTCGTGCCGTTGGAGCCGTTCCAGTCCGGGAGCGGTGAGTACAGATGAGTCCGAGTTCCGCCGATGCCGCGAATCCCGCGCCGACCGGCGTCGGCAACGGGCCCGCCGTCTCCCGTCGGGAGTTCGACGCACTCTTCGAGGCGGTTCGCACGTGGGGTCGCTGGTCCCCGGCCGACCGCGGTGCCTGGAACCGGGTCACCGCGGACCATGTGCGGCGGGCCGCAGCGCGCGTGCGGACCGGGACGGTCGTCCCACTGGCGCTGCCGTGGAACACCCGGCCCGGCCCCGGCAACCGCAAGCCTGCCCTGCACCACATGACCGACCTCGGTGACGTGGAGGAGCCGGAACCCTCCACCCACAAGGACTTCATCGCCGCCGACTACCACGGCAAGGGCATCACCCATCTCGACGCGCTGTGCCACATCGCCTATCGGGGGCAGCTCTTCGACGGCCGCACGGCACACGAGGTCGTCGATGCCGCAGGCGCGCGCTTCGGCGCGGTGTCGACGCTCGGGTCCCTCGTCACAAGGGGAGTGCTCCTCGACCTGCCCGCCGTCCTCGGGATCCACTGGTTGGAGCCGGGGCGAGCGGTGCACGCGAGGGACATCGCCGTGGCGGAGAAGGCGCTCGATGTGACGATCGGCGACGGCGACGCGGTACTGCTGCGCTCCGGACACGTCCGGCGCCGCGAGGAACTCGGCGCCTGGGACCCCGACACGGCCAGCGCGGGCTTTCATGTGGACGCCCTGCCGCTGCTGGCCGAGCGTGGCATCGCGCTGCTGGGCGCAGACGGCGACAGCGACGTACGGCCCTCACCCGTGGACGGCGTGCACTCGCCTGTCCACGCCCTGGCTGTGGCCGCGATGGGGGTGCCACTGCTGGACAACCTCGACCTGGAAGCGCTGTCCGCCGCGACCGCGACGGCGGGCCGCTACGACTTCATGCTCGTCGTGGCGCCGCTGAACGTCCCGGGAGGGACGGGCTCGCCCGTCAACCCGGTCGCGGTCCTGTGACGCCGATCCGGCCCGGTCACCCTGTGTGTGGGGCCTTGTGAGCGGTGACTCGCGCCTCCAATACCCGTATCCTCGTCCATATCAGACATTTCGGAAGGGTTGACTGTCGAAGGCGCGAGTGAGGCGGAGCGTGGTTCGGGCCGGCGAAGATCCGATACCGGCGGGGCGTGCGTCAGGCGGCACGGGGCCCGCCAGTTTCCGTGAGCGGTTCCTGCAGGGTGAGCCGGTCGACTCGGGCGTGCGCACGTCGATCCTGAATTCCTGGCGGCGCTGCCGGACTCTGGGGCTGTCGCCGGACCAGTCCGACCTTCCCTTCCGGGAGGACTTCGAACCGGACGGACGGATCGTCCGTGCGGCCGTTCCGGTGCTCGACCGGCTGCAGGCCATGTTCGCCGGCAGCGCTATGAACATCTCCGTCGCCGATGCGAGCGGGACGGTTCTCCTGCGCCGTTTCGGGGAAGCGTCGCTGGCCAGAGCTCTCCCGGCCATCCAGAGTGTCCCCGGGTTCGTGTTCGCCGAGAAGGTCGCAGGTACCAACGGCATCGGTCTCGCCCTTGCCGAGCGCCAACCCATCCGGGTCTATGGTGCCGAGCACTTCGCCGAGCGCTCCCAGGGCAGTGCCTGCCGCGCGCTTCCCGTCCGCGACCCGCTCAGCGGCCGCATCGAGGGCGTCCTGTGCTTCGGCTATCCGCGCAGCGCCGAGGACCCGGCGCTGGACACCGTGATACGCAAGGCGGCCAAGAGCATCGAGCGGCGGCTGCTGGGGCAGAGTTCCTCGCGTGAGCGTGCTCTGCTGCGGGCGTACCTGGACAGCGGAGCCGAGGCCGCCGGAGGTTTTCGGCACCGCACAGGGGTGCGGGAACTGGCCGTGGAGATGAGCCCCCGCGACCAGGCCATCCTCATGGAGAAGGCCGCCGAGCTGATCGCCTGCGCGCAGCGGGCCCGTGTCGACGTGCCCCTGTCCGACGGCCGTCGGGTCACGCTCGTGAGCCGGCCGATGACGAGCGCCTCCGGAGTGGAGGGCTTCGCCATCGAGGCCCTTGCCCCCGGGCCCTCACCCCGCGAGCCCCTCGCCTTCCCGCAGCAGGTCCACAAGCCGCTGGGCCTGTCTGCCGAGCTTGCCGTCGCCACCTCCCTCACGTCCTTCGGGGCTGTTCGCGACGTGGCGCCCGGGCAGCTCCACCTCACCTCGCCGGCGGAGTATCTTCCCGGCACGGAGCACGCCCCTGCCGCCGTGGGCGTCGAGCGCGTCACGGCCGACGACGGCACGACGGACGAACACTCCGACTCCCCGCCCCCGGCGAGCGGGCTCGTGATGGTGGGGGAGCCGCACGTGGGGACCTACGCCCTGGCCGCACGCCGGCGCCTGGAATTGTTGTCCGAGGCCGGCGTCCGCATAGGCACCACCCTGGATGTGCGCAGTACCGCCCGGGAGCTCGCCGAGTCGGCGGTGCCGCAACTGGCCGACTTCGTCACCATCGACCTGCCGGAAGCCGTGCTCCGCGGCGAGGAGTCCGCCGATCCCCGCAGTGAGCTACGCCGGACGGTGGTCCACGGCATCCGTGACGACTGTCCCTTCCACCCGGTCGGCAAACAGGTCGACTACGGTCCGACGATGCCGCAGTCGCGGTGTCTGACGAGCGGCCAGGCAGTGCTGGAACCGGACCTGAAGGCCGCCGCGGGCTGGTTCGCGCAGGACCCCGAGCACTCCGCACAGCTGCTGAGCCACGTCCACTCCCTCATCGCGGTGCCCCTGGTCGCCCGCGGCGCAGTCCTGGGCGTGGCCGGCTTCTACCGCGCGCAGGGCTCGCCGGCGTTCGGGGACGACGACCGGTCGCTGGCCCAGGAACTGGCCGCCCGTGCCGCACTGTCCATCGACAACGCCCGGCGCTACACGCGCGAACGCGCCATGGTCCTGGCCCTGCAGCGCAGCCTGCTCCCGCACGGTGTGCCGGACCAGGACGCCGTCGAGGTCGCCCATCGCTACCTGCCCGCCGAATCCGATGTGGGAGGGGACTGGTACGACGTCATACCCCTGTCCGGCAGCCGCATCGGGCTCTTCGTCGGCGACGTCGTCGGCCACGGCATGCTCTCCGCCGCCACCATGGGGCGGCTGCGCACGGCCGCCCGCAGTTTCGCCGAACTCGACTTCCCCCCGGACGAGGTCCTCACCCACCTCGACAAACTCGTGGGCCGCCTGGACCGGGAGGATCCCGACGCCGTGGACGCGGGCATCATCGGCGCGACCTGTCTCTACGCCATCTACGACCCGACCACACAGCAGTGCGCCATGGCCCGCGCCGGCCATCCCCCGCCCGCTCTGGTCCGCCCCGACGGCACCGTGTGGTTCCCCGACCTGCCCGCCGGACCACCGCTCGGCCTCGGCGGTCTGCCGTTCGAAACCGCCGAGCTCGACCTCCCTGAGAACAGCCGGCTGGTCCTCTACACCGACGGGCTCATCGAGGACCGTCACCGCGACGTCGACGTGGTCCTCGATCAGCTGAGCGCCACGCTGGCCCAAGAGAACGGCACGCCCGACGAGACCTGCGAGGCGATACTCGACACGGTGGCCCCCGCCCACCCCTGCGACGACATCGCCCTGCTCGTCGCCCGCACCCACGCCCTGGACCCCCAGCGGATCGCCACCTGGGACCTGCCCGCCGATCCGGCCCTGGTCAGCGAGGTGCGCGCCTCCGCCACCCGGCAACTGACCGATTGGGGACTCGACGAGGCCGCGTTCGCCGCCGAACTGGTGCTCAGCGAGCTGGTCACGAACGCCATCCGCCACGGCTCAGGGCCCATCCGGGTACGGCTGCTCCATGACCGCACCCTGATCTGCGAGGTCTCCGACACCAGCAACACCGCCCCGCACCTGCGCCGAGCGGCCAGCACCGACGAGGGCGGCCGCGGCCTGTTCCTCGTCGCGCAGCTGACGCAGAGCTGGGGCACGCGCTACACCCAGCAGGGCAAGGTCATCTGGGCCGAATGCGGGCTCGAGGGGACCTGAGGCGCCGACCCCGACGATTCGCTGCTCCGTCGGGGTGACAGGGAGCGGCCAGATGTCCCAAAACATGCGACATGAGCAGCTAATGTCACTGATGCGCATCGGGAAGAACACGACAGGTCCAACCCCGGAGAGGTCCGTGCACGAGGCCCACGACACCTCTGCGCATGCGGTGCCGCCCTCCGGGGCGGAACCTCTGGTCCGTGTCCGCGGACTTGCCAAGCGCTTCGGGGGAACCCTCGCACTCGCCGGGGTCGACCTCGATGTCCACGCCGGCAGCGTCCTCGCCCTCCTTGGCCCCAACGGAGCCGGGAAGTCCACGGTCATCAAGGTGCTCGCCGGCGTCCACCACGCCGACTCGGGGCAGGTCACCGTGGCCGGGCACCCGCTCGGGAGTCACGCCGCTTCCCGGCACATGTCCTTCATCCATCAGGATCTCGGCCTGGTGGAGTGGATGACGGTGGCCGAGAACATCGCTCTGAGCGCCGGGTATCGGCGCCGGGCGGGACTGATCTCCTGGCGGCTCACCCGAGAACACTGCACCGAGGCCCTGCGGGTCGTCGCCGGACATCTCGACCCCGACACGCCGATCTCCCGCCTCGCCCCGGCCGAGCGTTCGCTTGTCGCCGTCGCACGAGCCCTGGCGGCACGGGCAAGCCTCATCGTCCTCGACGAGCCGACCGCCCGCCTGCCCGCCGCGGACTGCACCCGGCTGTTCCGGGTGCTGCACACCCTGCGCGACCAGGGGCACGGCATCCTCTACGTCAGCCATCGCCTGGACGAGGTGTACGAGGTCGCCGACACCTTCGCCGTACTGCGCGACGGACGCCTGGTCAGCCACGGCTCGCCGGCGAGCCACCCTCCTGCCCGCCTGGTGCGCGCCATCACCGGCGAGGGGCCGACCGATCACCGCCCCGCCACCACCCCGTCCGGCGGCCCGGCCATCCTGACCCTGGACGGGGTGCGCACCCCAGACGCGGGACCGGTCAGTCTGGAGCTCCGGCGGGGGGAAGTCCTCGGCCTGGTCGGCCTCACGGGCGCCGGACACACGGGCCTCGCCCGAGCCCTTGCGGGCGCCCGGCCCCTCCTCGGCGGACGGGCCCTTCTCGGCGGTCGCCCGTACCGTCCCCGCACAGTCGCGGACGCCGTCGGACGGGGTGTCGCCCTCGTACCCGGCGACAGACAGCGGGAGGGCTGCCTCCCCGAGCTGACCGTACGGGAGAACCTCCTGGCCAACCCCCGGGCGGGAGGCATGCCGGCGCTGTGCTGGATCAGTCCCCGCCGCGAACGCGCCGAGGCCGGCACCTTGATCGAGCGGTTCTCGGTGCGTCCCGACGACAGCGAGGCTGCCATCGCCACCCTGTCCGGGGGGAACCAGCAGAAGGTCATGATCGGCCGGTGGCTGCGGCCGGCCCTGCGCCTGCTGATCCTCGAGGAACCGACGGCGAGCGTGGACATCGGTGCCAAAGCCGCGATCCACCGCCTGCTCGACGAGGCGCTCGCCGCCGGCCTCGCGGTCCTCCTCATCTCCAGCGACTTCGAGGAGGTCGCGGGCGTGTGCCGGCGCGCCCTCGTCTTCGTCCGCGGATCCGTGACGACCGAGCTGAGCGGCCCGGCCCTCACGGTCACCGAGCTCACGCGGGCTGCTTCGGCCCTGCCCCCCTCCACAACCGCGGCGAATCCGTGACCGGCTCCCCCTCTCCGGCTGCGCCCCCGCCACGGCCGCGTCGCTCGGGACCAGCGAGGCGACTCGCCCGACTGCACGGCCGTGGCGGGCAACTCATCGGCGCCTACGGCCTCCTGACCCTCACCGCCCTGCTCTTCCTGATCTTCTCCCTCACCCTGCCGCGTACCTTTCCCACCCGGGACACCGTCGACTCGATCCTGTCCAACCAGTCGATCCCGGCCGTCCTCGCACTCGCCGCGATGGTCCCCATCGTGACCGGCGCGTTCGACCTCTCCATCGGCTACGGTCTCGGCCTGGCGCACGTCATGGTGATGCAGCTCGTCGTGGACGCCGGGTGGCCCTGGCCGCTCGCCTGCCTCACGGTGATCGCCGGAGGGGGTGTCGTGGGCGTCCTCAACGGTGTCGTCGTCGAATTCGGACGGATCGATTCGTTCATCGCCACGCTGGGAACCGGCAGCATGATGTACGCGGTGACCGGATGGGTCACCGGCGGCGGCCGGATCGTCCCCGGCCCGCAAGGCCTCCCGGCCGCCTTCACCGACGTCTACGACTCGACGTTCGTCGGCCTGCCGGTTCCCGCCTTCTACGTGCTCGCGCTCGCGGTCGCCCTCTGGGTGGTTCTGGAGCGGCTGCCGCTCGGCAGGTACCTGCACGTCGTCGGGTCGAACCCGCGCGCCGCCGACCTGGTCGGCATCCCGACCCGCAAGTACACGGTCTACGCCTTCGCCGCGTCGGGACTGATCGTCGGCTTCGACGGAGTGCTGCTCGCGGCGCAGCAGCAGATCGGCAATCCCAGCGTCGGACTCGACTACCTGCTGCCCGCGTTCGTGGGGGCCCTCCTCGGCTCCACCGCCATCAAACCGGGGCGCCCCAACGCCCTGGGCACCCTCGTCGCCGTCGCCGTCCTCGCCGTCGGCCTCACCGGCATCGCCCAGATGGGCGGCGATTTCTGGACGGTCCCGTTGTTCTACGGCGGCACCCTGCTCCTCGCCGTCGGACTGGCCGGCTACTCCGCTCGTCGCCGACTGCGCACCGGTGCGATCGTCGCCCGCGATGTGCCCGCCGTGACACAGGGCGACGGCACGCCGGGCAGCCCTCCATGACCCACGCCGCGGGCACCGCCGGTGTGCCCGGGCGGCATCCTCCGCAAGGAGCTTCCGTGCACCGCAACCGCAACACTTCCACCGTCCGCAACGCGGGGTTCACTGCCACCGCCCTGGTGGTCGCGGTCTTCGTGCTGGCCGGCTGTGAACGCGGCTCTTCGAGCGGCCCGGCGCACTCCACCTCGGGTGCGAGCGGCTGCCCCGCGGCCCAGACCAGGGCCCAGGCCGCCGTCAGCCGGGCGGAGCGGACCGACATCGCCTGGAACGGACCGACCAGCGGTCCCACCGCGGTGGCCGGCAAGTCCATCGTCTACGTCGCCCAGACCATGACCAATCCCGGAGTCGCGGGCGCCGCGGACGGCGTGCGGAAGGCCGCGCGCGTCATCGGATGGCACGTCCGGGTGATCGACGGTGGCGGCACACCCGCCGGCATCCAGGCGGCGATGAGCGAGGCCGTGGACGTCAGACCGTCGGGCATCGTCATCGGGGGCTTCGACCCGGGCTCGACCTCGCAGCAGGTGGCGCGTGCGAACGCGGCAGGCATCCCGCTCATCGGCTGGCACGCGGTCGCTTCCCCCGGCCCCAGCCGGCGCCCCAGGCTCTTCACCAACATCACCACCAAAGTCGAGGACGTGGCCAGAGCCAGCGCGCAGTGGGTCATCGCGAGCTCCGGCGGCACCGCCGGGGCCGTGGTCTTCACCGATGCCTCGATCCCCTTCGCCAAGTACAAGTCCGACCTGATCAACAAGGAGCTGGCCACCTGCGCGGGGGTAAGGCTGCTGGCGTACGAGAACATCCCGATCCCGGATGCCGGCAGCCGCACGCCCCGGGAGATCTCCTCGCTGCTTTCCCGCTTCCAGGAGAGATGGACCCATTCCGTCGCCATCAACGACCTGTACTTCGCCGATGCCGCCCCGGCGTTCCGCGCGGCCGGCAAGAGTGGTTCCGGCCCGCCCTTCAACATCGGCGCCGGCGACGGCGACCCCTCCGCCTTCCAGCGCATCAACAGCAGGCAGTACCAGGCGGCCACCGTGCCGGAGCCGCTGTCCCTGCAGGGGTGGCAGATCGTCGACGAGTTCAATCGCGCCTTCTCGGGCCGGCCGGCCAGCGGGTATGTGGCCCCCGTCCACATCAGCGCGGCCGGCAACAGCCACGGCGCCACGACCTGGGATCCGGCGGGATACCGGGAGGCGTACCGGAAGATCTGGGGCACGTGACGGTGGCGGCAGGCACTGGTCAACGTGGCGGGGCGTACTCGGTCAGCAGGAGCGCGATGTCGTCCGCCCTGTCGGGGGAAGCGCGGCAGGCATCCCGCAGCAGTCCGTCGGCCAGATCGTCCAGGCCGCCCCCGCCGAGCCGGGCCAGCGCCCCCCGGAGTCGCTCGATGTCGGAGCCGATGTCCGAGTCGCGCCTCTCGATCAACCCGTCTGTATAGAGGGCCAGGACCGACCCGGGAGCCAGACGCAGTTCCGACTCCGGAAAGCGTGCCGTCGCGTCGATGCCGAGCAGGGGGCCGCCGGGCACATCCAGGATCTTGGTGTGCCCGTTGGGCAGGCGCAGCAGGGGCGGCAGATGGCCCGCGCGGACGATGCGCACGATCCCCGAGCGGGGATGGAACTGGGCGAAGCAGCAGCTGGCGAGGAGCACCGGGTCGAGGTCCATGTGGAGCCGGTTGGTGCCGGCGGCGACGTCGCTCGGTCGGTGGCCGGCGGCGACGAATGCCCGCATGGCGCTGCGCAGTTGGCCCATGGCGGCCGCGGCGGGGACGTTGTGCCCCTCGACGTCCCCGACGATCAGTGCGACCTCGTCGCCGGTGGGGATGACGTCGTACCAGTCGCCGCCGATGTCCATCCCCCTGGTGCCCGGTAGATAACGCCCGGTGACGCGCAGCCCCGGCAGAGTGGGCAGCCGGTGCGGCAGCAGCGCGTCCTGCAGACCGCGGGCGAGGGCGAATTCGGCGTCGTAGAGCCTGGCGCGTTCCAGAGCCTGGCCGATCAGGCCGCCCAGCGCGGTGAGGACTCCGCGCTCCTCGTCGGGGAACCGGTGGATGTCGTCGAAGCCGAGAATGCAGGCGCCGACCGGGTGGTTCGAGGCGATCAGCGGCAGGAACGCCCAGGAGTTGGTGTGGCCCACAATGAGCCCGGGGTAGCTCTTGAGGAGCTGCTCCCGGGACTCGATGAACAGCGGGACCCCGGAGGTCAGCGCGTCCGTCACGGGCAGCCGGGCGTGCAGCGGGGTGCCTTCGAACCGGGCGAGATAGCGTTTCGAGTAGCCGCGCTGAGCGAGCAGGTGCAGGCGCTGTTCCTCCACCACGGTGATCGCCAGCTTCTGGCCGCCGAAGGCCGGCAGCAACTGTTCGGCGACGGCATCGAACACCTCCTGCGCGGTGGCGGCCTCGGTGAGGGCGCTGCCCAGCGTGAGCACCCGGTAGAGGGAACCCACGCGGGGGGCCGCGGGCGGAGGCGCCGAGGAGAAGGGCGGCCCCTCCTCGGTGACCGGTGCACCGGGTCCGGTGCCGGCCGGCACGGGCTGCCGCACTCGTGAGGCCCATCCCGTCATGCCCTGAGCGCCGGGGTGGAGGGAGAAGACCAGCCACTCGTCCGGCGGGCGGCGGACCAGGAAGGAGACCGGTTGCTGGGAGACGGCGGCGGCCCGGTAGCGGTCCTCGTACACGGGATCGGCCAGCCAGGGCAGGATGTCCCAGGGGCGCCGGCCGAGCAGTTCCTCCTGGCGGACCCGCAGCAGATCCTCGAGGCTGTGGTTGGCGTAGGCGAGGCGCCCGTCGGGGGAGAGCGCGAAGAAGCCGTCCGCGAGCTGCTCGATCGCCGCCACGGCGGCCATGCCGCTCCCGGAGTCCAGCACGGCGCCGACCAGGTGGCAAGAGGGCTCCGGGTTGTCGGGGCTCTCGGGTACCCGGCCCCACAGCTCGACGACGCGGTGTCCACCATGGTCGTCCAGGATGCGCAGGCGGTGGGCCAGTAGGTGTCCCTCCTCGACCGCGGCGCGGGCGGCGGACCGAAAACCGGGCAGATCCGTCGGCTCGATGCAGGCCTCCAAAGTGGCCGCCCGACCGTCGAACGCGCGGGGCGCAATCCCGAAGATCGCGCACAGTTCGTCGTCGACAGTGAGGGCTCCGGTGTCGAGGTTCCAGTCGAACAGGCCCACCCGGATCGCCGGAGCGGACGGCAGCGGGACCAGTACCGGAGCCGTCCGCTCGTCGTACTCACCGAGCGTGCCGCGGGCCCGCAGTCCGGCGAGGGCGGTGCCCAGCCGGTCGGCGACGGAGCGCAGCTGCGCGCGCTGCGCCCTCGACAGTCCGGTTCCGTCCGGCCTGGGCGTCCACACCACGGCGATGGCGCCGAAGGTCCGCTCGCCCGCCCGTACGGGGACCGATGCGGAGCCGAACGGGTAGGGCAGGGCGATCGAGAGCTGGGGGAAGCGCCGCATCGTCTCCTCCGCGCCGGCCAGGTGGACCATGCGCCCGGAGCGGCACGCCTCCGCCACCGGCATACGGCTGTTGACCGGGATCCGACGCCACCCGCTGAGCAGGGAGGGCGGTGTCCCGCAGGACGCGGCCACGACGAGCGAGCGACGGTCACCAGAGAGCAGGAACACGCTTCCCGTATGCGCTCCGGTGACCTCCACGGCATGGACCACGGCCCTCACCAACGCGTCGTCGCGCTCGGGCGCTTCACCGACACCCGCGGCGCTGAGCGGGTATGAACTCGATGCCATACCGTTGGCCGACACGCTGCCCTCGATCATCCATGGAGTGCTTTTCCCAGTTTAGGGTCATTTGCACCTCTCTGTGGATGCATGTCGGACTGGTACGGGTGAGCCGGTTTTGTACCTACAGGCCAGACGGAGCGGGGGAACGATCGCCTCACCGGGCCGCTGGACATGTACGCAGGGTGGTGGTTTCCCTTCTCTCCTGGTCCGTGAGTGCAGCGGCGATTGAGAAGGGGGCCTCCGGGGGGACACATCGCTGCGTGGCTTTGGCGAGGTGAGGTGGTGATGTGCGGGTGGGTGGTGCCGAGCGCTGGTTGCGTCGGTATCCGGGTGGCGGTGGCGGCCGTCGTGGCGGGGAGCGGCTGCGGTTTGTGGTGCTGGGCAGTCGGCCGGCGCGGAGGGTGGGATCGGTGGCGCGTGCCCGGAGGGCGGGGGTGGCCGGGGGGAGAGCCGGGGAGGGTGTGGTGGTCGCCCGGGGGCTGAGGGTGGGGGCTGCGTATGGGTGGCGGCTTTTGGTGGTGGGGGTGGTCGCTTATGCGTGTTTCGTGATGCTGGGGCGTTTGCAGCTGGTGGCTGTGGCGCTTTTTCTTGCTCTGGTGGTGACGTCAGTCCTGCGTCCGCTTGTGGATCTGCTGGACCGGTGGCTGCCGAGGGCGCTGGCGGTGGTGGTGGGTGTCGCGGGAAGCGTGATGGCGGTCCTTGGGCTGCTCGCCCTGGTGGGTGAGCTGGTGGCGAGTGAATGGGGACGCTTGGGGCGGGAGTTCGGCGGGGGAGTGGGGCGCATCGAGCGGTGGCTGCAAGGGGCTCCTTTCCATGTGAGTCCCACGGTGATGTCGGACCTTCAGGGCAAGGTGGGTTCTTATGTGTCCGCGCATCGCTCGGCTTTGGTCAGCGGTGCGGTGAGCGGGGCCGGCCGGCTGGTCGAGGTGTTGACGGTTGGGGCACTCGCGCTGTTTTGTTCCGTGTTCTTCATTTATTCCGGTGACCGGTTGTGGTCTTGGTTCAAGGGGGGTCTGCCGCGGCGGGCGGGGGATGCGTTAGGCCGCGCGGGTGGTGCGGCGTGGCGGACCTTTGCCGGGTACACGCGGGGCATCGTGATCGTGGCGGCCACCAATGCGGTGCTGGTCGGCATCGCCCTGTTCGTACTGCGGGTGCCGTTGGCGCTGCCGCTGACATTGCTGGAGTTCTTCGCCGCGTTCGTCCCGCTGGTGGGATCGCCGATTGCGCTGGGGATGGCCACGGTGGTGGCCCTGGCGTCGCGCGGCCCGGTCATCGCGATCGTGGTGCTGGCGCTGATCGTCGTCGTGGGCCAGATCGAGGGCCATGTGCTGCATCCGCTGGTGATGAGCTGGGCGGTGCGGCTGCATCCGGTGGTGGTGGCCGTCTCGGTGATCGCCGGCGGTGTCCTGGCCGGGGTGGTCGGTGCGGTCGTGGCGGTGCCGATGGTGTCGGTGGCATGGGCGGTGGTCAGCGAACTGCGCGGCCCCTGGGCGGGGCAGAGAGACGGTGCCTAAGGGCTCGTGGGCCATCGGCATGTTGCTTCCCTTTCGGAGTTCGGGGATCTGCGGATGTCGAGAACGTGTCACCGGCTCCGTCCCAGGGACATCAGCGGCCACCACCGGCCGCACGAGGAAGAAGGAGAAGACAGCATGGCGATCCAGCGGATGGACAACGTCGGCATCGTCGTCGAGGACATGGATGCCGCCATCGCGTTCTTCGTGGAGCTCGGTATGGAACTGGAGGGCAGGGGGGAGATCCAGGGACCGTTCGCCGACCAGTGCACCGGACTCGACGGCGTCCGCTGCGACGTGGCGATGATCCGGACCCCCGACGGTCACAGCCGGCTCGAGCTGGCGAAATACCACAGCCCCGCGGCGATCAGCGCCGGGCCGCGCAACCGCCCGCACAACATTGTGGGCACGCACCGCGTCATGTTCGCCGTCGACGACATCGAGGACACCGTTGCCCGCCTGCGTTTTCATGGCGCCGAACTCGTCGGCGGGATCGCCCGGTTCGAGGACAGCTATCTGCTCTGCTACGTCCGCGGCCCGGAGGGCATCATCGTCGGACTGGCCGAGCAACTGCGCTGAGCAGGCCGCCAGAAGCGTTCACCATCGACGCCGTGTGCGAGCGGGCCGAGGTCGCACCGCCGATCTGGCAGAGACGGCCGTGCGCCACCTGCTGTCTGCCTGACGGCGTTTGGCCCGAACCTCAAATCTGCGGCACCGCTGTCTCGCGGCGTCACCACACAGTGACGGGATCGGCGCGCTCACACGCCCCACCGGAGCACCCGGTTCAGCGGCGCGGGATCACGACGGTTAAGGCCTCGCCGCGCAGGCCGACGAGAACTACGGTGCTGGGGTGACTGATCTTGAGGTGATGGCACGTGGGCTGGTTGGCGGCGAACGCTCCTTTGAACAGCTGAGATGCCATCCGCGGCTTCCTCTGGTGGCCTGCTTGGACTCCGAGCGTCCGGCAGTCCACATCTGGGACTGCGGCGCGGGGCGGCTACGCGAACTCGGCTCCGTGGGCCTCACGTCGAACACCTATGGAGAGGCCTTCGGGTGGGAGCGGGCAGAGCGGACGCCCGCTGTGGCGTGGCATCCGGAGCAGCCCCTGCTTGTGGTGGCAGGGGAGGGCGGACTGCGGCAGTGGACTCCTGCCGGGGTTTCCGAACCGGAAGGTGCTTCGGCCACGGCCTCCTACCGCAGTCTGGCATTCAGCCCGGACGGGCAGACCCTGTGGGGTTCACCGTCGTTTCGCGACGAAGGCGACGGGTGGGAGAGCTCGGACGTCCTCGACCTTGCCTCCGGGACCATCGGTGCCGGACCCGCGTGGGACACAGGAGTCGCAGAGCATCCCGGGGGCGGACTTGTTGCCACGCTCTCCAGCGACCAGGGGGCCACCCACTGCCTTTTCGCGCGCGTCGATCAGGAGACCGCGTCTGCCGTGATGCGGCCGCTGCGCCGGGCGCTGATTCTGGACTGTGACGGCTACGAGACTCCGCTCTTCAGCGCAGACGGACGTCATATTGCGATCCGTGGCAACGCGTACGACCACTCGGTGGAGGTTTTCGAGTTTCCTTCGCTGCACCGGGTTCTGGCCACGACTCTCGGCGACCCCAGCCCTGGTTATCCCTACCCGCAGGAGTGGCTCGACCAGATGGAAACCTGGTCGCGTCACAACATCGCCTTCGGGCTGCGACCGGGCGTGCTGTGGATCGCAACGCCCACGGGGGCGTTGGTCGAGGTGGACGTCGAAACCCGCAAAGCGGTCGAGCACGATGTACTGACCGGGTCTCGCTTGTCCGCGCTGGCTGCCACGGCGACCGGTGAGCTTCTCGTCGCCGGCAGTGGGGGAGATCTGGTGCTCTTGTCCGTGCTCTCCGGCTCCACGCAGACCTGGACCACGAGCAGGGACATCGCCAGGGCTGCAGCCGTGGCGTTCCTGGAGTCCACCGCCGAGATTCCGGACGACGGCGACGACCTGGAGTCGCACCTCGTCCTGACCGACGGAACCCGCACATGGGAAGCAGACGATCTGGCGACGGTGACCGCCGCCGACGCAACCGATCCGACCTGGCTTCGACTTCAAGCCGCCATCAACAAGGCACAACTGGAGAGCGAATAGGCGGTGGAACGTGATGCACCGCCCGCGACGGCGGTGCATCGGCTGCGGCGGCGGCATCCATTCCTCACCACTGAGGAAGCCGCCGCGCGGCGCTCGATCACCTCACGCTCGGGTCGCCGTGCGTTGTCGAACACCCGTCGAAACAGCCGTCGAAACACCCAATGTTTTCCGTGGCCTCAGGACATAGTGAGGACGTTCTCCTGCACTGCAAAGGAAGTTGCGTCACAAGACTAGACACAGGCAACGTTCATATCCGTTAATCCATCCCATGTCGCAGTGGAGACGAGCGATGGAGCCGAACCCCATATGGATCCCGAACCTCCTTGCCGAGCCGGGCTGTTGTCATGCCCAAGGTTTTGAGTTCGGGCGGGGTTCCGACGATCGAAGAGGACGAACCACGGTGCCGGATGAGCCTCGCGCGCATCACAGGGCCGACGGCGGCAGCGCTCCGCAGTGGAACGGCTCGAGCGTGGCCGACCGCTAGATCGCTGCCTCAACTCGTTCGTTCTGGTCCTTCGGCTTGCTCGACACTTCGACCGACGTTCGACATGACGAACATTAACTCGAGGGATGCGAGGTTCCCATGCACACAAGACCGTTCAGCCGCAGACATCTGTCTGTGATGCTCGCCGCCGTGGTCGCGGCCCTGATCTCAATGGCTGCGATGCTCGTCGCCAACCCGGCTCAGGCGGCCACCAGCGGCGCATTGCGCGGCACTGGTTCCGGCCGGTGTCTCGATGTGCCGAACGCCGGGCAGGCCGACGGCACCCTCCTGCAGATCTGGGACTGCACGGGCGGGTCCAACCAGCAGTGGACGCTGACGGACAGCAACCAGCTGACGGTTTACGGCAACAAGTGCCTGGATGTTCCGGGCCATGCCACCACTGCCGGAACCCGGGTGGAGATCTGGGCCTGCAACGGCGGCGCGAACCAGCAGTGGCGGGTGAACGCGGACGGCACGGTCGTCGGTGTGGAGTCCGGGCTGTGCCTGGACGTTTCGGGCGCCGGTACGGCCAACGGCACGGCGGTGCAGCTCTGGAACTGCACCGGCGCCGGCAACCAGAAGTGGACCGGCCTGTCCGGGACGTCCAACTCGTGTTCCCTTCCGTCGACCTACCGGTGGAGCTCGACCGGTCCGTTGGCGCAGCCGTCGAACGGGTGGTACTCGCTGAAGGACTTCACCAACGTGACGTACAACGGCAAGCACCTGGTCTACGCGACGAACTCCTCGGGATCGGGATGGGGTTCGATGACGTTCAGTCCCTTCACGAATTGGTCCGACATGGCCTCGGCCACGCAGACCGGTATGAGCCAGGGCGCTGTGGCGCCCACGCTGTTCTACTTCGCGCCCAAGAACATCTGGGTGCTGGCCTCACTGGGCTGGGGCACCGCCTGGCCCTTCACCTACCGCACGTCCAGCGACCCCACCAACGCCAACGGCTGGTCCGCGCCGCAGCCGCTGTTCACCGGCAGTCTCCCCAGCGGGAGCGCGATCGACCCGACCCTGATCGCCGATGGCCAGAACATGTACATGTTCTTCGCCGGTGACAACGGCAGCATCTACAGGTCGAGCATGCCGATCGGGAACTTCCCGGGCAGCTTCGGCTCGTCGTACACGACGGTCATGAGCGACACGGTGAAGAACCTGTTCGAGGCGCCGCAGGTCTACAAGGTGCAGGGCCAGAATCAGTACCTCATGATCGTCGAGGCTCGGGGTGCGAGTGAACAGCGCTACTTCCGCTCGTTCACGGCCTCCAGCCTGAGCGGTTCGTGGACGCCGCAGGCCGCCACCGAGTCCAACCCGTTCGCGGGCAAGGCCAACAGCGGTGCCACCTGGACCAACGACATCAGCCACGGTGACCTGGTCCGCAACAACCCCGACCAGACCATGACCATCGACCCCTGCAACCTGCAGCTCCTCTACCAGGGCAGGTCTCCCAACTCGGACGGCGCCCCGTACGAGCAGCTGCCGTACCGACCGGGCGTGCTCACGCTGCAGCGCTGAACACCGCACCGCGCCGGGTGAGGCCGCCGGTTCCGTCGGCCTCGACGGTACGCAGGGCTGAGTGCCGTAGCGGCCGGCTACGGCACTCAGGCTTCCCCTGACTGTGTTTTTGGCAACCGGCGCAGCCTTGCCACCAGTACGGCATTCGAGCTCGGCACGGGAACCGGCGTCCTCGCTGCGGTCCTTGCCCACCGGGGTGTCGCACGAGTCGTGGCCACCGACATAGTCCGCGCGCCCTTGCCTGCGCCAGGGAGAACGTCCACCGCCTCGCGCTGAGTGACCGTATCGAGGTGTCGGGCCCCGGCCTGTTCCCGTCAGGCCGCGCCGACCTCGTCGTGTGCAACCCGCCCTGGCTTCCTGCCCGTCCGGCCGGTCCCATCGAGCAAGGCGTCTACGACCCTGACAGCACCATGCTCCACAGCTTCCTCGACGGACAGTCCGCCCACCTCCGCCCAGGCGGGGAGGGCTGGCTCATCCTGTCCGACCTGGCAGAGCACCTCGGCCTCCCGGGCCGGAGGGCATTCCGGAACGCGCCGTAGGCGTACTCCCGCCGGGGGAGTTGGCGGTCGGCCGAGGATCCGGGAGCCGCTGCACTCCGGTGAGGATCCCTCTGCCGCCGAGCGCCGCATCCAGCGCTTACGGCCCGCCCAGCACGGAGCACTCCTATGAGGGCCGGCAGGGGACGAGCTTGTCTGCGGGACCGCCCCGCTGCGGCAGCAGGTCCGCCCGCCATCGATGGTCTCCCGGGATCCGAGCCCGGAGCGGGGCCGGATCCCGGGAGTGGGGGTTATCCAGCGGTCAGGGTGGTCCACTTCTGGTTGTTGCCGCCGTTGCAGTCCCACAGTTGGAGCTGCGTGCCGTCGGTCGTGGAGAAGCCCGGAACGTCGAGGCAGCGGCCGGAGGCGGGGTTGCGGTAGCCGCCGTTGTAGGGCTGCCAGACCTGGTTGGCGCCGCCGTGGCAGGCCCACAGTTGCACCTTGGTGCCGTTGGCGGTGGCCCCTCCGGCGGCGTCGAGGCACTTGCCCATGGAGCGCAGGGTGCCGTCGGTGTAGGCGGACCAGAGCTGGTTGGCACTGTCGCCACAGCTCCAGGTCTGGACGGCGGTGCCGTCGGCGGTGTTGGCGCCGTTGACATCCATGCACTTGCCGGCGATGCCGGACTGCACACGCGCCGGAGCGGGGGCGGGGTTCCTCAGCCACCCGGCGCCGTCCGCGGACTGGATGCCGCGGTGGAAGGCGTCGGCCATCTTCTGGTAGCCCGAGTCATTGGGGTGCAGGGGGTCGGCCAGGTCGGCCGTCGTCAGGCTGCTCATGTCGACGAATCCGACGTGTTTGCCCGCGGCCTGGGCGTCGCTGACGATTTGCCGGGTGGCCTGGTTGTAGGCGCCCCGGAACTGTTCCTCCGAGCTGCTGGTGGACACGACCAGGGAGGCGACGAGGACGGTCGCGTCGGGAACGTCGGCGGTGATCTGGTTGACCAGCGACCTCAGCCGGGCGATGGCGGTGTTGACCTCGGAGGCCCCTTGGAGGTCGTTGGTACCGATGTGCAGTGTCACGACGTTGGGCCGGTAGCGGGTCAGCGAGGCGTCGGCGAGTGCGGCGATCTGGTCGATGCGGTAGCCGGAGTGGCCTTCGTTGTCGGGGTCGGACATCGAACCGTTCCGCACCGTGCCCACGAAGTCGAGCGGATGGCCGTCCGCCGCGAGCTGGTTCCACAACGGCCCGCGGTAGCCGTTGCCGGTACTGCTGCCCACGCCCCAGGTGATCGAGTCGCCCAACGGCATGACCCGCAAGGGCGTGTTGGAGGCGGCGGAGGCGGGGGCCACCCCTGCCGCCGTCACCCCGAGCGCGACAGCGACAAGCGTGATCAGCGGTATTAACCAGGTTCTTCTCATGCAGCGTCCCTTCTGCGAGTGCGAAGCGCACCCGTATGGGATACCACGACGCCGACTTAGACATCCCATGAATAGCTGGAAGTCTGGGACCGATGGCAAGGAGGGGCTGTTTTCTGTCTCGTTACCCCTGTTGACATCCCATGTCTTGCCGTCCTGGCCGCCAGGTGGAGCGACGAGGGACCAGTGCGGGTGCGACGAGTCTGCGCCGGTCCACGCCGCTGCGGCCGTTGATGACAGCGATCAGCAGGTCGACCGCTTCGGCGCCCACCTGGTCCGGGCAGAGGCTGACGGTGGTGAGGGGCGGGGTGGTCGCCGCGTAGTCGGGGTCCTCGCTGACGCAGGCCACCAGCAGGTCTCGCGGCACCCGCAGGCCGTGTTGGCGCGCGGCGGCGAGGATGTTGTGGCCGGAGTCGGAGTAGACGCCGATGACGGCGTCGGGTTGTGGATCGTGGCGGAGCAGCCGGCTGACCGCGTTCTGCTCGGCCGTGAAGTAGTCGGGCAGCGTGGCGTATTCCTCGAGGAGGACGGGCCTTCGGTGGTCGCCGCACCAGGACCGGTAGGCGTCCGCGATCAGATGCGGATACGCGTCGTCGTGAACCGGCAGGGACAGCGCGATCCGCCGGGCGCCGGAGTGCGTGAGGTGGTCGAGCAGCAGGCGCACCCCCGCTCCGTGGTCGGCGTCCACCCATGCGTCGCGCCAGCTGCACTCGGGCGGGCGGCCCTCGCTGATCATCGGTATGCCGCGCTCCCGCAGGATGGCACGCACCGGGTCCTCGGCACGCGGTCCGACGTGGATGACGCCGTCCATCGGCGTGTTGAGCCACATCCACGGCGACATCGAACTCGGCATCACCGTCAGCAGGTAGCCGCGTTCATGGGCCGCCGCCATGGCGCCCAGTGCCAGTTGTGCGTAGTACGGGATCTCGATGTACGGGACGGGCAGGTCGCCGTACGTCGTCATGGTCAGGCCGAGGACTCCGGTTCTGCCGCGGGCCAGGGCACGGGCCGTACTGGCCGGGGCGTATCCGAGTTCGCGGGCGGCGGCGAGCACGCGCTGCCTCGTCGCCTCGGAGAGCCGGCCGGTGCCGTTGAGCGCGTTCGACACCGTGGCGGTGGAGACCCCGGCTCGTGCGGCCACGGCGCCGAGCGTGGGACGCCGCCAGGCACGCGAGCTCGTCATGTGTACCTCAACAGCCCTGTGACGGCTTGTGGTTAAGCCCTTAATCACGCAGCGTACCCAGCGACACCGGCCGGGACGGTCGCCGGGTGAGGACCCTGGGGTTCTCGAGGCCTGTGTGCCGGGCGCGAGTGCGTCACTTGGACAAGAGGGGAAGCGGTGGAGGCGACGATTTCGCAGGTGCGGCAGAGCACCATACCTCCGGTGGTCGCGGCGCGGCGGGCGCTGTGGACGTTCGTCATCGTCAACTTGGTGATCGTCGAGGTCTTGTTTCTCACCGCCGGGACGGGCCAGAACGGGGTGCTCACCGTCGCCAAGTTCTTCGGCCTGCACGCCGCCGTGCTGATGTTGTTCCAGCTGCTGCTGGTGGCCCGGCTGCCGTGGCTCGACCGCCGTATCGGCATGGACCGGTTGACGGTGTGGCACCGGTGGCTCGGCTTCACCTTGCTGTGGACCGTCCTCACTCACGCCGTGCTGATCGTGCTGGGCTTCGCGAGGCTCGGTGACACGTCGATGGCGAAGACGTTCTTCTCGCTGGCCGGAGTGCCGGCCTCCCTGCTCGGTATGTGCGCCGCGGCGATCGTCGTCGTGATCGCCGCGGTCTCCGCCCGGTATGTGAGGCAGCGGCTGCCGTACGAGGTCTGGCACGGCCTGCACCTGCTGCTCTACGTGGCCTTGGGGCTGGCGTTCGTTCATCAGTTGCAGGAGACCACGACCTTCAGCTCCTCCGCGTTCGCCAAGATCTACTGGTGGGCCCTGTGGCTGTTCGCGTTCGGTGCCCTGGTCGCGGGGCGGATCGTCATACCTGTGTGGCGCAACGCCTATCATCGGTTCGAAGTCTCGGCTGTGGTGCCGGAGTCGGACGACGTGGTGTCGGTGCATGTCACCGGCCGCCACCTGGACAGGCTGCCTGCCCGGGCCGGCCAGTTCTGCATCTGGCGCTTTCCCGGGCACCACCACTGGTGGCTGGCGAACCCGTTCTCGCTGTCGGCGGCACCCGACGGCCGTACGTTGCGCCTGACCGCCAAGGCGGTCGGCGGTACCAGCGCCGGTCTGCGGCACCTCCCGATCGGGACCCGCGCGTTCGTCGAGGGGCCGTACGGTGCGTTCACCTCGTTGCACCGGACGCGGCCCGGCGCGCTGCTCATCGCTGGAGGGGTCGGGATCACGCCGGTCCGGGCCCTGCTGGAGGAGGAAACGCCCGGCGACGTCGTCGTGCTCTACCGGGTGCGCAGCGAGAACGACGCCGTGCTGGCCGACGAGGTACGAGACCTGGTCGCCGACCGCGGTGGGAAGCTGCACCTGCTCACCGGCCGTACGAGGGAAGGGAGTTCGCCGTTCGGACCGGACGCTCTCCTTGCACTGGTTCCCGACATGGCCGAACGCGACGTGTACGTCTGCGGCCCCTCCGGGATGACCGCGGCCGTGCTCGGCTCACTGCGCACGCTGAAGGTTCCCCAGCGGCAGATCCACGCCGAGCGGTTCGGCCTGGCCTGAGCCGCCCGCGACGGTATCGATCGAACACACCGAGGCTGCATGCAAACGCCGAGCGCTTGCATGCAGCCTCGAGTTCGCTCCTGCCGGGATCACGGCATTTCATGGATCATCCGCGAGAAGTTCACCTTCCGCGCTTCGCGCAGGCCGGTATGCACACCATGATCGATCCGGATGGGACCGTCTTCTGAGGACAACCGGGACGACGACGGCGCACCGCCTCACTCCGGCCGAGGCACGTCCCACGCGGCAGACGATTTCGATACAGGGAGACAATGATGAGCGTTCTTGACGGCATCCTCGCGGGAGTTCGCGAAGACCTGGAGGAGCGTAAGCGGGCGACGCCGCTGGCGGAGCTGCGCTCCCGGGTGGCCGACGCGGCACCCGCGCTCGACCCGCTGCCCGCGTTCCGGGCACCCGGGGTGTCCGTCATCGCCGAGGTGAAGCGAAAGAGCCCCAGCAAGGGTGCGCTGGCCGACATCCCCGACCCTGCGTCCCTGGCGGCCCAGTACGCGGCCGGCGGTGCCGCCGCGATCAGTGTGCTGACCGAGCGCAGGCGTTTCGGCGGCTCGCTCGCCGATCTCGACGCCGTACGCGCCCGGGTCGACGTGCCCGTCCTGCGCAAGGACTTCATCGTGGACCCCTACCAGCTGTGGGAAGCCCGCGCACACGGCGCCGACCTTGCGCTCCTCATGGTCGTGTCGCTGGACGACGGCCAACTCGCCGATCTGATGGGGCTGTGCAAGGAGTTGGGCCTCACGCCGCTCGTGGAGGCACACACGGCCGACGAGGTGCGGCGTGCCGCTGCCGCGGGGGCCGAGCTTCTCGGCATCAACGCCCGGGATCTGACGACGCTGGACGTGGACCGCAACGTGTTCGCCGACCTCGTGACGGCCATCCCCGAGGCCACGGTCAAGGTCGCGGAATCGGGAGTGACGGGACCCAAGGACGTCGCGGAGTACCGCGGTTGGGGAGCCGACGTGGTTCTGGTCGGCGAGGCACTGGTCCGCTCGGGAGACCCGCGCACTGCCGTACGCGAGTTCATCGAGGCGGCCGGGGCGTAAGGCCGACGGACCCGGTGGCAGACCTCAGTTGGTTGGTGAGGAGAGGCCGGCCGTGGAGGTCTCACCGCGGGCGAGGGCGCCTCCGGCCGGCACGGATCTGCCCATCCCTTCTCTACGGCGTCGGAGCGGGACGCGTGGCTCAGGTCTCGGCGGCCCCGCCGCGGTGACTTCGCGCCACGCGACGGGGCCGGGGGCCTTGGCTCACGACCCCGATGGATACCGGCTCTCCCCGTCGATCACGCTCATGACGACCCCCGGTCACACCGCAGAGGACGCCAGCACCCTGGTCACGGCCGATGAGGGCCTGGTGGTCCTGACCCATCTGCGGTGGACCGCCGAGGGCCCGGGCGGCGACCGCTTCGCCCCCGACCGTGTTCGTGTTGTCGGCGTCGACACCCCTCTGACGATGCGTCCCACTGCCGCGCGCCCGTGGCCGCCCGCCCGCGACCTGGCATGATCGATGCGTGACCAGTGGACTGCACAGCAAGTA
Source organism: Streptomyces sp. NPDC001137 (assembly GCF_040298885.1). Lineage (NCBI taxonomy): Bacteria > Bacillati > Actinomycetota > Actinomycetes > Kitasatosporales > Streptomycetaceae > Streptomyces > Streptomyces sp. NPDC001137. Next base: position 102,900 of record NZ_JBEPBA010000022.1, read on the forward strand.
CGTCCTGTTCGACGTCGACGGCACGTTGATCGACGCGGTGAGCAACCAGCGCCGGGTCTGGGGGAGTTGGGCGGAGCGATACGGACTGGACGCGGACGAGGTCTACCAGGTCGCCCTGCGGACGCGGCCGGTGGAGACGTTCGCCCAGGTCGCTGCCGGCCGCGATCCGCAGGAATGCCTGGCCGTACTGCACGAGTTGGAGGACGAAGACGTCCGCTCCGGAGTCTATGCCGCTTTCGACGGCGCGTCGGAGCTGCTCCACGGCCTGCCCCCCGGGGCCTGGGCGCTGGTGACCTCGAACTACGAGCACCGGGTGCGCGGGCGTTTCCAGCGGACGGGCCTGCCGATGCCGGCGGTGATCGTGGATGCCGCAGCCTTGGCGGAGGGCAAGCCCTCTCCCGTCCCCTATCTTCAGGCCGCCGAACGGCTGGGAGCGGAGCCCGGAGACTGCCTGGTCATCGAGGACGCCCCGTCCGGAGTGCGGTCCGGGCTGCGGGCCGGGATGACGGTGTGGGGGGTGAACGCCGCCACCGCCGTGGAGGGCGTGCACCGCCACTTCGTCAGCCTGCGCGAGGCGGTCCCGCACATCCTGGCCTTCGTCACCGGGAACCACGGGGGTGCCGCAGCAGCCTGAACCGTTCGGCAACCGCTGCCGGTCGCCTTCGTAACCCCGACCAGGATGACAAGAACCCCTGCGGCCTGGTCAATCCGGAGCAGGCCGAAGGCACCGACGTCAGGAACCATGTTTGTCGGTTGAGGCGGGTTCCTTGCCCGGCCCGGTCGGCTGGTGCGTGAAGACCACGACGTGCCAGGTGCCCTGCTGCCGCGTCACGGTGAAGGTGTCCTGTAACGGCTTACCCGCCTTGTCCTCGGCCACAAGGCGGGCGGAGCCGGTGTCCGGGCCCATGTCGTGCTCGATCTGCACCTCCTTGATCTTCCATCCGCGCCCGCCCCGGTCCGCGAGGATCTGTGTCGCCTCCTGCCTTGACCACTTCGCGTCCGGGACACCGCCGACGGCCATCAGGTCCGTGGCACTGCGGGAGTTCAGTGCGGTCACATAGGCTTCGACGGCCTCGCGCGCCCCATCGGCGGATGCCGAACTCGAAGGGCTTGGGGGTGCGGCCTTGTCGTCAGGGGCAGGGGACGAGCAGCCCGATGCGACGGCCAGAGCGACCAGCACGGCCACGAGTCCCAGACGTTCCACAGCGCACTCCTTGGTTGTCCTGTGAGGGGGTCGGCAGCTTGTCACTGTCCACCTCCCCCCCTCGCACCCACACGCCGTAGTTGACGCGTCCGTTACGGCACGACGACGTAGTGGCATCCTTGGCCGTTTCGCCTGTTCAACCTGTTCAACCTGTTCAAGCAGACGAGCGGGTCAATGGGCTCGAAGCACGTCGAGTGCCGTAAGGGCCACGTGGAGTTCCGTGCGCTGGGCGCCGGATTCGAGGTCGCAGTCGAGCAGACGCTCGATGGTGCGCAGGCGCTGGTACATGGTTTCGCGGGAGAGGCCGCCCCGGCGGGCGGCGGTGGTCTTGTTGCCGGCGGCCTCGAGGTAGTGGCGCAGGGTCGCGAGCAGCTCGGTGCCGTGGTTTGTGTCGTGGTCGATGAGCCGGCTGAGCTGTCGTTCGGTGTAGTCCTGGAGCCGGGTGTCCTGCCGGAGGGCGTACAGCAGCCGGCGCAGGCCGATGTCGGACAGTTCGTGGAAGGAGCGGTCAAGGGGGAGGGGCTGGCCCGGCGGAGTGGCCTCGGCGACCCAGGCCGCCTCACGGAAGGAGCGGGCAGCGTCGGCGAGTTCCCCGACCTCCGAGCCGACGCTCACGACCGCTTGCGGGGCGACGCCCAGGGCCGCGTCGCACAATCGCTCGAGAACGGGGCGCCAGGGCTGGGAGGGGCGCAGAGCCAGCAGAACACCGAGCCGTGCGGGGGCCAGCTCGCCGACGAGCGCCGGGATGCCTGCCGTGCGCAGCTCCTCGAACAGACGGGTTTCCAACTCGGCTCCGGGTTCCTTTCCCCGCTGCCCCGAGCTCACGTCCAGCAAGGTGGCGAGGTAGCGGCCTCGATCCGTGGGCAGGCCCAGTGCCGAGCAACGGGCGACTGCGTCCTGGGCGGAGCGGTGGCGTTGTTCGACCAGGTCGCGCAGGGCGTTTCGGTGTGCGCCACGTTCCCAGGGCGTGGAGTGGATGAGGCGGGCGACGGTCAGCGCCATGGCCGTCCTCTCCAGCACGATGGTGTCCTCAGGGCCGAAGGCCCCTCCGTCGCCGGTGCGGGCGGGCAGCATGGCCACACGGCCCCAGCGTTCGCCCTGGTACTCGACGGGTGCCGTAAGCCAGCCCTCCGGGCCGCAGATCGCCGCAGGATCGCCGGGACCGGTGGCTCTCGAGCGCTGTTCCCAGTCGGCGAGCGCTTCCTCCACCGTGGTTGCGGACGGTTCGCAGATCAGGGCCTGATGCACCAGGTTCTCCAGGACGACCGTGCGGCCGCTCATCTCCGCCGCCGCGCGCACCACGTCCTCCGGGCCGGCTCCGCGCAGCGTGAGGGAGGTGAATGCCTCGTGGATGCGCTGCGTACGGCGCATGACGTCTGCCTGGTTGCCCAGCAGAAGCGCGTGCACGACCTGGGTGACCTCGAGGAAGTTCACGTCCTTGGCCAGAGTGACGAGGGGCAGGCCGTGCACATGGCAGGCGTCGACGAGCGCCTCCGGTGGGCGGTGATAACGCCGTACGAGTTCGATGACCAGGGCCGCCGCCCCGATGCCGGCGAGTTCGTCGACGTACCGGCGCACGCCGGCCGAGTCCTCCGGAAGTGGCATACCGGTGGTGAGGACGAGTTCGCCGCCCTTGAGGAAGGACGCGGGGTCTGTCAGTTCGGTGATGTGGACCCATCTGACCGGCCGGTCCAGGTGACGCAAGCCGGTGACGACCTGAGGCTGTCCGGCAGTCAGGACGGGGAGAGCCAGGACGTCGGCCACGGTGAGCGGACGGATGGGCCCCTGGCCGGCCGGATGGCTGTCGTTCACGATGTCTCCATGGAGGCCGTGCCGCGGGCCTCCCCTTCGCACCTTGTCGGGCCCCGCGACAAGACACCGTCGTTCGCAGCCGACCTGATCCGTAAGAGAGGCCCGGGCTGAGCCGAGAGCTCGGGGGAGTGCCCGGTCACTGTGACAAGCGTCGCTGACCTGCGCAAGAGCGCTCCGTGGACGAGCGGCGTCCGGCATGGCACGACGTGGCCTGACACAACGTCCGGATATCGCGTCCCGGCCGGACAGATCGCGCCTCGGCGCGGCCCTGGTCCGCCGAGATGCTCGGGGGAGTGCAGCAGACCGAACACCGAGGCCGGGAGACGAACATGACCGCACTGTCGCCGCACCTTCGCCAGGCCACCCCCGTCGTGGCGGCCCGGGGCGAGGGCGTCCACCTCTACGGCGAGGACGGCCGCCGCTACCTCGACTTCACCGCCGGCATCGGCGTCACCAGCACCGGCCACTGTCACCCCAGGGTCGTGGCGGCCGCTCAGGAGCAGGTCGCCACCCTCGTCCACGGCCAGTACACGACGGTCCTGCACCAGCCGCTGCGCCGCCTCGTCGACAAGCTCGGCGAGGTGCTGCCGGCCGGCCTGGACAGTCTGTTCTTCACCAACTCCGGCAGCGAGGCGGTCGAGGCCGCACTGCGGCTGGCCCGCCAGGCCACCGGCCGCCCCAACGTGCTGGTCTGCCACGGCGGTTTCCACGGCCGTACCGTCGCCGCCGCCTCCATGACCACCTCCGGAACCCGCTTCCGCTCCGGGTTCTCGCCGCTGATGAGCGGAGTGGTCGTCACCCCCTTCCCGACCGCCTACCGCTACGGCTGGGACGAGGACACCGCCACCCGCTTCGCGCTGAAGGAACTCGACTACACCCTGCAGACCATCTCCTCGCCCGCCGACACCGCCGCGGTCGTTGTCGAGCCGGTGCTCGGCGAGGGCGGCTACGTGCCCGCCACCCGCGCCTTTATGGAAGGCCTGCGCGAACGCGCCGACCGCCACGGCTTCCTGCTGATCCTCGACGAGGTGCAGACCGGCGTCGGCCGCACCGGCCGCTTCTGGGGCCACGACCACTTCGGGGTCACGCCCGACATCCTCGTCACCGCCAAGGGCCTGGCCAGCGGCTTCCCCCTGTCCGGGATCGCGGCCTCCGAGGAACTGATGAGCAGAGCGTGGCCCGGCTCGCAGGGCGGCACCTACGGCGCCAACGCCGTTGCCTGCGCGGCGGCCTGCGCCACGCTCGACGTCGTGCGCGAGGAGAAACTCGTGGAGAACGCCGAGGCGATGGGCAAGCGGCTGCGCACCGGACTGGAGGCGGTCGCGGAGCGTACTCCGGCCATCGGCGACGTGCGCGGTCTCGGCCTGATGCTCGCCTGCGAGTTCGTCACCGAGGACGGCAGCCCCGACCCCGACACCGCCGCCCGCGTACAGCGGGCCGCCGTCGACGAGGGCCTGCTTCTGCTGCTGTGCGGCGCCTGGAACCAGGTCGTCCGCATGATCCCCGCCCTCGTCATCGACGAGATCGGGGTGGACGAGGGACTCCGTGCGTGGGCGGCAGCGGTCGAGGCCGGAACCGCGGGAGCCGCACGGTGATGACGGACACCACCACGGCCCTGGAGCCGCTGGTCGCGCGGGTCCATAGGTCTCCAACTACCGGGTCCCGCGGAGGGCCGTGGTCCTTCCCCGCAGCGCCGACGAACGCGTACGGAACGTCGACGAGGCCGAGGGCTGCTGCGGGCTCGCCGGGAACTTCGGTTTCAAGGCCCAGCACTACGACACTTCGACGGCCGTCGCCGACCTGGCCCTGAAGCCGCGCCTCGACGCCATCGACCAGGAGACGCCGGCGGTCGCCGTGGCCGACGGCTCCGGCTGCGCCACCCAGATCGACCACCTCGCAGGTGACCGAGGCATCCGCGCCCTTCACCTCGCGGAACTGCGCGACCCCGCCGCCGACCGACCAGGAGCAAGCTCATGACCGACACACCCACGCAGTTGTTCATCGGCGGTGTCTGGGTGGACGCCGCGGACGGTGCCACCATGCCCGTCGTCGACCCTGCCACCGGCGAGGTGCTCTGCCACGTGGCCGACGCCGGCCCGAAGGACGCCAAGCTGGCCGAGGAAGCGGCCGTGCAGGCGCAGGAGGAGTGGGCCCGTACGGCACCCCGCGTGCGCAGTGAGATCCTGCGCCGTGCCTACGAGCTCATCGTCGAGCGCACCGACGAGCTCGCCCACCTGATGACGTCCGAAATGGGCAAGCCGCTGGCCGAGGCCAGGGGAGAGGTGGCGTACGCGGCGGAGTTCTTCCGCTGGTTCTCCGAGGAGGCCGTCCGTATCGACGGCGGCCTCGCCACCTTGCCGGACGGCCGCAACCGCATGCTGCTCTCCCGCCGACCCGTCGGCCCCTGCCTGCTGATCACCCCGTGGAACTTCCCGCTGGCCATGGGCACGCGCAAGATCGGTCCGGCCGTCGCGGCCGGCTGCACGATGGTGCTCAAGCCGGCCCCGCAGACCCCGCTGTCCAGCCTGGCCCTGGCCGCGATCCTCAAAGAGGCCGGGCTGCCGGACGGCGTGCTGAACGTCGTCACCACCTCCCGCGCGGGGGAGGTGTGCGAACCGCTCCTTCGTGGCGGGCGGATCCGCAAGCTGTCCTTCACCGGCTCCACGGCCGTCGGGCAGCTGCTCCTCGCCCAGAGTGCGCAGGCGGTCGTACGGACCTCGATGGAGCTGGGCGGGAACGCGCCGTTCATCGTCTTCGAGGACGCCGACCTGGACAAGGCCGTGGACGGCGCGATGGTCGCCAAGATGCGCAACATGGGCGAGGCGTGCACGGCCGCCAACCGCTTCTTCGTGCACCGCTCGGTGGCCGAGGAGTTCGGGCGGCGGCTGGCCGAGCGGATGGGCGCGCTCGTCGTCGGCCCGGGCACCCGGGACGGGGTCGATGTCGGCCCGCTGATCGACCGGGCCGGCCGGGCCAAGGTCGAGGAGCTGGTCGCCGATGCGGTGGAGCGCGGCGCGCGAGTGCTCGTCGGCGGACGTACGCCGGAGGGACCGGGCTGCTTCTACCCGCCGACCGTGCTCATGGATGTCTCGGCCGAGAGCCGTCTGATGGACACGGAGATCTTCGGCCCGGTCGCCGCGATTCTCACCTTCGACGACGAGGACGAGGTCGTCCGGCGCGCCAACGACACCCCGTGGGGCCTCGTCGGCTACCTCTTCACCGGGGGCCTCGACCGTGCTCTGCGCGTCAGCGAGCGGCTGGAGGTCGGGATGGTCGGCCTCAACACCGGTCTCGTCTCCAACCCGGCCGCGCCCTTCGGCGGCGTCAAGCAGTCCGGTCTGGGCCGCGAGGGCGGCCGCGTCGGGATCGACGAGTTCCTGGAGTACCAGTACCTGGCGGTGCCGGTGCGGTGATCTCCGCCGCGGTGTCGGTCACGAGCTTGCCCAACTCGGCGGGCCGGTCGGGTTCGAGGCGGCCGGTCCCGTACTGGTGGTGGCGACGAACGGCTGTGACCACTCATACGGCACGTTCCATGCAGACCAGCTGATCCCGCGCGTCCCACGACTCGGTGGCGGTGAATCCGAGCCGCTCGTACAGAGCGATCGCGCCGGTCCGCCACTTCCACACCGACAGCCGCACCGCGCTGAGGCCGCTTTCCGCAGCATGTACGAGGGCGGTGCTCACCAAGCTGGACGCGACGCCCAGCCCCCGGAACGCCGGATCCGTCCAGAGCCTTTTGACCTCGGTACGTCCGTCGACCGGCGCGGTCACCACCAGGCAGCCCACCGCGGTGTCCCCGCTCATCGCCAGCAGCACGACATCGTCGACGAATGCGGCCTGTGGATCCGCGATCTCTGACCGGTAGCGGTCCGGCAACCCATCCACACCGGCGACGGCCTCACCCTTCTCGGCCTGCGTCTGCACGTGGTAGGCAGCCAGCAGACTTGCCAGGCCATCCTGGGCGGACAGGGCCCGACCTGGCCGGCGGGCGACGACAACGGCGTGTTGATCAGTCATGACGTGAGCATCGCATGACACATGTCCAGGGCCAGGACGAGTGCCCTGATCCACTCTGTTGCGCGTGCGGGCATGCACGTCTAGGGGTCGCAGGGCTCGGCTGCTGGAACGGGGAACTCACTGTTCACCCATGGTGCCGGTTCGAGCTGAGCGTCGGTGTCGGCATCGACGACGGACAGGCCTGCTGTCGGGCCGATGTCGCCCGGCGGGGGTGCTGACGTTGGGGGGAAGAGGAAGCTCTCGAAGGCGTCCAGCCCGAACAGCATGAGCAGGAGAATCACCGGCAGGACCAGAGCTATCGCAACCATGACGCCTCCCGGTGAAGCAGTGATCACGGGAACGCGGCGGACGGACTCCTGGTCCAAGACTGGGCCGATTGGGGGAATTTCGCACGCCGGACGCGAAGGCAGTAGGCCAGTCGGGTGATATTGCGCTGATGAAGGCCCTTGATCGTTCGTTGGGCCGTGCATGGATGCTCGCGGTCGTGTGGTGGAGCCGTTGGCGGGCCTGACGGAGGCCGACCGGCTTACGCCCGGGGCCGGTGATCAGACCGGTGTCACCCTCTGCGAACGCGGCAGAAGGCGCCTGCATGGGCGGATGGTGATGGTCGGCATCGCGGTGACCACCGTGATCGTCGCGGTGGTGTCCGCCGTGGTGCGTGACCTTCCCCGGTGAGCGTCTATGAGCTGTTCGGGGAACCGGTGGTGCGATGCTGGCGCACCGCAGCCGGCCGGCCCCCCGACGGGCTGCAGGACGATCCCGCGGACGGGCGGGGCAGTGGGCCCGCATCCCCGGCGGCGCCCGCGCATCCCGCGGCTTCTGCACAGGCTGCGGGGGCGCCCGGCCGACAGCACCGCAATCCCGGTGGTGCAGCAGCCCTGCCCTGCCCATGCGCCGCGTGTGCGCAGGTGCCGTCGGCGCGGATGTGAAGGCGCGTTCTTGGCTCGCGTTGCGCCGTCGCGGGGAGCTCGCCGAAAGGTGCGGTCCGAGCGGGACGTCGGCCCGTGTCAGCCGCCGCGGCCCGCCGGGAGGGGGAGAGGTGGCCGGCGGGCGCGGAGGCGGTCGTACCAGTCGACGTCGGTCCAGATCTCACTCGGCCGCGGGTGCCTGACGGGTGCGCACCTGCCGCTGGCGCCGATGCCGGCTGCCAGGGGTGCAAGGAGCCACCTCGGTAGAGTCATGGGTTTGCCCTCCCTTCTGCGGCATAGGTGACCCCCAGGCCACCCTGGGGGTCTGGTCGCGAACTGCCGGCGTGCCGGCCAGGCCGCCGCTTGCGCCGGGACCTCTGCCTGGTTTCCCCGGGCCCTGGTGTGCTCCGCCTGTGAGCGCCGTGGCGTTGGCGGATCGCGTCAGCCGTGAGGTCTGCGGTGTGCCGCGGCGGCCGAGGCCGGGGCGAGACGGGGCAGCCGCCGCTACGCCGGATTTTCGTGGGCACCGGCGAGGCGGCCGGACAGGCCGAGCCGCTGCCTCGTCCAGCGTCCGCGTTCCTGACGTGGATCTGTGCTGAGCAGGGTCCAACCACCTCCCTCTCCTGCACGGTTTCCGACTGCACTGACACCATGGTTGTTTCCGGACTCTGGGATATCTATGCATTCGGTCCGAAGATTTTTTGGGGTTTTGTCCGTGTTTGGCGGCTCGGATCTGCTTCTGCTCTGGATCGGTGTGGACGTCGGTTGCCGCGGACGGGCCCCTGTAGCGGAAAAAAGTTGAGTCGAAGGGTGTCAACTTTCCGACGCTGTGGTATATCAGAAGTAGAGCGAAGGGCTATGGAAACGACGCCAAGGAGGGATGAACATGCTGATGCGTACCGATCCCTTCCGCGATCTTGACCGGCTCGTCGAGCGGGTGTGGGGCACAGCGGCACATCCGGCCGGCATGCCGATGGACGCCTGGCGCGAGGGGGACACGTTCTTCGTCGAGCTGGATCTGCCGGGCGTGGACCCGGAGTCCGTCGACCTCGATGTCGAGCGCAACGTCCTGACTGTCAGGTCCGAACGCAAGCCGACGTACGGCGAGGGCACCGACACGGTGATCACCGAGCGGCCTGCGGGGACGTTCAGTCGGCAGCTGTTCCTCGGCGAAACCCTCGACACCGAGCGCATCGAAGCCTCCTACGAGGCAGGCGTTCTCAAGCTGCAGATCCCGGTGGCCGAGCAGGCCAAGCCGCGCAAGATCGCCATCAGCGGTGGCAGCGACCGCAAGGAACTCGGTAACTGAGCAGCGAACAACCGCTCCAGGCCCCGGCGCCCAGCCGGGGCCTGGCTGTACCGGAAGGCCCCAGGCCGTTCCTGCCAACAGGATGCGCCCCGGCCCCAGTCCGCATTCCGTCGATCATCACGGTCCGGGTTCGACGAACGGTGAATCCGCAGCGCATGCTGCGGCACGCCGGTGTCGGTGTGCTCGCCGCCACCGCGTAGCTCCTGTTCTCGGCTGCGGGCGCTGAGGGCCGTGTCCCGCGCCTGCGCAATGATCACTGAAGCGGCCGAGTCCAGCTCGCCGGTCCTGTTGTGTTCCTGCACGGTAGAAGCCGAATGCCCGTCCTCTTCTCCGAGGCTGAGGATGGGCAGCGCAGGGGCGGCCGGCACTGTCGCCGCATGAGCCGGCCGCCCCTTCTTCTCATGCGCCCGGCCCGCACTGTGCCGGGCGATGCCGCTCGGCTTGCATCTCGCTTTAGCCGTCGCCCCCACCGACCGCCTCCGCCGGTCGAGGGGAGCCAGCATCACGCGGGCCGGGCCGGCTGCCGGTGCAGCAGCACGACCGGTTCGCCCGACCCCTCCCGGTCATACGCCACCGTCACAGGGCCCAGGCCGGCTGCCTCGCCCCGGACGTACCAGGTCGGCCGTGGCTCCGGGAGGATGCGGCCCTGATCGCCGTCAGCCCCACCGGTAGCGGGGGCCTTCGGACGGCGCAGGCACGTCGCGAGCCGTGCTGCCCGGTCACCGCCGTGGCCGGCAGCGGCAAGGAGAGCAGATACCCAGGCCATCGTCGTGCACCTCGCACACCGTGTGACATGGACTGCCGTCACAAAGGCGACACCGCCCACGTGGTGCGGCCGCATCGCATGCGGGGGGACGCGGAACGCAGACCAAGAACGAAGGAACAGCCTCCCCTCGTGGCGGTGTGACCGAAACAGGTACGCCTGCGGAGTGAGGACCCGACTTCAGCTAGCTCAGCCGCTCAATCGCTTCCAGGACATGCTTGCGGCGCGCGTGCGTGCGCTCGTAGCCCTCGAGAACGCGCAGGTCGGAGCCGGACAAGGAGGGCAGACGCCGCTCGATCTCCTCGACGCTGAGCTGGCTGAAGCCGACGATCGGCAGGCTTTCCTCGCTGCTGACCGCGCCTTGGATCTGCTCGGCCGCGGCGGTCACTTCCGGCTCTTCTGCCACCGACCCTTCGTCGTCGGACCTCTGCCCGGGGCGTGCCGCCTGGAGCAGCCGGTCGGCGACGGCGCGCAGCGGACGGGTGGCCGCATCGGCGAGGCTGCCATTCGTCGTCTGCTCCACGCGGAAGCCGTTGCCTGCGACGGCCACGATCCGGGCCTGCCGGGCGAGGCTGTCCTCGAGCAGTGCCAGCAGTTCCTCGTCCTGGCTGCGCAGTTCCTGGAGCAGGTGGAGAGTGGTTTGGTCCTGGGCCTGATCGGCGAGGACCTCGCCGGCCCGAGCGCTGGCCAGGGCCCTGGCCGCGGCGGCGTACTCGTCCTCCGTGTTCCTCAGCACCTTCTGGTCGTCGGCCGGCCCCCGGCCGTGCATCACCCCCGCCACCGTCCTCTGCCCCATGGCCAGCGGGAGCGTGGCTGTTTTCCAGGTGGTGCGGGCGGCGAACCGCGCCATGTCGGTCGCGCCGCCGAGCAGGCCACGGGGCCGAAGGCCGCGGACATGGCCTTCGATGCGGTGCACACGCTCCTCCATCTCGTCGGCCTCGCGCTCGAGCATCTGCCGGTGGGTGCCGGGCGGTGCGAGTGCCGCATCCGCCCGCAGCCGGTCGCGCGCTGCGGCATGGGCGTGGCGGGCATCCTCCAGCACCGGTATCAAGGTCTGTGTCATCGCCATAGGGGACTGCTCCCTGTATGCGGTGGCGGGTGGCGTCGAGCGACCACCCAGCCCGCTGTCCTCCGACGGCTGAGCAGCCGGAACCATCCTGCGCGGTTCACGCGAAGATCACCCGGCTGGGAGCACGCTCGTCATGTGGCAACGCCGGCGCTGGACTCGGGCTTTCCCGGCTGTCGCGGGTGTGGAGTCCGTGTGGGGACGGTTCCGCCGTCCGGGTGAGGCCTGGAGGTATGCCCCGCCCCTACGAGGGGCCCGGGCCGCGATCACCGGCAAGGGCCGTGCCATGGAGTTGGCCAGGCGTGAGTCAGGAGGACCGGCCCGGGTACTCCGGCTCACCGCCGTCGGCGTCGAACACCCTGGTGAAGGTGGCACCGCACCGGCAGCGGGAGGACTCGACCAGTTCTCCCTCTTCCGACACGCTCAACCCCTGGCTGAGTCGCACATGCACATGATCACCCATGAGGAGCTGCTTTCCTTGAGGCCTGCCGTCCGCCTCATCGTGAGCGCTGGCCGCTCCGGCTGACAATGCCGCAGCTCACACACTTCACAAGTGCGATCACAGTACAGTGGCGGCCCTCGCGGTGTCCGCGAACCCTTCCACCACGACGCCGAGCGGCACGGGGTGGTGTTCGAGTTCACCGATAGTTGGTGGCCCCCGCTCCGCTCAGTGCGTCCCGACCGGGGGCAGCGGCTCACAGGCTGCGTGCCAGGCAGGGGGGAGCGCAGCGATGCCCGTGCGCGCGGCGATCACCCCGCCCGCGATGGCGCAGGTGGTGTCGATGTCACCACGCCCGGCGACCGTGAACCACAAGCCCTCGTGCAGGTCGTCGAGGTGGCTCGCCGCGCACCACAGGGTGTCGGGACGGTGTCGGGCCCCGACATCCGGTAGCCGGAGCCCAGGATCTCCGCGGCATGCCGCACCGAGGTGCGCCCCGGCATCCGGGCCGCGACCCGCACTCCCGACCGGACATCGCTGTCGGGGAGCAGCTCGGCGACTGCCTCAAGGAAGTCCGACCTCGCCGGCGTGGGCCCGCCCCGGCTGCGGGCGGCCAGCGCCGCGGCAAAGAGCGACCGCCACCGCTGCCTCGGTCACATGCCGTCGGTCGGCGGCAGCCGCCCAGGCTGCATTATGAACTCGACGCCGACGAGCGGCGGTTCCGTCGACGGCCGCCGAGCGGCCCTCCGGGGTCCGGATGCATTCCGCCGCGCGCCCAAAGTTCTGCCACGCTCGATTCCCTGCTCCCCGTCGACGTGCCGAGGACCGCCGCCGCCCGCGGCTCCACCCACCTGGAGACCCTCGGGAACCGGCCGCCGCCGGACGGCATCCCGCGCCCGGTTTGCTCCCCCCGGCCGCTACGAGATCCTGGCCGCCTCTGACAAAACCGACCCCGCTATCCAGCCGGAGCTGTCGGGAGCAGCGTGCGCTGTCAGGCGCGGATGACCTCGACCCCGGCCGCCGTGAACGACTCGGTCACCTCGTCCGAGGCGGTCTTGTCGGTCACCAGGACGTCGATGTCCTCCACCGGGCAGATGCGTGCGAAGGCTCGCCGGTCCAGCTTGGAGGCGTCGGCGACCGCGACGACCTGCTGCGCCCGGCGGGCCAGCGCCCGGTTGATGCTGGCCTCGCCCTCGTGGTGGGCGGTCGCCCCGTGGGCCACGTCGATGGCATCCACCCCGATGAAGACCTGGTCCAGGGCGATCTCCGCGAGCAGTTCGGTGGCCAGCGGGCCGATGAGCTCGTAGGACGCCGGCCGGGCCACCCCGCCGGTCACCACGAGCTTCACATGGCGCCGTACGACCAACTCGTTCGCGATGTTCAGGGCGTTGGTCACCACGGTGACCGCCGTCTCCGTGCCGCCGGAACTCAGGTCGGCGCGGGTGGCCAGCGCCCGCGCCACCTCGGTGGTCGTGGTGCCGCCGTTCAGCCCCACCACGGCGCCGGCCTTCACCAGGGCGGCAGCCGCGTGCGCGATCCGCTCCTTCTCCGGAGCGTTGCGCGCGGCTTTGTAGCGCAGCGGCAGGTCATAGGCGATGGCGTTGATCACCGCTCCGCCGTGTGTGCGGGTGACCATCTGCTGGCGGGCCAACTCGTCGAGGTCGCGCCTGATGGTCGCGGCGGAGACCCGCAACTCCTCGGCAGCCGCCTCGACTTCGATCCGCCCGTCGCGCGTCAGCATCTCGAGCAGCGCGCTCCACCGGGCCTGCGGTGCCGCCATGTCTCACAACTCTCTATCGGTGGTGTACGCCACAGTGTGCGCACTTCCATGAAACCACAGTGCGTGAATAGGTGTTTTTGGTCGCCAAACGAGCAAAAGACTGCACCCTTCAGTAAGAGTCCTGACCTCACCGGGGCGGAAGCCGCGGGCTGCGGCTCGGCCCGCACCACGGACGCCGTCGCCCGGGCATCCACCCCGCAACTTGGCCGCGTGACCGGCGGGTGCCGGGTTCGGGGAGGTCTTCCCGCGTGCACGGTGGGTCTCTACGGAAACGGTGCGATTTCTCGCGACGGACCTCGCACGCCTCCCCGTAGAGCAGACGAAGGCCCCGCCCGTACCGCCGCACACGATCGCTCTTCGTCCGACTCGGAACCCTTGAGGTGCTTGTGGCTCTCCTCTCCGCACTCTCTCGTCAGCGTCACCCGCGGTCGCGGGGGCGTGTCGTCCTCGGGGTGCTGGCGCTCGTCGTCGGCACTCTGCCGAGCGTGTCGGCCGACGCCGCCACCCCGCCCTCTGGAACGGTCAGCGACACAGCACCCACGATTACGTGGAGCGCCGGTCCCTTCGCCGTCCCCAACGTCTCCGGCACCACCGGGACGGTGAGCTGCGGGACCCCGCAACTCTGCGACGACTACGCCCTGAAGGTGTCGGTGCCCCCGGGCTACGACACCGGTCACAGCCTGCGCATCGATGTCAAGTGGCCCAACACTGCCGCCGACTTCGACCTGTACGTCCTCGACGCGGACGGCCACGCGGTGGCCGCGGCGGCTTCCGCCAGTGATCCCGAGCGCCTGCTGCTGCCCGCGGTGGCGGCGTCGTACACGGTCCGCGTGGTGCCGTACGCGCCACTCGGTGACAGCTTCACCGGCACCGCGAGCCTGGTCGCCAACCCGGTCGATCCGCCACCGAGTACGGCGGTTCCCCCCACCTATGCGAACTCCTCGGCACCCGACAGCCTCACGCACGCACACGACGCCGGTGAACCCTCGATCGGCGTCGACCGCGCCACCGGCGCCGCGATGTTCCAGGCGTACACCTCGACGCTCAAGGTCACCTATGACAGCGCCGGCGGCGCCACCTGGCAGGACAAGAGCGCGAGTGCGGCCAATGGATGCCCCCAGGGCAGCACCACCAGCCTCGACCCGATCTTGTTCACCGACCCGGCCACCCACCGCACCTTCGAGTCGCAGCTGGCCGGAAAGACCGCCCTGACCTGCTACACCGACGACGACGGCGAAACGTGGACCCCGACGGGCGGCTCCGGCATCAACTCCGGTGTCGACCACCAGAGCATCGGCGGCGGCTCCTTCGCCCCAGGCGGTCCTGGCCCTGTCACGTCGTATCCGAACGCCGTCTACTACTGCTCCCAGGACATCGCCGACGCCTCCTGCGCGGTCAGCCGGGACGGGGGTCTGACGTATGGGCCGGCCGTTCCGGTGTACTCCCTGCTGGACTGCGGCGGTCTGCACGGGCACGTGAAGGTCGCACCGGACGGCACGGTGTACGTGCCGAACAAGGGCTGCGGCGGCAACCAGGCCGTGGCCGTCTCCCAGGACAACGGGCTCACCTGGAGCGTCCGCAAGAACCCCTCCAGCACTCCCGGTGACTCCGACCCGAGCGTGGGGATCGGGGCCGGCGGAACCGTCTACATGGGCTACCAGAACAGCGACGGCACCGCACGTATCGCCGTCAGCCACGACAAAGGCAGGACGTGGCTGTACGACCAGAACGTCGGGGCGTCCCTCGGCATCAAGAACATCGTCTTCCCGGCCGTGACCGCGGGCGACGACAACCGCGCCGCGTTCGCCTTCCTGGGCACCACCACGGGCGGCAACTACCAGGATGCGGACAACTTCAAGGGCGTCTGGCACCTGTACGTGGCCACCACCTACGACGGCGGACAGTCCTGGGTCACAGTGGATGCCACCCCCACCGACCCGGTCCAGAAGGGATCGATCTGCACGGGTGGCACCACCTGCGGCAAGGACCGCAATCTCCTGGACTTCAACGACATCACCATCGACGCCCGGGGCCGCGTGCTCGCCGCCTACGCCGACGGCTGCACCGGTGCCTGCGCCGCCGGCGCCGCGCAGAACTACGACGCACTGGCCTCCATCGCCCGCCAGACCTCGGGCAACACGCTGTACGGCGCCTACGACGCCATGGTCGCCGGCAGGCGCAAGAAGCCCACAGGAGGTCAGTAGATGAAGTCCAGTCCTCTGGCTGCTGCTGTACTGGCCGGCGCCGTCCTCGGTCTGGCGGCCGTCACCGGGTGCTCGGCGCCGACAACAAATGCCGGGTCCTTGGCAGCGACGCCGTCCGCTACTGCGCCCGCCGGCTGTCCCACTGCCGCCTCACTGCGGCTGCCCAAGGACTTCCCGGCGAGCCTTCCGATGCCGGATGGCGCGCTCGTGACCTCGGTGGAGCGCCGTTCCGGCGAGCGGCTCGTCGTCGCCATGGTCGTCAGGAGCGGTTTCGATCGCACGCTGGCCTTCCTGCAGAAGCAGCTCCCCGAGGCCGGATACACCCTGAGGGAGGGCGAAGTGGAGGAGGACGACGCCGAGTCGAATTTCTCCTCCGCGACCTTCGACGGCCGCTGGACCCTGCGCAAGACGTCCGACTGCGGGGGAGGGGTGTACCTGACGTACCTGACGGCTCCGGCCACCTGAGCTGCGACGGACGGTGCTGTAACGGCCGCGTCAACCGACGCGGCCGTTATGAAACCGCGGTGCATGGCGCAGCGTCTTCGGACTCAAGACCGGAGGAACGTATCCGAGTTACGTCATCCCGGACCTGTGTGAACGTACCAAGAGGGGTGGGTTCGAATGACACGCCGGAACCGTTCTCTGTATCGCGGTGCCACTCTGGGGATGGCCGCTGTCGCGGTGGCCCTGCTCACGAGCTGCACGCAGCAGGGCAGCACCGCGACCAGCAGCCCTCCGAGCGCGACGCAGACGTCGTCCCCTTCGTCACCCGTGGCGTCGCCATCGGTGAGCAGTTCGGCCGGGCACACGGCCGCGGGCTCTCTGGCCCAGGCACGCGGCTGCCGTTCGCTGCTCGCGTCGCCCGCCGTCAAGCTGAGCGTCACAACGGCCTACCGCGGACAGGCTCAACCGCCTCTCACCCACATCGCCCCGGTCAAGGGCACGTTCTACTACGGCAGTTGCAACGGGACCTTCTACGCCGGAACCCGCTTCCAGCTCACGCCCGGCAGCACGGAGGCCGAGCAGGTCGCCCTGCAGGATGACGGAGCCGCGATGAAGTACTTCACCGATCGCCCGGGCGCCGATTGGCACTACGTGGCCGGCGACAGCCTCCCCGCCAATGCTCGGGGGTGCGCCGACATCGCCCAGATCCCGGCCCGTCTCGCCGCCCTGTGGAACGACTGCCGGTCCACGGCAGACCAATGACGATCCTTGGATCATCCCGGCCTGACGTGGACGCGGCCTGCTCACCCAGCCCAAGCGCCGGTGAGCGTCGAACCGTTGGGCGCGGGCGACGAGGTCGAGCGCTGGCCTGAGTGCGCGAAGCACCGCGCCGTTCAGGCGCCGAACCGGGGCTCCGCGCCGACGACTTGTGCTGGACCGGGTCGTTCACTGTGGAGGCCCGCTCTTCCTTCGCGCTCGTCCGTCATCCACCGCCTTCGGCCGTCACGCCTTGGCGGCGAGTGACCGCCACGCGTTCCAGGTGTCGAGTCGCTGCTGGTAGACGGCTTCGACGACGGGATAGGGGTACGTGCCGAGGAAGAGCCGCAGGGGTGGTTCGTCGGTGTCGACCAGTTCGAGGATGACGTCGGCGGTGGCCTGCGGATCCTGGGGTGCGCGAGCGGTGGCGCCGGCCCGGCGTGCCTCGCGGACGGGTTCGTACGCGGCGATGGGTTCGGTGTGCACCGCGGAGGAGCCGGACCAGTCGGTGCCGTAGGGGCCGGGTTCGACGAGCGTGACGTGGATGCCGAGCGGGCCGACCTCCTGGGCGAGGGCTTCGCTCATCCCCTCGAGCGCCCACTTGGAGGCGTTGTACAGCCCGAGGGTGGGAAAGGCGGCGAGCCCGCCGAGGCTGGACACCTGCAGGATGTGCCCGCTGCCCCGTGCCCGTAGGAAGGGAAGAGCCGCCTGCGTCACCCACAGGGGGCCGAGCAGGTTGGTGTCGAGCTGGGCGCGGGCCTGCTCCTCGGTGGCCTCCTCGACCATGCCGAACAGGCCGTAGCCCGCGTTGTTGACGACCACATCAAGGTGACCGAAGGCTTCGGCGGCCTGCCGTACGGCGGCGGTGACGGCGGCCCGGCCGGTGACGTCGAGCACGAGCGGGAGCACGCTGTCTCCGTAGGCGTCGGCGAGGGGCTGCAGGGACTCGGGACGGCGTGCCGTGACCGCGACGCGGTCGCCGCGGGCGAGGGCGGCTTCGGCCCAGATCCGGCCGAAGCCACGGGACGCGCCGGTGATGAACCAGGACTTCTTCATACCCTCGACCCTGCGGCCTGTGCTGGACCGGAGCCAGCACCCCCCGAGGGTTACCCTGCGGCCATGGCCGCAGACAACGCGCTCGGAGAGTTCCTGAAGGCCCGGCGGGGACGGGTTACACCCGCACAGGCGGACCTGCCCGCCCACGGCCGGCGCCGGGTCGCGGGGCTCCGCCGGGACGAGCTGGCCCGGCTGGCCGGGATCAGCGAGCCGTATCTGATCCGGTTGGAACAGGGCATCGACCGGCATCCGTCACCGCAGGTGCTGCGGGCGCTCGCGCAGGCGCTGGAGCTGGACGCCGACACCTCGGCGCACCTGTTCGCGCTGGCCGCTCCAGATCCCGTACGACCTGCCGAGGCCGAAGTCAGCGCGGACGTACATCAGTTGCTCGACGGGTGGGCGGGCACTCCGGCGTATGTGCGCAACCGGCGGTTCGACGTGCTGGCCGCGAACAAGTGGGCCCGTGCGCTCGCCCCGATGTACGAGCCCGGGCACAACCTGGCCCGGGACGTGTTCCTCGACCCCCGTTCGCGTCGGCTGTTCCCGGACTGGACGGAGATCGCCGCGCAGACCGCCGCGGCCCTGCGCGCCGAGGCCGACCCGCGCGACCCGAGGACCGCGCGGCTCGTCGCCGAGCTGGAGGCGGACGAGGACTTCCGCAGCCTGTGGGCGCGGCACGACGCGCGGCCCGCCCGCGACGAACTCAAACGGTTCGTGCATCCGGTCGTCGGGGAGCTCGCGCTGCGGCGCCAGGCGCTCACCGTCGGAGGCGCCGAGCAGCAGGTGATCATCGTCTACCAGGCGGTACCGGGAAGCCCCTCCGCGGCCGCCCTTGCCAGGCTTCTCTGACGCCCCGCGGAGAAGGAGGTCAGACCGCCGGCGGCAGTGTCCCGTTCGTCGCCAGG
This sequence comes from Streptomyces sp. NPDC001137, assembly GCF_040298885.1. NCBI lineage: Bacteria > Bacillati > Actinomycetota > Actinomycetes > Kitasatosporales > Streptomycetaceae > Streptomyces > Streptomyces sp. NPDC001137. The sequence goes on from NZ_JBEPBA010000022.1 coordinate 121,563, forward strand.
GGTGATTCCTCGTCGAGATTCTCGGGCGATGTGTCGTGGTGCGACCTGGTGTCCTTCACTGCCCTGGGTGTTGATGCGGCCCGGCCTCCCTGCGACGGCCCGTGGGCCGGCATGAGGGTTCTCCAGTGGCTCTGCGCGGATGGTGGTTCACCCGGTAATCCGTTGGGGCCAAGAGGCTTCGCTGTCTACGCTTTCCGGCGTGAATCCGGTGATCGACGTCTTGGCTTCCTCCGAAGTGGACTGTTTGGAGCGCCTCTGGGAGCAGCTCTTGGTCCACCACAACCGGGAAGCCCCACATCTGGCGGCTCTGGGCGCGGTTCGCTCGCCTGAGGACTCATGGCGTCTGCGACGGGGGCAGTACCTCGAATGGATGCAGGAGCCGCTCACCGCGGTAATGGTCGCTCGGGATGGAGATCACCTACTCGGCTATGCGGTAGTGCGCATCCTCCACGCCCCGGGATCCTGGCAGTGGGGAGACCAAGTCGGCGTCCTGGAAACCCTCGTGGTCGATGACGAGGTCCGCGGCGCCGGGGTCGGACAGGCCCTGATCAGGGCCGCGCGCCGGCGTCTTGCCGACTCGGGTGTCCAGGTCATGAAGATCTCCGTCATGGCAGGCAACGACGGTGCCCTGCGCTTCTATCGGCGTGAAGGGGCCGTCGACTTCGTGGAGACGCTGGTCATGCCCGTCTCGGAGTGACGGCGTAGGGCGGATTGGCGCCTGTGCGGACGGTTCTGCTGGGCCCAGGTCCGATGGACGAAGTGTGCTGTCCGGGGACGTTGCCTTGATGCGTGTGCTGGCTGTCTGTCAGTCGAACATGCCCGCGTAGGGGTCTGGTTCGCCAGTCATCGGGTCCAGGCCCGCGTGGAACCGGCGTTCCTGCTCCTCGTGATGGACGAAGGTACCCACTCGTCCCCACAGAGACAGGTCGCTCAGGGGACAGGCGTCGAATTCAGCGGTCATGAGTCGCCGCAGGAACTCGGCCATACCGCAGTCGAACAGGGCCCAGTGTGGATTGCCGTGCCTTCTCCAGACGACCACAGGCCATTGGTCGGGGTTCGGTCGGGTCATCAGCCAACCGAGTTCGTTTGCATTGCAGCCGCTGCCCCAGGGCAGCACTCGGTCAGCGCCCAGGTCAACTCCGGGTACTCCGCCCTCCGTGGTCCACAGGTCGCGGAAGCCGGCTGTGTGACCGGTGATCGATGCCTGCCAGCCGTTCCCGGTCGGCAGAGGCGGGAGGACGATCAGGTCATCGATGCAGCCACCACCGTAGACAGCCATGAAGTCGCGATAGTCGGCAGGTAGAGGAGTGCTCAGGTGAGCTTCGACTGCCGTCCAGTCCACCCGCTCGTCCGCACCCCATTCGTGGTGCAGGATCCGCTGCAGCGCCTCAATGTCGGTTCGGCCGGCCACCTGTCCTCCTGGCTACTCGTGCTGGTGCACGATATCCGGCCGAACGCCGGCAAGTACGGTCGGTAGTCGTCGGAGTCCTGCCCACATGAGGATGGCTGCGAGGTGGAGTGCGGCCTGGTAAGCGATGGCGATTTTGTTCGTCCGCAGCGCCAGATCACGGTTACCGGGATTCATTCCCTGCTTGTTCGTGACGGCGACGGCCCGTTCGTATGTTCCCGGTGGCGACATGAGCCCCCACCGAGGCAACCTTGCGGCGCCGATTCGTTGAGTTCGGCGCCGCCGTGGTCGCTCCCCGGTGGCTCGGCGTCGCGGTGCTTACCTGACGTCGACGAAGTCGCCGGGCGCTGTCGAGGCGGCGGTGGTGGCGGTGCCGGCGAAGACGTAGCGGTAGTACCCGTCGGCCGTGGCCGTGGTGGTGGTCTTCAGGACGCCGGTGGTGTTGGTCTTGACGGTCTTGAGGGTGCTGTAGGTGCTGCTGCCCTTCTTGCGGAACTGCAGCTTCGCGGGCTGGTTCGCGTAGCCCGCGTACTTGGCCGTCGACCAGTTCGCGCGGGCGAGCTTGCCCGTGACCGTGATGGGCTTGCCCTTCTTGACCGGCTCGGGCGTGGCGTCGGCGGTCAGCGTGGAGAGCTTCTTGATCGAGACGGTGGCGACGTCGTCGTTGTAGCTGGCGTTCGCGTACAGGTCCCACGCGCCGAGGAACAGCTTCCAGGTCCCGGCCACGCCGTTGTCCTTCATGTCGGTGGCCGGGTGGATGTTGAAGACGGCCTTGCAGTGGTAGACGCCCTGGTTCGTTGTCTCCGTGCAGGCGGGGTCGTCATCCGTGCCCAGGCCGCCGGTGATGCCGTCCGTGGTCGAACTGTCAGTGCCCTGCCACAGGAAGGCCTCGGTGAGCGCGACGCCGTTCTGGTCGGTGGCGGTGTACGTGACGGTGACGGACTTCGTGCCGGTGGTGCCGAGAACGATGTCCTTGCCGCCGTTGATGACCGCGTTCGAGAACTTGGTGTTGCCCAGCGAATCGTGCGGCCGGACGGCCTTCGAGGCAAAGGAGCTCAGCTTCGCCGACACACTCGTTCGCTCCGCCGCCTGAGCGGCAGCCGGAAGAGCGAGCGCGGACAGAACGACGGCACCGGAAACCACGGCGGCCGCGATGGGTATACGCATGAATCCCCCACGGGAACGTGAGAGGCCCGCCGAAGTCGCCCTCCGGCCAGCCCTGTTGATCTCGCATCATATGAACTGACGTCGGGAATGGTGAAGATCTTCTGTGCAATAAGTGCGTAGCGGGCCAGTGGTGTTCGCCCGATCACGTGCCCGCATCCAGCCGCCGTGGTCTGCATGTCAGACCGAGGCGTCCAGACGAATCCTGCCTCGAGTGAGGCCAAGGCCTTCTCCGCAGCTCGAAGTTCAAGCACCTCGAACCAGGGATGGAAGCACTGGAGGACCTGAGGGCCGCGGCTATGCAAGGGGCTGCACCCAGTGCTTCTTGGTCGGCACCAAAGTGCTCATGGCCAATACCAGCCCGAGGAAAAACGAGACCATTCAGCACCTTCGAGCAGGCGCTGCACGAACAGCTCGCGGAGCGAAGGAGTTACGGGTCAGTGTCCGGTCGGTGCAGCGGTGGCGGTCGGCCTGGGACAAGAACGGTCCAGGGGCGCTCCGGTCGGCGGGTTCGGCCCCGCCACCGCGGCTGAGTGAGGCGCAGTTCGTGCAGTTCGAGGCGGAGTTGGCCGAGGAGTCGTCCTGCTTCTCGACGACGCCGCCGACCGCTCGCACCTGGGCCCCGCGCGGGCCACACCCCCGTCATCCGGGTTCGCGGCCCTCCCGCCGCCGCATCTCCATTGCTGCCCTGATCTGCTACAAGCCGGGTGAACGCTCCCCCTGGTCTACCGGCCGCGCCGCGATGACGGCCGACGTGACGGGCGCAAGAGCTTCCTCTGGACCGACTACCGCGGCTTGCTCATCACCGCGCATCACCAGCTCGGCGGGCCGATCGTGCTCGTCTGGGACAAGCTCTACAGCCATCTCGCCTATGAAGTACGGCAGTTCATGACGGTTCGCCATGGGACCGCCCGCAGAACCGAAACCGCCTAGCGGCGGGTAAGGTGGGTGAAAGTGACCCCGTTGGAGAAGGCAGTGCGCTCGGCGACGTCGAAGACGGTGGGGTCGAAGGCACCGTCGACTACCGGGACCCCGGTACCGGCAACGACCGGATACGTCTTGATCAGCAGCTCGTCAATCTCGGGCAGCAGGGTGCCCGCGAGCCGGCCGCCCCCGCAGAGCCAGATGTCCAGGGCGGCGCCCGCCTCGCCCTTGAGGTCGCGGACGAGGGCCAGCGGATCGCTCGGCACGACGGTGACGGCTGGGTCGGTGTCCGGCTTGAGAGTGCTGGACACCACGTACTGACGCAGATGCGCGTACGGGCTGGTGATCCCGTTGTCGAGGGCTGGGCGGTAGGTACCGAGACCCATGACGACGGTGTCGAAACGCCGTTTGGGTGCGTCGGCGACGTTGAGGGCCGCGCGATAAGCGGTTGGGATGGTCTCCGGGTACAGGGCGTTCATCCAGGTCGAGTAGGCGGCGGCCTGCTGCTCGTCGCCCTGCGGAAAGAAGTCGAACTCGCCGCCGGGACCGGCGATGCGGCCGTCGAGCGAGGTGCCGACGTAGTACACGAGCTTTCGCAAAATGACCCCCCACGCGTAGTACTCTGATTGAAGTGGTTAGAACGTAGTACTACATCTGGAGTGGTGTCAATGGTGAGACGGAATGACCAGCGACGCGCGGCCCTTGTCGACGCGGCGATCGAGGTGCTGGCCCGGGAAGGCGCCCGCGGGCTGACTTTCCGGGCCGTGGACGCCGAGGCGGCCGTTCCCGCCGGCACGGCGTCCAACTACTTCGCCAGCCGCGACGATCTGCTCACCCAGGCCGGCGCCCGGGTCTATGAGCGACTCCAGCCCGACGAGGCCACGATCGCCCGCCAGCAGGCAGCCGACCGCGACCGGGAAACCTACGCTGAACTGATGCGCGAACTCGTCGGCCGCATCACCTCCTTCCGCACCGGTTACCTCGCGCTGCTGGAACTCCGCCTGGAGGCCACCCGCCGCCCCGAACTGCGCAAGGTCCTCACGGAGCGAGTCCGAGCAGACGTCGACGCGAACGTCGCCTATCACGAGGCTTCCGGCCTCCCGGGCGACGCCACGGCCGTCAAGCTGCTCATGCTGACGCTGAACTGGCTGATCGTTGAGCAGCTCACCTTGCCGGACGTCTTCACGGAGGCAGAGCGTGAACAACTGGTGACGGCCGCAGTGGAGCGCATCGTGGGGGCGGAGTAGAGGGCTCGGCGCCAGAAATGACGCCCGCCCCGATGCTGGAGGGGAAGCGGACCGGACCGGCCTCGGCATGTGCCCGCCCTTGCCTCCCTCCGCCGATCCGAAAGAAACGGCCTGGCTAGCGCTTTCGGGCCTGTTCGAGGTTCGCTCGGTGGGGGCCGGAGAGCCAGTCCGTGTGTGGTCCCAGGCGCGCGTCGAGGGGCTCTTTTCCTTGCCGGAGCGCGTCGATGTAGGCGTGGTCGGCGGCGAGGCGGGCCGCCACCTCGGGTCCTTCGGCTACCGTGCCGTGGCCGGGGATCAAGACATCGGCGTGGGCGGCGGCCTCGTCCAGCCGGTCGAGCGCTCTCTCGTAGGCGGCAACCTGATCGTCCTGGCGGACGTCGAAGAGCGGGATGAGGACGTCGGAGAGCATGTCGCCGGCGAGGAGAACGCCCCTGTCTGCGAGGAGGATGGCGGCGTGGCCGATCGCGTGTGCCTGATGCTCGATGATCTCGCCCGGGACGGGGGTGCCGTCGGTGGGGAGCGGGGTGACGAGCGCGACCAGATCGAGGGGGATGCCTGAGGCGCTCTGCGCCGCCATGGCCTGGGCCCGCTCACGGGCTTGGGCGGCTACGGCGGCGGCAGGGGTGGCGTAGCGGGGCACGTCGCCGAAGCGCGGGTGCCACAGCAGGTGGTCCCAGTGGGGGTGGGTGCAAAACCCGGCGGCCACCGGGATGCCGAGTCGTTCCACGTCGTCGGCGAGCTGGTCCAGCTCCGAGCCGTGGATGCCGGGATCGATCAGGATCAGTCCGTCCTGTCCGTGCACGACGACGGAATTGGCCCACACCCACTCGCTCTGCCGAACCCAGACGCCGTCGGCCACCTGATGCAGCGTGCCCATCTCCGCTCCTATCTGCTGGTTGCAGTACTGAGACTGCGCCCCGCGGCCAAACTCATCGCTTTCCGCGCGTGATGCTGCGCAAATTCAGTGGGTACGTCGGCGACAAAGATGTTCAGCGGAGGGACGTGCCCGTCGGCTTCGGTATCTCCTGGCCCGCCGTGTGTGGTTGTTTTCAGCGGTGGCGGGCGAGGGCCTGGTTCGTATCCGCGTCGGGCTACGGGTCACCGCGGCCAGATCACCCTCGTGGCAGCGCAGAACGCGCTCGTCACCGACTGGACCGCCGCGCTGACCACCCCGCACCTCGGCTGACCGGAGAGGCGAAGGGGGGTGCCTCGTCAACGGCTGGGCGTTCGTGACCTGGCCCGTGCCAATAGCAGGGACGGAACAGCCCCGGCTGGACGGGGGAGGCCAGCCGGGGCCGTAAGCGGTGACGTGCGGAGGGCGGTCGCCTCTCGGCGAAAGGCTCCATGGGGCTTCAGCCGAACGATCGTCCCCATGGGCTATAGGTGAGGCCCGGGGACACTGTCCCCTCCGCAGCCACGTCTAGATGAACGGTCAACCATTCTGAAGTGTTCCCGGCCCGTCGCCTCAGGGACGGTGACCTGGGGCACACTTTGCCGGAGAGCTCAGGCGACGAAGTCGGCGACCAGGACGGCGAATTCATCCGGCGTCACCAGACGAATGCCGAGGGTTTCAGCCTTGGCCCGCTTGGATCCGGCGCCGTCGCCGGCAACGACCAGGGTGGTCTTCTTGGAGACGCTCGAGGAGGAGCGGCCGCCTGCGCGTTCGATGAGCTCGTTCATCTGGTTGCGGCTGAGCTTCTCCAGCACGCCGGTCATCGCGCCGGTGACCACGACCGTCATGCCGGCCAGGGGCCCACCTGCCGCATCCACGCTCCCGTCATCGGCGCCGAGTTCTCCGGTGGTCGGCGCGGGCGGGGTGGCGCCGGGCTCAGTCATGTTCACCCCGGCGGCGGCGAGCTTGTCGATGAGCGGGGCGAGTTCGGCGAGTTCGGCGACGATCGAGGGGGCCTTCTCGGTGCCGATGCCCTCGACCTGCTGCATCGTTTCCGCGTCAGCGGCGCGGATATTGTCCATGGTCGCGAAGTACCGGGCGATGCGGCGGGACATGGAGCGGCCGGTGCCGCGCACCCCGAGCGCGCACAGCACCCGCGACAACGGCTGCCCCTTGGCGGTGTTGATCGCGGTCAGGAGATTGTCGGTGCTGGTCTCGCCCATCCGTTCCAGCGCGAGGAGCTGCTCGCGGGTGAGGGTGAACAGGTCGGCGAGATCGGTGACCAGGCCCGCATCGACGAGCTGCACGACGCGGGTGGCGCCCAGGCCTTCGATGTCGAGCTGGTCGCGGCCTGCCGCATACGAGAGAGACGCGACGAGATGGCAGTTGCGGCCCTGTTCGCACCGCCAGCGTTCCTGGCTGGTGTCGATGGCAGACCCGCAGCGCGGGCACACCTCGGGGAAGGCGATGGTCTGCTCGTCGCCGGTGCGCAGGTGGGCGACCGGAGCCTCGATGCGGGGAATGACGTCGCCGGCCCGGTGAACCATGACATGGTCGCCCAGACGCAGGTCACGGCGGGTGATGTCAGCCGGGTTGTGGAGAGTGGCGTACGTGATGGTGGCGCCGTCGATCTCCACCGGCTCCAGTACGGCGCGTGGGGCGATGATGCCGGTGCGGCCGACGTTCCACTCCACCTCGAGCAGCCGCGTGATCTTCTCGACGGCCGGCAGCTTGTAGGCGATCGCCCACCGTGGGGCCCGCGTTCCTGAACCTGCCGCCTGCTGGTCGGCCGCGAGATCGGCCTTGATGACGATCCCGTCGATCCCGAACGGCAACTCGGCCCGCAGCGCGGCTATCTCCTGCACCCGGGCCAGTACCTGCTCCACGGTGTCGGCGGTGACACCGGGCACCGCGGTGGCAGCGGTGGTGTTCACCCCGAACGCGGCGGCCTGCGCCATCAGGTCACTGTGCGCGCTCGCACCCAGCCGCGCGACGAGCTCGGTCTCGGTGTCGGCCAGGGGCAGCAGGCCGTAGCCGAAGAAGGTCATCGGCACGGTGTAGGCGCGCTCCTTGGCGCGCAGGGTGCCCGCGGAGGCGCCGCGCGGGTTGGCGAACGGCTGCCCGCCATGCGCGGTGCGCACCTCATTGGCGTGCTCGAACTGGGCGGTCGTCATCAGGACCTCGCCCCGGACCTCCACGGTGACCGGCTCGGCGAGTTCGGTCGGCAGGCCCACGATGGTGCCGATCGCGTGCGAGACGTCCTCCCCGGCCGTCCCGTCCCCCCGGGTGATCAGCTGTCTCAGGCGGCCGCCGGTGTAGCGGGCGGCGACCGCGAGCCCGTCCAGCTTCGGCTCGACACTGAACCGCTCGACCTCGTGGCCGATCCTCCGGGCCAGGGAGGCGGCCCAGGAGGTGAACTCTTCCGGCGAGAACACGTTGTCCAGGCTCAGCATCGCCACCGTGTGCGGGACATCGCCCTCGACGGCGCCGCCGGCGACCTTCCCCGTCGGCGAATCCGGCAGCACCTGATCGGGATGTTCGGCCTCCCACGCGGCGATGCCCCGCACCAGCCGGTCGTAGGCGTCGTCATCCAGGGGAGAGGAGCCGCCCTCGTAGTAGGCGGCCGACGCCTTCACCGCGTCCTCGACCGCCTGCGCGTAGGCGGCTACATCCGTGATCAGAGCTGCAGGTGTTGTCATGCCTGTCATCCTGCCTGCCACCACTGACATCGCCCGCTCCAGCGGGACGGGCCCCGACGCACGTCCGATCGCGGCTGCACGCCGTCCTCGCCCCGACGCCCGGAAGGCCGTACCCGCCCTGGTACCACCTGTTACCATCATGGGATGGCGAAGACACAGAAGGGCTGGCGGGTCGACGACGAGATCGCGGAGCTGGCCACAGCCCGAGCCAAGGACCGCGGCATGAGCGTGGGCGATTACATCGCTGCTCTCGTGCGGGAGGACGTCGGCGGGATGCGGCAGCGGGGCCTGGACGCGGCGAGGCGCTTCCTCGACGAGCACCAGGCGGTCTTCGACGAGGCCGAGGACGCCGACCGCCGCTCCTCGGGGGCACACGCCGCGTAATGGATCTGTACATCGACGTTCCCTGGATCCTGCAGGTCGCGGAGGTGGCGGGTGCGGCAGATCCCGCCCCCGAGGATTACGGGATACCCGTGGCCGCCGTAGCCTGCCACAGAGCCGAACTGCTGGAAACTCCCGTCTACGACGGCCCCTACGCGCGCGCTGCCGCACTGGTGCACATCCTCGGGCGCTGCCGCTGGCTGGAGCGCTCCAACATGGCCGTAGCCGCCGCGACAGGCGTGATGTACCTGGAGGCCTCCGGGATCCCGGTCAAGCCCACCCGGGAGGACGCCATCGCCCTCCGCGACACGCTGCGCGAACCTGCCTGCACCACCGAACGCATCGCCGCACTACTGCAGGCCTGGCCGCGATCCACCTGAGCCGCACCACAAGGCACGGGGATGCAGGCGGCGTCGTCTTCCGCCTCAGCCCTGATTCCGCATGCTCTTCCGCTGGAGGCGGTCTACCAGGAGCGCTGGGAGGCGGAAGCCGTCTTTACCGAGCTCAAGACCCATCAACGCGGCACCCGCGTCCGTACTCAGCAGCAAACCCTGTCCGCAAGCCCGCGTTGTCGGTGGCGGCTGACAGGCTGGAGTGATGAACGGCGATGAGCAACTGCTGCGCGGCCGGGTCTACGGCTTCGACCACGACGACCCCGACCCCGGCCCGCGCCCGTGTCGGACCTACGCCGCGCTCGTAGGCGGGCCGCTGGACGGACTGCTGCTGGACATCACGGGCTGGCGCCCGGAGGAAGTCGACGACGGCGCCGCCCTGTCCACCGAGCTGTCGCGGTGGCCGGGTGGTCGCGCCCTGTACGACCCGCTCTCCGGCGAACCGCGCACGCCCGGCCCGGGCGTGACGTGCCGCTTCTACTACTCCGGTGACACGCCCTGAGTTTGTTCTCCAAACTCTCAACGTTGGTTCAGGGTGACGGAGTTGATCGGAGTCAGGTTGTACACGCAGAACTCGTTGAGCCCGGTCGTGACCGTGCTGTGGCGCCGTTGTAGACGTTGCATAACTGGGCGTAGGCGTTGCGCCCGTGTCGGCTACCGAGCCGTCGGGGCGACCACGGCAGTTCGCCGTGCCGGCGAACTGTCAGGGGCGGGCGGGCTTTCACTCAACCCACTGTCAGTGGCGTGTGCGACAGTCGGGAGGTGATCGACAGTGAGTGAGGCCTCGTGGAAGGCCTGGACGCGTTGGGACTGCTCTGAGCTTCTGGGCCGGCCCATCCCCGAGCCTCTGATCTGCAGCTCTCTGAAATGGAATTTGTGATGACAGAGGAACCACACGGGATGTTCCGGAGGGTGAGAGTCGCTCCCCTGCCACCTCGATACTGTGACTTCGCATGAACCACTCCGAGATCGAGATCACCGCAGACATGGTCCGGGACCTGCTGCAGGAGCAGCATCCAGACCTCGCAGGGCTGGCCATTCGCGAGGTGGCGGGCGGTTGGGGCAACCAAATGTGGCGCCTCGGGGACGAGTTCGCCGTGCGCATGCAGCGTATGGACCCGACCCCGGAGCTCCAGCTCAAGGAGCGGCGGTGGCTACCTGTGCTGGCCCCGCGCCTGCCGCTCCCCGTGCCGACCCCGGTGCGGTTCGGCGAACCGTCCGAGCGCTTCCCCAAGCACTGGACCGTGATGACGTGGGTTCGCGGCGAACCGCTGGACCACGGCTCGATCAGCCGCGGCGCCCACGCGGCCGACACGCTGGCGGGCTTCCTCCGGGCGCTCCATGTGGAGGCGCCCGCCGAGGCGCCGATCGCTACGGACCGCGGCGCCCATCCCAGGAACTGCACTGACGGCTTCGAGAATTTCTTCCAGGCAGTTGCCCTCGGTGACATCGCCGCCGATGTCCGGGCTGTCTGGGACGACGCTGTTGCGGCCGGCGCGTGGGAGGACCCGCCGGTGTGGGTGCACGGTGACCTCCATCCCGCAAACGTCGTCGTCTCGGACGGAACGCTCTCGGGCATCGTCGACTTCGGTGACATGTTCGCCGGCGACCCGGCGTGGGACCTCGCCGCCGCATGGGTGCTGCTACCCGCGGGCACGGCCTCACGGTTCTTTGACACGTACGCGCATGCAGACGAGGCGGCGATCCGGCGCGCCCGGGGGTTGGCAGCTATGAAGTGCCTGTTCCTCATGCTCATGGGGCAGAACGGGGACCGGGGTCTTCCCGGCGGCAAGCCGCACTGGGGACCTGCAGGTCGGGCGGCACTTGATCGTGTTCTGAAGGGTGTTTGATGTGCTTTCGACCAGTCGTGAACGTCGCGCGGCGAGGCCTCCGACACCGACGTTCGCGACCTGTGTCGGGCGAAGAAGAGCACGGCGAAAAACACCGCGAAAGCGCCAGCCGAGAAGACGGCCTCGAAGAGCGCCGAGAAGGCGACCACTGCCAGGAAGGACGCGAGAACGACCACCGGCCGCAAGCTGAGCAGCGTCTGACCTCACCGCTGCTCGGGCCGGCGGGGCAGGCAGGCCGGCTCCGGAAGAGGATCTGGGCGCCGCCAACATCGCTCGCATGAGGCGTGGACGGACATCCCGCCCAGCCACGGAATCGGGAGGACGAAACCAGCTGCATGGCCCAGCCCCCTTACGCCTCTCAACGGTCGGCTTCAGAGCGGCGGCGGCGCCGAAAATGCCGGCATGACCCACAGCCCGGGGGAGACGATGTCGCAATGGACACCACCAACACCGAGCCTCCGGCAAACCACTGGTCACCGGCGGACAACCCGTACGCAGTCGCTGTGTCGGAAACTCGTTGGGCACGCGAAGACGTCGTTCTGTCCGTCCAGCGCATGCATGCCGGCGCTGAGGGGTTTCGTTGGTGCGACTCGCGTCAGATCGACGCTCGGCACCTCTGTAGCGCCCTGCGTCAGCTGCTGACGGCAGCGACGTTGGAGCTCGATGCGCTGGAAGAGCTGGGCATCGACCCGGCTGTTGTGCAGCACCTGGTGGAGGCGTGCCGGCGGTTCCAGAAGCAGCTGCCCGGTGTGAAGGACATGCGTGACGGTCTGACCCATTTCGAGGACTGGTCCCGTGGCAGGGGCCGAGGCCCACAGAAGGAACGCGTCAAGGCAGGGGAGATCCCCCGAGACGTGGCCCGCCACTTCTGGGGCTTCGGCTACGAGCCGGCAACCGACACGGTGACCATGGGGCCCTACAGCATCAACGCCACCACAGCGGTCCGGGCTGTCGGCGAACTGTTCAACGCGATCTACGCGGCAGCCCGTGAGGTCGACCGGAGGGCTACGGCCGAACGACGCGCCGCCGTACTCAACGCACTCAGTACGGCCGGCATTGCCCACGGGCCCGGGGAGGCCGTCCTCGTCTCCGCCGGGAACGACATGAAGGTATGGCTGTCCCTCGCCCTGCCGGCCCTCCCCGACGAGCGCGCACGCGGCGAACTGGCCCACCGCACGGTCACCGCGCTCGTTTGACGCGGGGCTGAAATTCACGTCCGTGATCGAGCACGTCACCGCGGCCCCGAGGGACCGACTCGCTAGTGGAGAGATGCCGATGATCGCGTGAGTCAACGGCCCAAGGCGGTGTCACCGGTGGTCGATAGCGTGACCGCCGTGATGGTGGGAACTGAAAACACCCGGCTGGTCGTGCTGCGCGGTAACAGCGCCTCAGGGAAGTCGTCCGTAGCGGCCGGCCTCCGCGACAGGTTCGGCCGTGGCCTGGCCCTCGTCGCCCAGGACAACCTCCGCCGCATCGTGCTGCGCGAGCGCGACCGGCCCGGCGCCGCGAACATCGGCTTGATCGACCTGACCGCCCGCTACGCCCTGGACGCCGGGTATCAAGTGGTGGTCGAAGGGATTCTCTACGCCGACCACTACGGCGACATGCTCGCGCAGTTGCGTGCCGACCACCGCGGCCCGAGCCACGGCTTCTACCTGGACGTGCCGTTCGACGAGACCCTCGCCCGGCACGCCACCAAGCCGATCGCCGACGATGTCAACGTGATGCAACTGCGCGACTGGTACCGTCCGCGCGATCTGCTGCCCGGGGGCATCGAGACCATCGTCGGCGTCGACAGCGCCCTGCACGAGACCATCGACCGCATCATGCTCTACACCGGCCTGGTCCATCTGCCCGCACTGGACCGCTGACGAGGACACCGTTGCGACAGGCGTACCGGTGTTACGCCTTCGGCGTCATCTGCTGACAGAGCATCACGGTCGGTTCAGGACAACCGAGTTGATCGGAGTCAGGTTGTAGACAGCGAACTCGTTCAGCCCAATGGTGATTGTGCAGTCGGCGCCGTTGTAGCCGTTGCACAACTGGGCGGTGGCGTTGGCGCTGCCGTACTGGTTGTTGAGCACGTAGTGGTTGCCGAACTGGTTGCTGAGATTGTGGGCGCCGTAGCTGTAGAAGATGTTCGTAGGCGAGCTCGTGTGGATGTCCGCCCCTTCGGGATAGATGCACACCGCCCCGCCCGGACAGCCGTACACGGTCCTGTCGTTCGCGTGCGCCGAGCCGGTTCCGGCCGCTGCTATCGCGGCCGTGGCGAGTGCGAGCGCGGCTGCGCCGCGTGTGATCCTGCGCATCGTGGTGTCCCTCCGTTTACGGCCGGCCTCCGCCGGTCGTCACCACCGGTACTCGACGCATGCCGGACCGGTCCTTCTTCGACGCGCGCCGGGCCGTGTCCCGCACCAACGTGCCGGCAAGGCCTGCACTTCAGCAGATTCCGTACCCTTCACATGTGACGGGTCGGGGGCCTGTCGTCGTCGTACCAACCCTCCGACGGCTGCGCCGCCCCGTCTATGAATTCGATCGAGTTCGAAGCGCTGGCGTTGCGCCTGGGCATCAACCACGTGGGAGGGTGCCGAACGTGAGTGGGCGGAAACTGGGAGTTGCCGGCCACCAAGTGTGGCCGGATCCGACTCCGCTTCGTGCGATGGTGATCGTATGACCGACGCGGTGAGGTTCGAGCCCTACCTGTATCGGGGCACCGCCGGCTACTACGACCGGTTCCGGCTGCCCTACCCCGACTCGATGATCAACGATCTCGTACGGCAGGCAGCCCCTTCCGGGCGCGGACGCCTGCTCGACCTTGCCTGCGGCACCGGCCAACTCGCCTTCCCGCTCCGAGACTGGTTCGCGGACGTATGGGCCTTGGACGCCGAACCCGATATGACCCAGGTGGTCCGTGCCAAGGCGATCGCCGCCCATGCGGACCACATCCTGACGGTCACCGCCGGCGCTGAGGACCTTGACGCCGAGCCAGGCAGTTTCGAGCTGATCGTCATCGGTAACGCGTTCCACCGGCTGCGCCGCACGGTTGTCGCCGAGCTGGCCCACGCCTGGCTCAAGCCCGGCGGCTGCCTCGCGCTCTGCTGGTCAACATCCCCATGGGCAGGTCCCAAGGAGTGGCAGCATGCGCTGGCCAGCCTGCTCTGCCGGTGGCAGGACGCTCTCGGCGAGGCGAGCCGCGTCCCGCCCGGCTGGGAACAGGCACGGCAGGAGGACCCTGATCACGAGGTGTTGTCCCGCACCGGGTTCGAGCCCGTGGGACGCTACGAGTTTTCTGTCGAGCACCACTGGACGATCCGTGAACTCGCGGGCCATATCCGGTCGACATCGTTCCTGCCACCCTCGGTGCTCGCAGGACATGCCACCGCGTTCGATGCCGAGCTTTCCGCCGAACTCGGCCCCTATACAGCCGACGGCCATCTCACCGACCCGGTCAGCTTCGCCTACGAATTGGCCCGCAGGCCCGGGCCAGGGTGACCGTCAAGAGCCCTTGGAACGATTCGAGTACGGGCGGGGATCTTCAAGGTTCTGTCAGCGATCTTGTGATGGGTACGCGCCGAAGGGAGCACGCTGGCCAGGCTCGATAGGCTGTGCGGATGACGAGCGAGCCTGTCACCGAGCTGCCGGAGGCCGAGTATCGAAGTGTCTGGGACCGCTTCTACGTGGAGTTCGCCTTCAGGCCGAGCATGAACCCGGCCAAGTGGCCTGCGATCAAGGAGCCGGCTGACTCCGTCACATGGAGTCTGGCGTCATTGGACGAGGATCCGAGCTATGTGCGTCTAGACCGTTTTGTCGTGCTTGTCGAGCAGGGGCTGACTGCGTGCGTCGAGCCGGAGGCCAGGCTGTTCGCGCTCGACTGGCAGCACATCTCCTACTCCTTTGCTCCGCATCGCGTCGGCGGACATGGACAGGAACCATGGCCACTGAGTCCTTACCCCGACGGCGATTACTACATCTATCTCTCGGGGGACTTCCGGCTTGGCAGCTTCGGGCACCCCTGGGAGTCGTCGGTGTGTCTGTTCGGCCAGGAGCTGCTAAATGAGGTGGCCGCCGATATCGAAGATGTCCTGGGACCGCCACTGCGACGTGCTGGCCGCAGTTTGCCTGCAACGTGATGTCCAGCGAGAGTGAGGCAGAGGTGACGGCGTCGAAGTCCTGCCGGAGGAAGCGGGCGAAGGAGCGGATCGAGGCAGCTCACACCGCTCGGCCTGGCGGATCCACTCGCCGAACTGGTGGCCGCGGCGGTGTCGGACCAGGTCCGTGGATGCGTGAGCGAGGTTGCACGCCTGAGCGGTGTCCGCGCAGGCGAGGCCGGGCTCGCCCCAGCCCGGCGGTGTGACGAGGCGACAGTGTGTCGAGTGAGGGCATGATCCACCCGCTGATGGTGCGGGGACCGCCTCGATCGCCTTGTGGTGGCAAGCCTCAGCAGGGCCGGGGACTGCGGACTGCGGGTGGAGCGGCGCTGCGACAGCGGCAGGCAGCAAGCGCGCGCTTCGCCTCCGGAGCCTCAGGTAAGGCAGATTTGGATCCAGAGGGCAGTGCAGTTGGCCAGGTCGCCCTCAGGGCTCGGTTGTGCACCCATGGCATTTGTAGTCAGGTTCGCCGCGGACGCCATGGTCACGGCGGATGCGGCCGTCGCCGAACCTGCCGCAAGGGCAAGACCCAGGGCAGCACCGACCGCGACTCGTGAAACGACCCTCATGAGACCAACCCTCTGTGTGCTGTTCATGCGACCTACGATGCATACCCTTGTGGCCACTGTCGCGCCGAGCGTGGCTGAACGGGTGTCACACTCCGGGCGCCAGGGCCCGGTTGTGCGGGACCACTTCGTCTTGATTCCCGCGGGTCGTGGGGCCGTGCATGACCGATGGGGACGAGGACTGGACGTTCCGACTGCGGGCGGGCGGCCAACATCTGAGAGCGGGCTGTAGATCAGTGAGGCAGCCGGGCGACAGGTCAGGCACCGCGCCCCAGTACGGAATGTAGTGTGCGGACATGACAAGAAGCGAGCCACTCGCGGAGCAGTTGGACTGGTACTGGCACAAGAACCTGCGGCCACGGCTGGAGGGTCTTACCGACGAGGAGTACTTCTGGGAGCCGGTGTCCGGCTGCTGGAGCATCCGCCCGCGAGGCACGTCGGCCGCACCAATGTCGGTGGGTTCGGGGGAGTGGACGATGGACTTCGCGTCCCCGGACCCGGTGCCGGCCCCGGTGACCACGATTGCCTGGCGGCTTGCGCACATCATCGTCTCGTGCCTGGGGTATCGAGTCGGATGGTACTTCGGCGGCCAGAACATCGACTCCGAGACATTCGCCTATGCCGGGACCGCTGACGAGGCGTTGAAACAGCTCGATGAGATGTACGGGAGATGGAACGCGGGGGTCCGCGAACTCTCGGACGCTGACCTGGACAATCCGCCGCCGGTGGGTCCCGAGCGGTTTCCCATGGAGAACAGGGTCCTGCACGTCAACAGGGAGCTGATCCATCACGGCGCTGAAATTTCCCTGCTGCGCGACCTCTACCGCTGGCAGGACGGAGCCGAGCCGCGCCGCATATGAATTGGTAACCAGAGGACGAACACAGCGGTTCGCTTCCTTTCCGGTGGTGGTGAGCTTCCGAGGGTTTCGCTTCGGGGTGACTTACGGCGCGGTCAGGGTGAGCCTGGTCCCGGCCATGAACCGTTGAGTCGGTTCCGCATCCGCCTCAGCCTGGCCCGGGGCGAGGGCGCCAACGGTGCAGGCAGCGAGGTGCTCAGGTCGTTCTCTCAGTTCGGGATGCGTTCTGCCAGGCGTCGACGCGCCCACTGCACGAAGGGAGGAAAGCAGCCCGTCTTCTCCTCCTGGTCGATCAGTGCGCCAACCTCCTCGACCGGATCGCCATCCACCCGCAGGACGATCTCACCTCTCAACGGATCCATCCGCTTCATCGGCGACACGTCCGTGCTGCGCACCACCTCCAGCAAGTTGGACCGGTCGAGAAGGTGCCGCATACGCGGAAGCGTCTCCTCCCGCAGGGTTCTCTGCAGGGCCAGGCCGCAGACCTCGTCACTGCCCTCGTACGGAAACGCCCACCGCTCTCGGAAGAACGGGAACCCGTCGCGGGGGTGGTGTGCAGCCTCGTCCGGCGGCAGGACGCGGCCCGTCACCATGGCTCCTGAGCTGTTTGTCAGCTTGGCACCCACGTGCTGACGAGTGATCCATTCCCAGTACGGGAGCGGCGCGATGTGCCAATTGGCCTCGAAGACGACCATGTCAGGGTCCACGGCGTGCGGGGAGAAATCGAACATGGCTTGATCACCGCTGTTCGCGATCAGACGAAACGTCCGGCCCGATCGGGAGCAGCCGGCCTCCTTGGCGAGAGGCACGACGTAACGCCGGATCAGTGCGTCAAGGGGATGCATACGGGCACCGTTCCTCGTTCTTCCCACCCGGCAACCGGCGGTTCCGACCCGGACCTTCACCGGATGGTACG
Organism: Streptomyces sp. NPDC001137; assembly: GCF_040298885.1. Taxonomy (NCBI): domain Bacteria; kingdom Bacillati; phylum Actinomycetota; class Actinomycetes; order Kitasatosporales; family Streptomycetaceae; genus Streptomyces; species Streptomyces sp. NPDC001137. Next base: position 139,007 of record NZ_JBEPBA010000022.1, read on the forward strand.
TAGGTATCCCTTCGGGTGTCGCGGCTTCGGAGGGCAGTGGGTGAGTCCGGTGTCATGAGGTGTCCCGGATGGGGGTGGTCTGACCGCGGTGGAGCGGGTCCGGCGGGAGCGGGTCCGGTTCCAGGCCGCCGAGATGTTCGCGGCCGGGATGCGGCCGCCGCAGGTCGCGCATGCGTTACGGGTATCGCAGAAGTCCGCGTATGCCTGGTGTGCCGCCTGGCGGGAGGGCGGCACGGACGCCCTGCATTCTTCGAGTGCCTTCGAGCGCCCCTGGCTCACACCTTGCCCCGGTGTGTCGCGAGCGCATCACGGTGGATGGTGACCGGGCCTGGCGCACCTTTGACCGGTCGCGTCGTGGCGGCCGGGACGGAGCCGGGCAAGGGCGGTGGTCATCATGACCGAAGTGGCCGACCGGATAGGGAACGTCAGCCGGCAGTGTTACGAACAGCTCGTCAGTCGAACGGAGGAGCTGATTGCGCAGATCACGAGGGCGCTGTTCGCTTTGCGGCCCAAAGGCACCAAAGGTTTCGTCGTCCTGCCCCGCCGCCGGGAAGTCGAGCGCACGATCGGCTGGTGCATGAACGCCCGCCGAAACGCACGTGACTACAAACGTCTCCCACAGCACTCCGAAGCCCACCTGAACTGGGGACTCGTCACCATGATGACCCGACCCCTCACCCGCAATAGCCTGCGAACCAGCCAGTGGGCGAGTGCGTGGAGAGACTGACAGCAGTTCAACAGATCCAGTGGATGAACGTCTGCCCGGGGATACACAAGTGCGCCCTGTGCGGCAGGGTGGCCATGGCCATCAAGTGTCTGGACTTTACCGGCAGTTCGTGGGCGAATGGGGCCTGGGCGCGGATCTGGTCGCGTACGGGGGCCGCCAACCACGGAGTGGCTGCTGCGGTGGGCGGCGCAGGCTGTGCCGGACAGGGGGCGGGCATGCGACGGGTGGTGGCGGCGGTGTGTGTGGCGGTGGGGAGTGCGCTGCTCACCGGGTGCACGCCGCCGCAGAAGCAGTTGATTGCGGTCTGGCTGGACGGGAACGGGCAGCCGGTTGCGCGGGTGCGCCCGTGCGGCGACGATCGGGCGAGCGGCGTGGAGTTGCGCTCGTGGGTGACCGACGATACTGGCTTGGCCGACTACCCGGGCAACGGCTGGCGGTCTCGGATCCCCGAGGGGTTCGGCGATACGACGTTCCCCCTGTTCGCCCCGCCGAGCTCGTGGCGGGTGTCGTGGAGCGGGCCTCAGAGGATGGTGCGGAGCCGGTCCTACAACCTGTCCTTCACGGTGCATGACGATGACTCCATGAAGTACGCCTCGGAGCTTGTCTTCTCCGGCGCCGATCTGACCGCTCTCAAGCCCGGCGAGGTCTGGGCGGGGGACCAGCCGATGAGCCGGGGTGACTGGGACGACCTGGTAGGTGACCAGTGCTGAGCCGCGGCGAGTCGTCAGTCACGGGAGACCGACGTGATGGTGAGGACGCCCCGCCAGCCCAGTTCACGGAGGAGCGAGGGTCTTCTGCTGCGAAGTGTTTGAGATGTGGTCACAGTGACTGCCGTATCAACATGGGTTGGACGGCCGCCTCGTAGCGAACGGCCAGCCGAGCCCAGCAAGCCGTTGAGTCGACGGATACCTCCCGCTCGATCACTTCGTCCGCATCGGCCCAGACCTGGAGTTCTTCCAAGACGCGGGCCCAAAGGCCGTAGATCTGTCAGCGCCGGAAAAATGAGTACGCGGTCTCCCACGGCCCGCACCGCCCGGGGACGTCCCGCCAGACCGAGCCGGTCCTGGCCCGCCGTCAGATCCTGTAGAAGACCGCCGACGGTCTTTCGGTGGCTGTCCCCTCTTCGGTATCGGCGGCAGAAGCGGCTCCAGCACCGCTCCCACTGTTCGAATGTCGAGTCCCACGAGCCACTTCAAGACCTTCCACGGGCTTGATCGGTGCCTCAAACCCGTGTCAGGACGCGGCGTCCCCTGTCTCTGTTGTCTCTGTTTCGTCATCCGAGCCGTACATCTCGACCAGCAGGCGCTGACGCGCTGTCTTCACGCGCTCGTCGTAGTCCGGCATGAAGACCTCAGCGAGGGTCGTTCCCAGAGCCCCGGAGATCGCGTAGATCGGAGACCAGACCGCACGGTCCGTCTTCAACAGGACATCCAGTACGTCGGACTGGTGCATCGTTTTATGAAGCCAGTCCGACAGCACAAGAGCCTGATCTCGCGTGAACTTGATGGTTATCGGTTCCTCGGCCACGGGGGAACGGTAGCCGGTACACCCGATGACCGTCCGCGCGGGACGGGTGGCCTCGCGCTAGGCCCGCCCTGGTCGTCGGCTGACAATGTGGTGTCGAAGAACGATCGAGCAGGCCGAGGTCACCGTGGTGTCGGCAGCGATTGACCACGTGGACGCGCACCCTCGAGAGACGCCCATCTCGGCTGCCACATGTGTGACGGGCCGCGTCCGGCGCCGTTCGACGAGCCGACGGCGACCTTCGACGGACAGCGGCGCATTCTTGTGCGTCAACGGGCAGACGTCCTTGCTCGAAGAGCAACCGCAGGGCGGTACCTGGTGGCTGACGTCCCATGCTGTGGTTGATCACTGCTGGGACAGCGAGTTCAGGAGTTCACGACCGTGCTCCCACGAACCCAGGCCGCTGGCGGAGTTGATGTGTCCGTGCGCGCCCGCCAGGTGCCATCGCGCCTCCCACCGCGCCGCGAACCCGGCGGCTGCCTCGGGGGTGCAGTACGGGTCGTTGGTGCTGCCTATCACCAGGGCCGGGCACGGCAACGGCTGCGCCGAAACCTCGGCGAACGTGGCGGCCGCCTGGCGTGGGAACGCCGGCCCGTGCGGGTCGGGCGGCGCGACGAGGAATGCGCCGCCTGTCGGACTCGAGGGGTTCTTGTTCAGCCAGGCGGACGCAGCCCAGCAGCCCAGGCTGTGTGCCACCAACACAACGGGGCTGGCGTGCTGGGAAGCGTCGTCGTACGCCTCCTGGACAGCATCGACCCAGTCATCCAGATCGGGGGCGGACCACGAGGCAGGGGAAATCCGCACCGCTGAGGTGCCCCACTGCCGCTCCCACAAGGTCTGCCAGTGCTCCCCGTCCGAGCCGTCGATACCTGGGATGATGACGTACGCGACCACTGCCCACCACCGTTTCACTCGTCGCTCTCTACGATCACGGGAGCGCCTGGCACAGATTCTGTTGGATGCATCAGGGCAGCGGCAGTGACGCAAGTGATCTCAAAGAAAATGGTGCGGACAACAATGGAATCACTTGATCGGATAGACCGGGACATCCTCACCCTGCTCCAGACCGACGGCCGGCTGACCGGCGCGGAAGTAGGGCGCCGCGTCGGACTCTCGCAGCCCGCGGCCAGCGCACGTATCCAACGTCTGGAGAAGAACGGCGTCATCACCGGCTACCGTGCCGTGGTCGACCCGTCAACCCTGGGGCTGAATATTCACGCGGTCATCCGGCTGCGCACCACGCACGCCCAGCTCTCACGCGCCCTGGACTTCGCCTCACGGACCTCCGAGATCGCCTCCACCCTCAGAGTCACCGGGGAAGACTGCCTCATCTTCGACGTCTACTGCCCGCAGGCAGAACGACTCGAAGAGGTTGTCGACGCACTTGCCCGCTACGGCCCCGTCACCACATCCCTCGTGCTCCGCGCCTACCCCCACAAGCCGCTGACTGACGGCACGTCAACAACCTCATGACCCGCCACGCCTAGGGGGTGCCACATATCGCCGGCCGGGCTCCGGCCCTCGTCGACGGCTGCGGATGGGGTGATCGTCTCCTGTGTGTAGGCTCGGCCGCTTGCGCTGCCCGGTCCCGGCTGCCCGGCGCGCCACGCCCCGGAATCTCGCCACCGAACTCGCCGAGCTCAACTACCCGTAGCGCAATCACCGTTCGGGGGATTCTCCGTCGTCTCGAAGGCCAGTACGTCGTGGCCGGCGTCCCAGAGCGGGGTCAGCAGGGCGCGTACCGACGCCCGGTCGGCGAGGCGTCGTGCCGGGAGGCGTGCCTGCGGTACAGGCTCTTGTTGTACGCCTGGACCGTGTTGATCGACAGGAACATCACCGCCCCGATCTCCCGCCGGGTCGCCGGCCCCTGCAGCGCACGCAGGTATCGACAACTCACGGTCGGTCAGTTCCTCGGCGAGGGCACTGGAGCGTACGGCGGTACGGGCGCCGGGCCGGTCCCCGCGGGCGAGTTCGGCGTCGGCGAGGTACAGCAGGCCGAGGAAGAGCGCTTCGGCGGCCGCGAGGATGCGGTGTGGGAGATTTTCGGGTGTGTGATCCGATACGGTGTCACGCACTGTGTTCGCACGGTTTCTGTGTCAGCGTGTTGTGCGAGATTGCATGGTGGACCCTTGCTGGTTGCGGTTGCCCGCCCGGAACGGTGCAGGTGGGCTGGTGCTGCGTGGTGGGATCCGCCGATTCGCTAGGACTGGTGGGACGATATGACGATCTGCTACCTTGCATATAGCATCGTGTGGGATGGGAGGTGCGCATCGTGAGCACGCCAAGTCCTGCCATTCAGCGTCTTCGGTTGCGGACAGAATTGCGCAATGCCCGCACGCGGGCGAATCTGACGCAGCGTGAAGTGGCTGCGAAGATGGACTGGCATCCCTCGAAGCTGATCAGGATCGAGGCCGGCGAGGTCGCGGTCACCGTCAACGATCTGAAGGCGTTGCTGGCCGAGTACGGGGTGTCGGACCGCCGCAGGTCGGATCAGCTGCTGCAGCTGGCCCGGGGCAGCAGGAAGCTGCCGTTCAGCGAGTACCGCGACATCTACGGCAAGGAGTTCTTGTCGTTTCTGGCGCTGGAGTCGTCCGCGTCGGTCATCCGCGGGTTCCATTACTACGTGGTGCCGGGTCTGTTCCAGACCGAGGAGTACATGCGGGCGATGCTCACGGACACGCAGTGGGAGGCGGGCACCTCGGCGGAGTTGGACCGCAAGGTCGAGGCCCGGCTGGCCCGGCAGGACATTCTCGAGGGCGACGAGGGCCCGCAGCTGTTCATGATCCTGGACGAGTCCGTCATCCGCCGCCGGGTGGGCGGGCCGAGAGTGATGAAAGCGCAGATGCTGCGACTGGCGGAGCTGGCCGACCACCCGCGTATCAAGCTGCAGATTCTGCCCTTCAGCATCGGCGCCCACCGCGGCCTGCTGGGCCCCTTCACGCATTTCGAGTTCGCCGAGGAGGGCATGCCGGACTCGCTGTATCTGGAGAATCCGCGCGCGGAGACCTACGCCAGCAACGACCCCGAAGAGACCGGCCGGTTCCTGCAGGCCTTCTGGGAGCTGGAGGACGTGGCCCTGGCCGACCACATGAGCCTGCGGCTGCGCCAGGTCGCCGAGCACGTCGGCGACGTCAGCGCCGACCTTCACATCCCTGAAGCCGACACGGGCACCGACACCAACCCTGGCACGGGCGCCGACGGCGGGCCGGGTGATGCCCCGTCATGACCCCTGCCTCACGGCCCGCATGCGGCACCCCCCGCCCGCCGCATGCCGGGTTTAGGGGCCGGCATCCCGTCGTCAGGATGCTCGTCTTCGAGGAACGGCGCCGCCCGCAGCCACCGCACGGCTGCGGTCTTAACGACTGACCACGTCTGGGGTGTGGGATGGACACAACGGGGCGCTCACCGGCCGCTGCCGGGGCCGAGTAGGGGGTGAGACCATGGCACGGCGTGAACCCGCCGGCGTGGACACCTGGGTCCGCCTGTGCAACGAGATCGTTCACCACGTCCTCAATGACCGGACGCGCACCGTGCATCTGCTGTGGGTGATCACCATCCCGCCGGCCGTGCTGGGTGGTGTGTGTCTGGTCTTCGTCGAGGTGCTCATCCCACACCCAGCCGGATGGCTCGGCGTGGCCGGCTGCGGCGTGGGCGCCATGGTCACCGCCCGGCTGCGGGCCTGGCTGCGCGGCCGTTCGCTCAGTGCCGCGCCCGCTCCAACGACCCGCTCTCGTCCCGCCGCACTGAGCCCGCCCGCACCCGACGAGGAGACGGCCCCAGACGCTGCACCACAGCAGCCCCCCACCAGCCCGCTGCTACCGTGACCACCACGGCCACAGCCACACCCCAGGCTGCGGTGCCGGACAGGCGGGTGGCGGCGTAGCCGGCGCCGTACGCCAGGATCCCTGCCGCCAGTGCATACAGGGACCACACCACACGCGGCGCACGCGGCCGTTGAGTGAGCGTCGAACGCGTCATGGACCGTCCCCTTATAAGCCCCGGCTCAGGCCGCCCAGTCTAGCCGCGCTGGATGTCCCCGTCCGCCCCGCCGCAGCCGGCACACGCCATAACTCGTCAACTTCACCCGCCGCAGGAACCTCATCCATCCCGCCACCGGCCAGGTCCACAACCCGCCTTCCCCCACCCGCCAGCACGCGTGATCATGGCAGAAACCACCGTATTCGCATTCCCTGCGGCCGTTGTTATCCTGGCGTAACGTGCTGTGGCCAGTGCCGCACGTGATGGCTCTCAGGCAAGCGGGGGACGGCGGGAAGGGCCTACCGGGCCCGTGAAAGGCGCGCGCTGCAAGCAAGTTGCCCGTGCCCGCCCCCCGGCGGGTGATGCGACAGGAGGCACGCTGGTGCTCAAGCCGCGGGCATGGCACAAAAGCAGCTTCAGCGAAAACATCAACTGCCTGGAAATGGCGCTCACCGACACACAGGTGATGATCCGGGACTCCTTCCGCACCCCCGGCGCGATCCTCACCTTCACCCCGGCCCCCTGGCAGCACTTCATCACCCACCTCATCCGCCCGCCGGCCACCGAGACCCCCGCTCCCCGCCCCTGAACCGCACGGCGTGCGCTACGCCGCGCCGAGGACGTGTAGACGTGCTGAGTGATGGACGTCTGGACGGCCCGCCTGGGCCTTGGGGTCCAGGGGGGTCGTGACGGTCAGGCCGCGGGTGTTCCAGCGCTTGGCCCGCTCCTCCTGTGCGGTCTTGCCGAAGACGGGGCTCTGGAGGAAGACCTCGCCGACGTACTGGCACTGTTTTCTTTACGGCGTCGGCCTGTGCCTGGGTGATGTCGTGTAGCTCGGCCGTACGCTGCGGGAAGTGTCGCGGCGGCCGCTGGCGGCAGGGCGGCCTGCGCGAGCGTCAGGTCCTTGGCGCCCATGTTGAGGTAGCGCTCGGAAGCCGCCTCGACGTCGAAGGACTGCTCCCCGAACGGCACGATGTTTGCCGGGTTCACTCGTTGGCGGTGTTCCTCGTGCGCGCCCACCGCAGGCCAGCGATGGTGGAGGAGTCCGGACCCGGGATGTGTACCTGTATCTGTACGGCCACGCCTGGGCCCAAGTGTGCATGTGCGTGAATTCAGGAGGGAACCGAGTTGTCCAGAAAGTTCGCGGTTATCACGGCAGTCGTCCTCAGCGCTCTTTGCGGTAGTGCAGGAGTTGCCTCCGCCGACACGAACACAGTCATCAGCGGTGGAGACGGCTTTTCGTCATCCACGGTCACCGTCAACGCCCCTCAGCAGGCCCTGTTCCTCTCGAACGGTGAGCCCCTGATCGATCTCCACTGCTTCGGCGCCGGCGCGCCGAGCGACCACTACGCGGCTTGTGAGTAGACGCCGATCTGACGAATTCGTTGCCGATCACCGGATGCCCGAATCATCGGGCTGCCTTCCCTCACCACCAGCAGGCTGTGAGGACCCATCGGGCGGCGGATCCCACGGGGACAGAGCGTCTCCGGCGAGTTCCTGAAAGGCGCTGCGTAGAAGCTGGGCAGCGGCAGGGTGACCGGCGCCGATGGCCAGTTCGACGAGCCAGTCCGGGGCGGGCGGGTGTCGCCGCCGGCCCAGTTCCTATACGGCTTTCCTCTGCCGACGGTGTCGATCTTGTGGTCGATCCGCTGCAGTCATATGGCGTGGCGCACCCGGAGCCTGAGCAGTCGCTCCAGGTCAGGGTGAGATCGTCGAACACGGTCATCCAACCCGGGTTCGATCATTCCGTACTGAGCGAGTTCCGGGACCGTCTGGTCGCCGACCGGGCACCGCGGCGTCTGCTGGACCTGGTTCTGGACCGGTTGCAGATGCGGAAGTCGAAGGACATGCCCCCTCCCACGACCGCATCGAGTCCCCCTACGATGACGAGGCAGGGCGGCCCATCCTTTCGCGTGCCGACGTGGCTACGGCTGTCCCCGGCTCCGATCACCCGCAAGCCTCGATGAGAGTCAAGCCGAGTCGCGGACCACCAACTCCGTACGGAGGATGACGTGGTGGTACGCCACCGACGGCTCCTCCATGTCTTCCATGAGCAGTCGGATCATGGCCCGTCCCATCTCCTCCAAGGGCTGACGAACAGTGGTCAGCGGCGGCTCGGTGCGCTGAGCCAGGGGATAGTCGTCGAAGCCGATCACGGCGACGTCGTGCGGCACCCGCCGCCCTGCCGCACGCAGCGCTTGGAGGGCGCCGGCCGCCGTGGTGTCCGACGCGGCGAGGACGCCGTCGATCTCCGGGTGACGCGCGAGGAGTTCGGCCATCGCGCGGCGTCCGCTCTCCTCCGTGAAGTCGCTTTCAGCGATCCAGGACGGCGCGCTCTTCAGGCCGGCCGACGCCAGGGCGTCCTCGTAGCCGCGCAGGCGGCACTGCGTGACGTACATGTCACCTGGCCCCGTGATGGTGGCGATCGACGTGCGGCCCCGTGCCAGGAGGTGGGAGACGGCGCTACGGGCGCCGCCGACGTTGTCCGCGTCCACATAACTGACGTTCTCGTCGCCCGATCGGCGCCCCAGCATCACGGTCGGCACCCGGGCCTCGGCGAGCATGTCCGGCAGCCGATCGCCCGCATGCACGGACATCAGCAGCACTCCGTCGACCCGGCCGCCGCGCGCGTACTCCAGGAAGCGCTGCCGCTCGTCGTCCGAGCGGACCAGGGTCAGCATCAACTGCATCCCGGTGTCCGCCAGTGCGTCCCCGAGGGAGCGGACGATCTCCGAGAAGAACGGCTCCGCGAACATTTTCCAGTCGGGCTCTGCCAGAACGAGAGTGACGGCATCGGCTCGCCGCCCGGCCAGGGTCCGGGCCGCGAGATTGGGCACGTACCCGAGTTCGTCGATGGCTCGCTGCACGGCCCGGCGCGTCGAATCCCTGACACCGGCCGCGTTGTTGATGACCCGGGAGACTGTGCCCCGCCCCACCCCGGCGTGGGCGGCCACCTCTTCCAGCGTCGGCGCCCCAGGGCGTCGCTTGCCCATGACCACCTCCCCGACGAGATCACCGATCTTACGGCCCGGGAGGCGGGGCATACGACTACGGCACATGATCGCGTGGATTTGGCCCACGCTCATCAGCGTCCATGCGGGTGTTCTGCGGCAGCACGGAGGGCCCGTCCGCCTGGACACCGGAATGTCAGGCGGGCGGGCCGGGGGCTGCCGGGTGGAGCTCCGTGCGGCGCGCGACGGCAGGGGCTCGCGTCAGCCGCGTGAAGTTGGTAGCAACGTGGCAGGAGTCCTCATCCGGTCGTGCAGGGCGTGCCGTTGAGGCTGAAGGCGGCCGGTTTGGCGAAGCTGCCGTCGTAGGTGCCCTGGAACCCGAAGGAGACCTGGCCGCCCGCCGCGATCGACGCGTTGTACGACATGCCGCTCGCCGTCACCGCTCCCGACGAGGGAGAGACGTTGGCGCTCCACGAGCTCGTGATCCGCTGTCCCGTGGGGAGCGTGAACGCGAGCTTCCAGTTGTCGACCGCGGACGAACCCGAGTTGGCCACGGTGACGTCGGCGGTGAAGCCGCCCTGCCACACGTTCGTGCCGTAGGCCACCTTGCAGGCGGAAGAACCACCCGTGCCCCCGCCCGAACCGCCGGAGCCGCCACCGAGGTTCACGGTCGAGGAGAAAGACGTCACCGCCAGTCCAGCGCCGTTCTGCCATGGCTCGAAGCCGGCCTGAACGCTCGTCAGGTACCAGTTGTCCTGCGCCAGTCCGCGGGAGATGGCCTGCCGGGCGAAGTCCATGACATCGAAGCTGCCGCTGCCGATCGCCGAGGGGGCGACGAACGACAGGACGTCGTTCGTGCCGTTGTTGCCGGACCACACCTCCCACGAACGTCCGGCCACACTGGTGGTGCCGATCGGCGAGCCGACCGGCTGCACGCCACCCACACGGTTGAACCAGACCATGATCTCGGTGCGGTTCACACCATCGGTGCGCGGAGTCGGATCCAGCCAGATGTCGTAGGAGGCGTCATAGGCCGCACCGCTCACATAGCTGTAGGAGATGCTCGTGGGCGCGCTCGAGATGGAGCTGAGCCTGGCCGGGAGGTTGGTGCCCGGCGAGCAGTTGGTGTAATGACAGCCGTTGAACACGGACGGGTACGACTTCGGAGCACCGTTGGTCGGCACCGAGCCGTCGGCCTGGGCGATCCTGAAGCCGGAATCCGTGACGGTGATGCACTGGGTGGCGTTGGTGCCCCAGCGGTTGTTCTGGACGACGTAGCGGCCCTGAATCGTGGTCGAACCGAACTGCTCACAGATGGTCGTGTCGGCGTGCGACGGCGGAGCGGCGGAGAGGAGCGCCGTCAGCGCCAGCAGTGATGCGAGCAGTGCCCCCAGAAGGGCTCCCGCCCTGCCGTGGTGTTTCGAGAGTTGCATGGGGATTCCTCCGCGCGGGTGTGAGGGGAGTAACCGGAGCGCCCCAAACGAATTTGGGAGCGCTCCCAATCGATGCGCTCGCAGGAGCGGATAGATGATCATGTTTCTGACAAGGGGCCGGGCGGTCCTGGGGGGGCCGAGGACCGCCCGGCCAGGTGACCTCGTCATCCTGGGACGGGGTCGCGCACGCGGGCTTCAGCGGGGGGTCATTCAAGGAGCTCCGCGTACGAGCCCATGGCCAGGGCGATGTCCGCCTGGGCCCAGAACCGGTGGTAGGTGAACACGGGCGCGGCTCCGCCCGCGAGGTAGGCCTGGATCTTCGACCAGGCGGGGTCGTTCTTGTAGAAGGACCGCAGCGATGCGAACGTGGACGAGGAGTTGATCGCGTCGCCGTTCGGCATCTTGCCGCTCCAGCCGCTCGGCACGTACACGCTGTCGTTGAACCGGCTGTAGTCGGTGCGGGTCTCGGGGACGGCGATGCCCAGGCTGTCCTGGTAGTTGTTCCACATGCCGTCCAGCAGCGCCTTCGCCGTCGACTTGGCTGTCGTGTCACCGGACTTGGCGCCGTAGTACGTCAGGACCTTGGCGTACGCGGCGGCCACACCGACGTCGTTCGTGTAATCGGCGACGGTGACGTGCAGCCCGCTGTTGGAGCCGGGGTTCGCGGCGTTCCACGTGTCCGGCTGACCGGACCAGTGGAGGGTCGACGGGATCTGGTACGTGCCGTCCGGGTTGATCGTGGTCTTGGACAGCGCCCACTTCACCCACTTGTCGAGGACCGCCTTGGCCTGTGCGTTCCCCGTCTGCTGGTAGAGCTCGGCGACCCGCTCCATCGACCACGCCTGGAAGCCGAACCACTGGTTGGACGGCGGGTCGTGGTAGACGGGCTGCTCGTCGTAGTACATGCCGTAGAAGGTCGACGTCCCGGCCGGCGGGGTGGCGTAGCGGCCCGCCCAGCTGTTGGTTGCGCCGCCCGCGATGGCGCCCTCGGACGACTGGAGCCACCGGTAGAACTCCAGTTGCCGGTCCAGCGACTTGTTCCAGTCCGCGGCCCCGGTCGCCGACTTCGGCTTCAGGTCGGTGTAGGAGCCGAGCGCATAGGCGGCCAGTGGGTTCTGGTAGCCGCTGTGAGCGTAGCTGGAGCCGATGCGCCAGGCCCAGCCGCCGCTCGTGTCGTTCGAGCCGCCCCAGGCGTAGTACCAGGACAGCAAGTAGTGCGAGGCGTCCCTGCCGGTGCCGGCCGGGCAGGTGGACGGACCGACGCAGTTGCCGATCTTCTTGAAGTACTTGTCGTACATGGCGTAGCGCAGGTAGTCGCCCATCTTCGCGGCCTTGCCGACGGTCGCGGAGACGTCCGCGCCCTTGCCCTGCTGCTTGGCCCACACGTCGGCCCAGTACGCGGCCTGCACCGCGCGCGCGTCGGCGTCCGGGGCGTCGGTGAACTTCCACTGCTTGGCATAGGACGAGTCGCCGGTGAACAGGTCCAGATACCCGTTCGTGCCGCCGTACTTGAAGGCGTCGCAGGTCGGCTGCGGCACCGTCTCCCACACCGACTCCTGCGGCCCGCGCTGGAAGGTGTTGATGTACGACGGGCCCTTCGCCGTCGGACCGCCCTCGCAGGTCCCGCCCGGCGTGTTGCCGTAGCCGTAGACGTTGTCGACGTCCTCCAGCCAGTGCATGCCGTAGACGTCGTCGGTGTTGTACGTCGACTTCAGTTCACCGGCAAGCGGGTCCGAACCCACCGGCACGGACTGGTCCAGCTTCGTCGGATACTCGTTCGGCGTGTCCGCCTCCGGCGCGTAGGTGGCGGGCTTGGAGGCGTTGTAGAACGAGTTGGTCGGCTGGTCGGCGTGGGTGGGGATCATGTACTTCTCCATGAGTGCCCACGCGCCGTTGAACTTGGACCAGTCACCGGTGACCTTGCCGTACATCGCCTGCAGCCACAGCAGGTAGCTGTAGGCCTCCGAGGTGGTCTCGTGGCCGTGGTCCGGCGCCTCGACGATCAGCGTCTCGACCGAGTGGTAGGGAACGCCCTCGGGGGAGAAGTAGCCGTTCGCCGGGTTGGTGATCTTGCCGTACAGGTCCAGGAAGCGGGCGTCGTACGCCTTCGTACCGCCGATCTGCGTCACGGTGACCGTCGCCTTGGACAACCCGGCGGCCGTCGACTCGAAGGTCGCCGCGCCGGTGCCGGAGCTGTCGGCGGTGATGGTCACCTTCTGCGGAGTGTTCCAGTTCGAAGGGGTGATGGTGAGCGAGGCGCCGCCGGTAACCGACAGCCCCGAATTACCGCTCACCCGTGCCGTGTTGACGGTGACGTTCGAGGACGGCTGGGTCGACAGCTTCACCTCGTACGTACCCGTCTTGCCCTGTTGCACGGCCAGCTGGGTCGTCGAGGCCACCACGGCGGGACCCGAGGCGACCGTGATGCCGACCGGCGTGGACTCCGCGGACGCGCCCAGGCTGTCGTACGCCTTCGCCACCAGGGAATGACTGCCCACGGTCAAGCTGGAGGCTGAGAGTGAGTACGGCGCCGTGGTGTCCGTGCCCAGCAGCTTGGTGTCGTCGTAGAACTCGACCTTGCTGATCGTCGCGTTGTCGGCCGCCGCCGCGGTCGCCGCGAGCGGGACCGGGTCACCCTGGGTGTAGACCGCGCCCGCGGCGGGGCTGGTCAGCACGGTGACCGGCGGTTGGTGGGCACCCGCGCAGGTGGTGCCGTTGATCGCGAAACCGGTGGGAGCGGTGTTGGTGCCGCTGTAGCTGAACTGCGCTCCCGTGGAAACGGCGGCGCCCGCGGCGATCGTGCCGTTGTAGCCGGCGTCCTTCACGGTGATCGACTGGCCGGACTGCGACCAGGTGCCGTTCCAGCCGTTGCTCAGCTTCTGGTTGCCCGAGTAGCTGTACGTCAGGGTCCAGCCGTCGATCGCGGCGGTACCGCGGTTGGTGATGGTCAGGTCGGCGGTGAAGCCGGAGCCCCAGTCGTTGGTCTTGTAGTCGACGCTGCACTGAACGGCCGCTGCCTGCGCGGGAGTTGCGCTGGTGGCAAGCATCGACAGGGGCAGGGCGAACGCCGCCGCCACGGCGGTCCACATGCGCCGTACGGCTCTGCGTTTACGTCCGGGATCCATGTGCTGGTTCCTCCTTGATCACGCGGCTCGTGGGGAGAGGTCAAGACTTGAAACCAGTGGGAGCGCTCCCATGGTGGAGACGGATGGGGGCTCGGTCAAGCCGTTGAGGAGTTGAAAGTTCAAAGCGGCACGTCGGACCGAAATATTTCGCAGGACCCTATGAAACCCGGGCTGTTGGCGTTACCTTCGTCCGCACCAGTGGGAGCGGTTCCATTCAGTCGACGCGTCCGTAACAGCGCGCCAAGCTGCAAGGAGTCGCTCATGCGACACCCCCCGCGTTCATTACTTTTAGCCGTCGCCGGCGCGTTCGCCCTTGTCGGGGCCATGACGCTTCCGGTGGTGACGGCGCAGGGAGCACAGCCCGCCTGCTTGGTGGAGTACTCGGTCGCCAGCCAGTGGGACAACGGCTTCCAGTGCGCCGTGAAGAGCACCAATGGCCCGGCTGCGCTGAGCAGTTGGGTGCTCACCTTCAACTTCGCAGGCGGTCAGAAGGTCACCCAGGGCTGGAACGCCAAGTGGTCCAAGTCCGGCACGACCGTGACCGCCGGCAACGAGAGCTGGAACGGCTCCCTCGACTCCGGGGTGAGTGTCAGTGCAGGCTTCGTCGGCTCCTGGTCGGGCAGCAATGCCGCCGGCACCGCGCCCGCGCTGCACGTGTTGGGCAGCAAGCTCGTGGGCGCCGACGGCACAACGCGTCGGCTGCTCGGCGTGAACCGCTCCGGCGGCGAGTTCATGTGCATACAGGGCCGCGGCATGTGGGACGGGCCAATGGGTGACGCGGCGATCAATGCGATCGCCGACTGGAAGGCGGACGCGATCCGCATCCCGCTCAACGAGGAATGCTGGCTGGGACTTTCCACCATCAAGCCCGAGGACGGCGGCGCCAACTACATCAACGCCGTCAAGGACGTGGTTGCTCGCGCAGAGGCGCACGGCCTGACTCCGATCCTCGACCTGCACTGGACGTCCGGTCACACCGGTAACTCGGCCGGCTGCTCGGACATGCACGCGGGCTGTCAGAAGCCCATGCCGTCCTTCGCCTCATGAAGTGGTTCGACGACCACAACCTGTCCTACCTCGGCTGGACCTGGAACACCTGGGACTGCTCCTCCGGGCCCTCACTGATCTCCGCCTACGACGGCACACCCACCGCGTACGGCGTCGGGTTGCGTGATCACCTGCGCGCCCTCCATCCGTAACTCCCCACAGGAAGAAGGAAACCCGCACTCATGAGTCACACCAGGACATCGCTGCTCGCAGCCCTGGCGCTGGTCGCCGGATTGTCGGGGACGGGCCTCGTCGTCGGCCAGGCCGGCGCTGCCACCTCGGCCATCCCCTGCACCGTCGACTACAAGATCCAGAGCCAGTGGGACACCGGTTTCACCGCCGCCGTGACCATCACCAACAATGCCGCCGCCAAGTCGGGTTGGTCGCTGAAGTGGTCGTACGCCGGAAACCAGAAGGTCACCAACGGCTGGAACGCGAAGATCAGCCAGAACGGTGCCGACGTCACCGCCGCCAACGAGAGCTACAACGGCACCCTTGCGAGTGGCGGCTCGGTCAGCTTCGGCTTCAACGGGTCCTACAGCGGCACCAACAGCGTGCCCGCCACGTTCACGCTCGACGGCGTCACCTGCAACGCCGACAGCGGGGGCGGCACGGACGGAGGTAGCGGAGGCGGCACCGGCGGAGGCACTGGAGGCGGCGGTGGTGGTGGAGACACCGGTAACCGCGTCGACAACCCCTACACCGGCGCCAAGGTCTACGTGAACCCCGAGTGGTCCGCGAAGGCCGCCGCCGAACCGGGCGGCAGCCGGGTCGCCGACCAGCCCACCGCCGTCTGGCTCGACAGGATCGCCGCCATCAACGGCGTGGGCGGCGGCATGAGCCTGCGCGCCCACCTCGACGAGGCGCTGAAGCAGAAGGGCTCCGGCGACCTGGTCGTCCAGCTGGTCATCTACGATCTGCCCGGCCGTGACTGCGCCGCCCTCGCCTCCAACGGCGAACTCGGCCCGAACGACCTCGACAAGTACAAGTCCCAGTACATCGACCCCATCGCGTCGATCCTCTCCGACTCGAAGTACGCGGGGCTGCGGATCGCCGCGGTCATCGAGCCCGACTCGCTGCCCAACCTGGTCACCAACGCCGGCGGTACCAACACCACCACCGACGCCTGCGTGACCATGAAGAGCACCGGCAACTACGAGAAGGGCGTCTCCTACGCTCTGGACAAGCTCGGCGCCATCCCCAACGTCTACAACTACATCGACGCCGGTCACCACGGCTGGCTCGGCTGGGACTCCAACCTCGGCCCCGCCGTCCAGGAGTTCGCCAAGGTCGCCACCAGCAACGGCGCGAGCGTCAACGACGTCGCCGGATTCATCGTCAACACCGCCAACTACAGCCCGGTCAAGGAGCCGAACTTCAAGGTCACCGACACGGTGAACGGTCAGACGGTGCGGCAGTCGAAGTGGGTGGACTGGAACCAGTACGTGGACGAGCAGTCCTTCGCCCAGGCGATGCGCGACAAGCTCGTCGCGGCCGGTTTCAACTCCGGCATCGGCATGCTGATCGACACCTCCCGCAACGGCTGGGGCGGCTCCGCCCGTCCCACCGGCCCCGGCCCGCAGACCTCCGTCGACGACTACGTCAACGGCGGCCGCATCGACCGGCGCATCCACGCCGGCAACTGGTGCAACCAGAGCGGCGCAGGCCTCGGCCAGCGGCCCACCGCGGCTCCCGCCGCCGGGATCGACGCCTACGTCTGGGTCAAGCCGCCGGGTGAGTCGGACGGGGCCAGCTCCGCCGTCCCCAACGACGAGGGCAAGGGCTTCGACCGGATGTGCGACCCGACGTACGGTGGCAACGCCCGCAACGGCAACAACCCCACGGGCGCCCTGCCCAACGCACCGCTCGCCGGACACTGGTTCTCGGCCCAGTTCCAGCAGCTGATGCAGAACGCCTACCCGCCGCTGTCGTGATCCGCTGACGCGGTGACCCCGCCGGGGTCCCGGCCACTTCAGGCCGTGGCCCCGGCGATTCGCGCGTTCCGGAGTAAGCACTGGTGGTCAGGCGCCGCGCTTCTGGAAGTGCTGGTTGGTGCCGGTGCCGCAGGGCCATTGGATGAGGCGGGCGCCGTTGGCGGTGGAGGCGTCCTTCACGTCCAGGCATTTGCCGCTGTGCCGGGCGACGAGGTGGTAGTAGCCGTTGCCCTGATCCTGGAAGAGCCACTGCTGGTTGGTGCCGGTGGTGCAGTGGTACTGGTTGACGTAGGCGCCGTCCGCGGTGGAGGCGTTGGCGACGTCCAGGCACTTGCCGCTGTGTTCGGCGATGACCTGGACGTAGCCGCCGCCTGCGTCGCTGAGCCGCCACTGCTGGTTGAGGCCGCCGTTGCAGTCGTACTGCACGACGATGGCGCTGTCAGCGGCGGAGTTGTCCGCGACGTCGACGCACCTGCCGCTCTGCCGGGCGACGAGGTTGTAGTAGGGGCCGCCGCCAACGCCGGTGACCGTTCCGGCCGCCGTGTCGATGGCGATCTGCGGGTACCACGGCAGGTCCATGGTCGTCCTGGTGGGGAAGGCCAGCGGCAGCCAGACGTACTGCGAGTCGTTGACCGTGCCGCCCGTCGAGTTGCCCCAGCGGTCGCCCATGAACAGGTAGGAGGTGCCTGAGGTGCCCTGGATGGGGAGGACGTAGGCGGTCTGGGAGCCGTAGGCGGTGTCGTTGCCTACGTCCGTCATGGCGGTCCAGGGGCCGGCGAGGCTGGTGGCGGTGGCGTACCTCTGCTGGTTGGGCTTCCAGCCGCTGTTGGCGGAGGTGAGTATGAAGTAGACGCCGCCCCGCTTGAACAGTGCCGGTGCCTCGCGGTAGGTGCCGGGCCACGGGTTGGCGACCACGCTGGTGACCCCGGTGTAGTCGTCGGTGAGCCTGAAGATGTCGAGGTCGGCGTTCTCGTTGGCGGAGGAGACCAGGTAGGCCGTGCCGTCGTCGTCCTTGTACAGGGTCATGTCCCGTGAGGTGATGCCGAGTGGACGGAAGCTGCCCAGGTAGGTGTAGTTGCCGTCGATCGTGTCCGAGACCGCGACGGCGACGCGGGCCTGGGTGTAGTCGGTGGCCAATTCCTTGTGCATCCACATGACGTACTTGCCGGTGGCGCTGTTGTAGATGACCTTGGGCCGCTCGATGTTCGCGGAGGCCAGCTCGGCGGCGCTGCTCCGCGTGAGGACGTTGTTGCGGAACTCCCAGGTCTTCAGGTCCGTCGACCGGTAGACCGACACGTACTTGAAGGAGTTGTCCGAGTTGCGGTTCTCGCCGAACCAGTAGTAGTACGAGCCGACCTTGATGACGCCACCGCCGTGGGCGTGGACCACGGCTCCGGCGGTGTCGGTGAACTGGGTCGCGTTGGTCACGGTGATGGAAGCGGCCTGCGCGGCCGCGCCGGTGGCCAGCAGCCCGGACGCGCACACGAGTACGGCGGACAGCAGCAAGCAAGCACGACGGAGCATGGGGATTCCTTCGTCGAATGCCGGCGAGAAGGCGGGGCCGGCGCCGGGTTCGGCTCCTCGGAGGTGGCGGCTCGTCCACCCGGAGACTTGGATAAATGTCAGAAGCTGTGCGTTTCTGCTGAAGCACGGTAGGGCTCGGCGGGGGCCTCGTCAACGTTTCGGGCCGATCCGGCTCGAACCTCCACATGGGCAGCCTGTTGGAATACATCCCATGTCTAGTAGGGCGGTCGAGCTGGGCGCCAAGGTTTTTGCGGGAAACTGCGTCACGCCACTAGACAGTAGTGGTGCGTCTGGTCGTTAATCCATCCAATGTATGTGGGCGGATCGGGACGGATACCGGGACGCTCAAGGGCTCGCGGACCCCACCTGCCGACCCACGCTGCTGCCTGGTCAAGGTCGTCCAACCCGCACTCGTTTTGACAACCAAACAGGAGGAATCACGGTGCCGGAATCCATCTCACGCAGATCGGTGCTCGCCGGCATGGCGGCCATGACGGCGGCCGCCGCGGTCGGGTCCGTCGCGGTGGCGACGCCCGCGTACGCCGCCACGGCCGATCCCCTGCCGCTCCCGCCCCTGCGCATCCCCAAGACCGACATGGGCCTCGAGCAGCAGCCCGACTCCAAGATCCAGTGGCTGCAGGACGCCAAGCTGGGCATGTTCATCCACTGGGGTGTGTACTCGGGCCCGGCCAAGGGTGAGTGGTGGATGCACAACGCCCCCATCACCCCTTCCGACTACCGCAAATATGTCACCGACGCCACCAGTGAGCAGTTCACCGCGGACGCCTACGACCCCACCGCGTGGGCCCAGCTGGCCAAGGACTTCGGCGCGAAGTACGTGACACTGACGACCCGTCACCACGACGGTTTCGCCCTGTGGCCGCTGAACCACCCCAACGCCTGGAGCTCCGGGCAGGCCCCGCTGAACCGTGACTTCGTCAAGGACTACGTGGCGGCGGTGCGGGCGGCCGGACTGAAGGTGGGCCTGTACTACTCACCGATCAACTGGCGCTATCCCGGCTACTACGACGTCACCGGCACCAACTGCGCGGCCAACCCCTGGAACTACACCACCGACCCCGCGCACAAGGAGAACGCGCGGATCATGAAGACCGAGGTGTACGAGTCGGTCAAGGAGCTGGTCACCCAGTACGGCGTCATCGACGACCTGTGGTGGGACGGCGGCTGGCTGGCGGAGAAGGGCAGTGACGCCGACGCGGCGTTCTTCTGGGAGCCCGGCCAGTACCGCGACACCGCCAACCAGTGGCCGGTGGACGCCGCCTACGGCGAGACCGACACCAGTGGCAAGCCTCTGGGGCTGATGGGCATGGTCCGCAAGCACCAGCCCGACATCGTCGCGAACCTGCGGTCCGGCTGGATGGGCGACTACATCAACGACGAGGGCTCCGGGGTACCCACCGGGGCGATACGCACCGGCAACCTGGTCGAGAAGGTCTTCACCGTCGGCAGCTCCTGGGGCTACAACTCCGACAACAAGGTGATGAGTTACGGCACCGCGATGAACATCCTGGTCAACTGCTGGGTGCGCAACATGACCGCGATGGTCAACGTCGGCCCTGACCGGCACGGCACCGTCTCCTCCGGCCAGGCGAACCTGCTGCGCCAGATCGGCACGTTCATGACCGCCTGCGGCCAGTCCGTCTACGGAACCCGCGGTGGCCCGTGGAACCCGGTCGACGGCCAGTACGGCTTCACCTACAAGGACAGCACCTTCTACATCCACCTCCTGCCCGGCTACAGCGGCACCTCCTTCACCACTCCGCCGATCGGCGACGCCCAGGTCACCCGCGTCTTCGACGTACGTTCCGGCGCCAACCTGTCGTACTCGGTCGCCGGCGACGGCCGGGTCACCATCACAGGCATCGACCGCACCACCCACCCCCAGGACAGTGTCGTAGGCGTCACCTTGGACCGGTCCGTGCAGCCGGCCGACATCGCCGTCGGCAAGACCGCCACCGCCGACAGCGAGGAGACCTCCAAGGGCAACACAGCGGCCAAGGCCGTCGACGGGTCCACCTCCACCCGCTGGTGCGCGAACAACGGCAGCACCGGTCACTGGCTGAAGGTCGACCTCGGCTCCACCCGCTCCCTCACCGGCACCCGCATCGCCTGGGAGCTGGACAACACCAACTACCAGTACAAGATCGAGGGTTCGGCCGACAACACCACCTGGACCCTCCTCGCCGACCGCACCACCACGACCAGCACCAGCCAGGTCCAGGTCGCCCAGTTCCGGGCGCAGGCACGCTACGTGCGCGTCACCGTCACCGGGCTGCCGACCGGCGTGTGGGCCTCCCTCCGCAACCTGGAGGTCTACGACCGTCCCTTCGCCGCGGACCTGGGCATCTTCAAGCTGGTCAACCGCAACAGCGGCAAGGTGATGGACGTCAAGGACGCCTCGACCGGCGACGGCGCCAACATCATCCAGTACCCCTGGGGCGGCACCAGCAGCACCAACCAGCAGTGGAAACTGCTGCCGAACGCGGACGGCTCCTACCGGCTGGTCAGCGTCAAGAGCGGCAAGGTCCTCGAAAGTCCCGACGGCTCCACCCAGGGCGCGGTCCTCGACCAGTCGACCGACGACGGCGGCGACAACCAGTGGTGGAACCTGGTCCCCTCCAAGACCAGCGGCTACTACCGGCTCGTCAACGTCCGCACCGGCTGGTGCGCCGACGTCAAGGACGCCTCGACCCTCGACGCCGCCTACGTGATCCAGTGGCCAACCACCGACGGCTCCAACCAGGACTGGCAGCTCGTCGCCCTCTGAGTGGACGGGCCGTGGTGCCGGGCCACACGGGCGGCCCCGCACCACGCCCGCACCACCTCCATCGCTTCCATCCCTCCCTCGACCCACAAAGGATCAGCGCCATGGGGATTCACGACCTGCCCCCGACCGAAGACGGCTCCTGACCGCCGCGACCGGGGCATCCTGCTCGACATCAAGGACGGCTCGACGGCCGACGGCGCCCCCGCCATCATCTGGCTGTGGAACACCGGCACCAACCAGCATTGGCGGTTCCTGCCCAACGGCGACGGATCCCCGGCCAGGCACTCGACCAGTCGACGGACACCACCGGAGCACACCAGTGGCGGAGGCTGGTCCCCGCCACGAGCGGCTACCACCGCTGTCAACGCCACCCAAACACCGGCAGCAATCAGGAGCGGCAGATCGTCCCAGTGTGAGTGGCAGAGACAGGGCCTCTTGTTGTACTTGAGGACCAGAGTGAAATGAGGTGAACCCACGAAAGATTGACGGGAGTTCCGGAGATCGAGTACGTTCCGCTCACTTCGTCGCGGCTGACGCGGGCGAAGTGAGGCGACCGGTCTGTTCGCGCATACGGCCAGGGATTCCCGGCATGCGCCTGCCGTTCGCACTGTGCCACCTCCCACACCCTCATGTCAGTAAGGGCTCACCTTGTCGCGCTTGCACCGTCTCAGAACTCTGCCCGCACTCGCCGTAACCGCTTTCACCGCCACCGTGGCGCTGCCGGTGCTCGGAGCCGGCGTGGCAAGCGCCACGGAATCAGAGGGATGCCAGTCCGCCACCGTGCAGTACCGCATCGTCGGTGCCGACGGGAACGTCGTCGGCGCCGACTGGACCTCGCAGGGCGGGCTCTACCTCTGGAAGACCGCCCCCGGAACGGTCGAGGTCCGACTCGCTGCCGGCCAGACGGTCGGGGACGGCTGTAAGTACCCCGTGTCCCTCGCCGAATACACCACCGAGGGGCCGGACTGGTACTCCTCCGGCCGCCAGACGCTGGCCGACAAGGCCACGGTCTACCTCACCTCCGCCGATGTCGCGGGCAAGGACGACTCCGGGCGGACCTGGCAGAAGCTGAGCGTGAAGACCCCCGACTGCTATGGCCAGATCGATCTTTACGGCGACGACGTCACGTACGACGGCGGCACGGGTGAGGGGCACGGCCCCGCGCCGTACGAGCCCGACGGCGTCGTCACGCCGTACCACCTGATAGCGGCGTGGAACGGCGGCGAGAAGCCGTGCACCCCGAAGACGCCGGAGTCGCCCACCCCGACCCCGTCGGAGCCGACGGCGAGCACTCCCGCCACCCCCACGACGCCCGCGGACAACCCGCCCCCCACGGGGGAGTCGACCCCGCCGACCACCCACAAGCCCCCGACGAAGCCGCCCACGACCCCGGACGTTCCCCCGCTGGAGTCGACGCCGCCCACCACCCCGAAGCCGACGCCCAGTGACAGCACGCCGCCCCTGGCGGAGACCGGCTCCAGCACACCGGTCGGCCCCATCGTGGGCGGTGCGGCCCTGGTGATCGCCGTCGGAGCCGCCGCCGTGTTCGCGACGCGCCGCACCCGTCGCTCATGACGAGAGCGCCACAGATCGCTCCCTGCTGCTGAACGGGACCGCCGCCGCAGCGGAAGACCCGCGGACCGTCTCCTGAGACCCTGCGTGTCGGCCGACGGGGGGCAGAGCCAGCCCACTGGTTCTGCCCCCCGACAGCCATGGATGGCCGCTTCGGTACCCGGCTGATGGCTCTCAGCAGGCCTCGGCCGGCTACGACTTGGCTCTGACCAGCCCGGTGTCGTACGCCGTGAGCACGGCCTGGATGCGGTCGTGGGCGCCGATCTTGGCGAGTACGCGACCCACGTGCTTCTTGACGGTGGACTCGGTCAGGACGAGACGCTCGGCGATCTCGGCGTTGGCCGGATGGTTCGTCGACTGTGTCGGCAACGTGGTGTGCGGAGCCCGTGGTGATGGTGTCCGCCTTCACGGTCCACCGTGGACCGTTGTATCCGGGGGCGATGCGCCTTCGACGCTAGGCACGAGAGCCCGACCCCTCACCGGCGCGGCGGCGCACGGCGGAAGACCCCGCCTGCTCCGGCGCATCCCCGCCCGCCGCCAGACCCTCACGCGGCGTGAACGGCCCCGGTTCCTCCTCCGCCAGCCAGCCCCGCTCGACCAGCCGTTTCAGCTTCGACCGAAAGCCTTCCGCCTTGCTCTTGTCCGTCGACAAACCCAGCGCGGCACAAAGGTGATGCGCCTGCATCGGATGCACCGCGTCCTGGATGACCTCGACGATGTCCCGGTACCACCCGGCAGTACCCCCATGGCCAGCTCGGGTGTCCACTGCGGCACCAGCCGCACCCGCGATCCCGCCGGCAACCGGTGCTCCTCCATCCCAGCCTCGTCGGCGTCCGCCTCAGGCCCGGCAACCGAGACCGTCTCCTCGCCGGACAAGATCTTGGTCATGGTCTCCTGGGTGATCTGCAGCCGGGACAACACCTCTTCCCGCTCAGCGAGACGCCTGGTCAACTCCTCAATCTGGTCCCGCAGTTCGGCGATCTCCTCCCGCGCGGCAACCTCCCGCCGATCGAGTGCCTCCAGCCATGACACCATCGCCGCCTCCAAGACCACGTCCTGGGACACGACGATCCGCCGTCCGACCACGAACGGCAACGGCGCACGGCATCACCAGCTCACTGCAGAAGAGCCGCACCCAAACCAATTGGCCTTCGCGGTGGGGTCGGACAGGATGTCGGGCGTGATCCTGAAGTACCCCTGCGTGTGTTGCGGCTGTCTGACCATGGACGAGCCGCCGGGCTCGTATGAGATTTGTCCAGTGTGTTTCTGGGAGGACGACGCTGTCCAGCTTCGCTGGCCGGACTACTCGGGCGGAGCGAATCGGCCTTCGCTGATCGAGGCACAAGAGAACTACCAGGCTTTCGGAGCTTGCGAGGAGCGGTCCGTGGAGCACGTCCGTCCGCCCGAGGACGACGAACCGATGGACCCGAGCTGGCGCCCCATCGATCCCGAGCGTGACCGCTTCGAGCCCAGAGGGATTGAGCTGGCAACGTGGCCCAGCGATCGCACTGTCCTTTACTGGTGGCGCTGTCGGAACACGGGTTTCTGGCGTCTCGGCGACGGATGATGCCGTCCCCCGCCCGTAGCCAACCTGCCTGAGTGGCTGGCCGCATACGGACTCCACCCGCAGGCCTCCCATCGCTGGGTCAGGACAGGTTCGCCGTAGTGGCGATCCAGCGTAGGCGCTCGTCGGTGGCGTGGGCTGCGGACGTATCAGCCCAGATGTCGGGCGAAGAACCGCAGTGAGTCGTCCGTCTCGGACGGCGGCAGGTCTCCGTGCTGGCCGGGATTGGCGTGCAGTGTCTTCTCGGCTGAAGCGAGGGCATCGAACAGCGCCAGGCTCTGCGCGCGGGGCATCAGCTGATCGTCCCACTGGAGCAGAAATTGCACTGGCACGGTGATCTGCGCGGCGGTCCCGGCCAGCACGGGCGCCCCTTGCAGGCCCAGCACCGCGGCGCGGACTCGAGGTTCTGCGGCTACGAACGGGATACCGAACGCGCAGCCCAGTGACATGCCCCAGTAGCCCACCGGTCCGCCGCCGATATGGTCGAGTTGATGGAGGGCGGTCAAGACCGCCTGCCATTCCGCGACAGCCTGCCCGACTATGAGCGTGTACATGGCTATGTCCTGTGCGGCCGTGTCCTCTCCGGCGGCCATCCGCGCCCGGTACTCGTTCGCGATGCGGTCGAACTCCTCGTCCGTCGGCCGTTCGCCGTGGTTGGGGAC
The DNA here is from genome assembly GCF_040298885.1 of Streptomyces sp. NPDC001137. Lineage (NCBI taxonomy): Bacteria > Bacillati > Actinomycetota > Actinomycetes > Kitasatosporales > Streptomycetaceae > Streptomyces > Streptomyces sp. NPDC001137. The sequence goes on from NZ_JBEPBA010000022.1 coordinate 163,836, forward strand.
ATCGATCGCGGCGACCGCGAATCCGCCCTCGGCGGCGAAGCGATGCGCACGGGCCAGGATGCCAGGGGCCTTCTTGTGTTGCCCGCCGCCGTGTCCCATCAGGATCAGGGGGCGAGTGCCGCGGGCGTCTTCCGGCGTCCACAGCACGCCAGGGATCTCGTCGAGGGTGAAGAGATGTTCGGTCACACCGCCCAACGATGCCTTGGAGATGAAGCGCATGGCGTTCAGGCCTTTCGAAACCTTTTGTAGGCGTTCGTCGGACCAGCCGAGGGAGGGAGCCCGCCCCAATCTGTCACAGCGTTGACCCAGCCTTGATGTTGGTCCTCACTGGTTCGGCGTCGGGGTCTCTTGCGGCGCCGTGATGGTGGCCGTGGCGTCGGCTGTGATGGGGGGCTCCTGGCCGGGCTGCCGTGCGCCGACGTATGCGAGGGCGAGCGTGGCGATGATGGCCAGGGCGACCACGGCGGCTCCGGAGAGAAGGAAGGCGTTCTCGACTCCGGCGTGGGTGACGGCAGTTGAGGCCACAAGGGGGGAGATCGCCAGGGCTCCTGCCACTCCGGCCTCCCACAGGCCGAGGGCCTTGGCCAGATGGTGGCTTGGTATGCGCTGCTGGACCAGTGCGATCAAGGGGATGTCGGTGAGCGCCGAGACCAGCCCGGTGGCGGTGAGGAGGACCGCCGCCACAGCATGGGAGGTGACCATTCCGAGGGGCGCCCGGAAGATTCCGAGCAGGGCCCAGGCCAGCACCGCGGCCAGTGCGAGTCTGCGGATGCGCAGGCCGGTCAGGAGCAGGGCACCCGCCACTTCGGCGACCCCTGCGACGCCGAGCAGCAGGCCGTACTGGCCGCCCTGTCCCGCGACCGTGACCAAAGCGACGGTCAGGAAACCGTTGGTCAGGGCGAGGGCGAGCACGAAGGCCACGATGACTACGAGGACGTCGGGAGCGGCGCGCACGGCCTGGAGCCCGGCGCGGAGATCGGACCACAGTCCGGTCTGATTGCTGGTCGGGGCGGGGCGGCTCACGCGGATGGCGGCCACCGTGGCCGCCGAGCCCAGGAAGGTCAGCCCGTTGACCACCAGTGCCGATTGCAGCGAGCCGAAGGCCAGCAACGGTGCGAGCGCGAGGGGGCCGATGAAGAAAGCGGCCCGGAAGGCGACTTGCAGGAGTCCGCCTGCCTGCTGGAGGCGGCCGTCCGGCACGATCTGCGTGACGATCGCGTTGCGGGCCGGGGCGAACGGGGCGCCGATCAGTGCCAGCAGCGCCGTGGTCGCCACGAGCAGGGGCAGGTTCAGCAGGTCGAGGGAGAGCAGGACCGAAGCCACGGCCACCACGGCGACCCGGGCCAGGTCGGTGGCGATCATCAGTTTCCGGCGGTCGTGGCGGTCGGCGTACGAGGCGACGACGAAGGTGGCCACGAACGCGGGCGCGAACGCGGAGACGCTGACCACGGCGACGGCGGTGGGGTCCTTCGTCAGCGACCAGGAAAGCCAGGCGGTCGCGGCGGTGTACAGGCCGTCGCCGAAGCGGGAGATGCCTTGGCCGGCGAAGAGAAGCAGGAAGTTGCGGTCCTTGAGCAGTGACATGCGGCCACTTTCGGATCCCGTCCGGCGCCTGATCCACTTATTAGGCAGATGGCTAATCAGTCGGGCTCAGCCGCCTCGCCGTCGCCGTGCAGGAAGTTTTCCAGGCTGGGGGTCAGGCCCGCCACCTGTCCGGGCGCCAGCCGGTACAAAACGTAATAGCCCTCGCGGCGGCGCTCCAGCAGGCCCGCGTCCGCCAGCACCCGCAGGTGCTTGGACAGGGCGGCCTCGCTGACGCCGACAAGCGGGGCCAACTCCTGAGTGCTGCGCGGTCGTTCGGCGAGCAGCCTGAGGGCGCGCAGCCGGGTGTCGTCGGCGAGCGCGCGCAACGTCCCGACGAGCTGGGTGGGCGGAATCCTCGGCCGGGCCTCCCGGACGATCGAGGAGAGGGGGAAGACGAGCCCGAGGGGCCACGGGCCGTCGCAGTTGACGCGTACGTGCGGCCACACATAGGCGCTGGGGGCGAGCACGAGGGTGTCGTCCGGGCCGATGGCGACCTCGTGGTCGTGCGGCCGCTCGAGCCAGAAGCGTTCGGCCTGCCGATCGCTGCGCACCTCCGGCCACAGGCCGCGGAGCATCCCGTACAGGCCCCGCTGCTCGATCTGGTGTCCGGCCTCGCTGACGCCGGCGGCGAGCTCGGGTTCGAGCCGTGCCCATTCCTCCTCGAACGCCTCCCGCCAGTAGCGCTCCAGCATGCTCAAAAACCGTTCGAGCAGTGCGCGGGGGTCGTCGAGGAGCATCGCGGCCATCGCTTCGTCACTTTCCCGTGCGGCTCGCTCCCGCAACAGGGCGCGTACCTCCGGTTCGTCCAGCACGCGCGGATCCCTGCCCTCGCCGCCGCCCGGCCAGGGAGTGAGCAGGGGGACGGCGAACTCCAGGCGGACCAGTCCCGGGTCCGCCCCGCGCAAGGCGGCCAGTTCGTCTTCGAAGTCCGCCAGTCGGCCGGTCGGCTCGGGGAAGAGGAACTCGGGGAAGTAGGAGCGCACCGCGTAGGAGAACGCCTCGATCTCCCGCTTCAGCGCCGGGGACAGCTTGCGCATCGCCCGCACCCAGCCGTGCTGGACGGGGTGGTGCTTGGGCTCCACCAGCACATGGAGACTCAAGACGGCTTCCATAGTCGGCGAGTAGGCGAACGCCACCCGCTCCGCACCATCGGCAGGGACCCGGAACACGATCGTCATGACCCGTCATCCTGGCCGCACGGCGGCCACGACAGGAGCCGCGGCGCGCCACGGGACCGCCTTTCCCCGGGTACGAACAGTCCGCCCCTGCTCCGAACCCCGACGCCCCCGGCCAGAAGGGCGGGCGCTGGCGGTGGACTCGAGAAGTCTCTTCGGGAGGCGTGGCAACCAGGCATTCGGGACGCTTCCGCTGCAAAGGTCCTGCGAGGGATCGTGAGAGCCCCTGCCACAGTGGATGAAGGACGAGGAGCGCTGCGGCCCCGAGAAAATCCCCACGTTCAGCGGCGGTCTCCAGATCCACTACCGCCACCGATGGTACGAGATCGCCACCCGGACGCAGGAGGAAGCCGAGGACTCCCCGTCCGTCTCCGCAGCGATTCCGCTCACGCTGGACCCGCGCAGCAGCACCACCCTCCACTTCCGGCTCTCCGGTTCACGGCCTTCGCCCGCGCTTCGAGGATGCCGTCGGCTACACCGTCGAGGTCAACCTGCTTGCCACCAAGGACGTCCGAGGCCACCAGCTCCGATTCAACGTCACCCCGGACTCGACAACCGGCCCGACGTCGAGCTCCGCATCCCCCTCGTGAGACGGGACAACGGCGCAAGATTCTTCTGGCGATCAACGAGCGGCTCGCTGCACCGCCCACCATGGACGTCGTTCTCACCGCTGCCGGAACCGACCTCGTCCGACTCGGCGGGCATTTCCCGCCAGGCACCATCCCGCTCCGACTCCCCGACGCACCAGCCAATTCCAGCGCCTCTGCCGGAACTTGAATCTGCTGCAGAGCTCGGGTGAACACGCCATCCAGGGGGTAGCGGCGGGCCGGAGGCGCCCAACCCCCTCCCTGGCCGGGCGGTCTTCTAGGAATTGGCGACGGCGGAGTGGCCTGGGCAGGGCAGGGGAAGCTGGAGGGTGGCTTGAGTGCTGCCGTGCTCGGTGTGTGTGGTCAATGCGCCTTCGAGCGTGGTGATGCGGTCGGTCAGGTCGGCGAGACTGGGCATTTCGCCGATCACCGTGACGGATGTGATGAGTTGTCGGTTGCGTTCGTCGATACCGACCGTTGTCGTCCTGTTCTCGCTCATCCGCGCCACCATCAGGTACACTGTGGATTCCAGGACGTCGGGGTAGCGCGCGCTGGGGGCGTCTTGGATGCGGAGGTCTCGGGTGTGGCCCAGGGCTTCGAGGGCGACGGCAAGGCCGGCTTCCTTGAGCAGGACCGGGTAGAGCCCGCGCGCCACCCCTCTGAGGTCGGAGATGGCCTGCTCGAGTTCGGCCTCCGCGTGATCCAGGTGGGGCGCCGGGGTCGTGGTGCGGATCCGCAGCAGGCGCAGGCCCAGGGCCAGCCCTACGAGGCGTTGCTGGGCGCCGTCGTGCAGGTCGCGCTCCAGGCGGCGGCGCTCCTCGTCGCCGGCGGTGATGATGCGGGCGCCGGAAGCGCGCAGGTCGGCCAGCTGGGCCTGGCTTTCGGCGTGGAGACGTTCGTGTTCCAGGGCCATGTGGATGCCGGACACAAGCTCGTCGACCGCAACCGGGTCGTCCAGCAGTCCGGGACGGTGGATGAGGATGGCGAGGGGTGCGTCGCTGAGGCGGAGCGTGGTGGTGGCTCTGCCGGGCTGCGGGGGCCACGCGATCGGGCTGCCCGATGCGTCGATGTGGCGGTGGTCGACGCCGACCGGGTAGGCGATCTGGAGGTCCGGGTCGTCGAGACGCTCGGCGATCGCATCACGCAGCCTGCCCGGGGTGGCCGCGGCGCCTATGTCGATGACCACGCGGGTAAGCTCGCGTCGTCTCAGCCGAATGCGGAACAGGTCCGCGAGCGCAGCCGCCGCCAGCAGGGACAGCGCCCCCGCCTGCATCAGCCACAGTTGGCCGTCCCGCGCGTCGAAGCCGAGGAAGCCCCGGTCCAGGCTGCGGACGTAGGAGACGGCCGCAGCGGTGACGTAGCCGAGGGTGCACAGCGTGGGCAGGCCTGTGGAGCGCCGGGCGGCCGGGCTCGAGGTGAGCAGGCGCCAGGCGAGGAAGGCGATGAGCGTCGACAGCCAGACCGTGCCCGCCTGTACGCCCAGTGATGCGATGCTCTGCGCGCTTGCCGGGGCGTCGGCGAGCGCCCACCAGTTGCGCGGGCACTGCGGGCAACCGTGCGCCTGAGGCCGGAAGTAGGCGGCCGCGCCGACTCCTTGGACGCCCACGGTGATCGCGTAGCCGCCCACCACAAGCACCCGGGCGGGCCAGGAACCGAGGCGGCCGCCGGGGTAGGCCAGGGCGAGGTGTCCCACGACCGCCGGGCAGGCCGCGTTGAAGGCGAGCCCGAGGGAGAACGCGACCGACGACGTCGTCCCCGGGTTGTCCCACTCCGGCAGGAACCAGGCGTATGCCGCGATGAACAGCAGGATTCCTGCCCGTCTGCCGGACGGTCGCGAGCCGAGAGCGAACGCGACGATCAGGAGAGTCCAGCCGGCGCCCAGCAGGGCGATCAGGCCGTGCGGCGTGGTGAACGCCATCGAGAAGCCCCGCTCCGCCCGGGCGATCAGCACGGTGAGCAGACTGAGCGCGGCTCCCACGCCGAGGAGCAGCAGGCGTATCGGCATCGGCATGTCCCCCGGGTGGCGGCGACTTGCTCCCCTGTCGGGACACGATGCTCCCGGGATGGCCCTTGTGACGGGAGAGGGCTGTCCCTGATTCTTGCCGTGCGCAGCCGCGGGGTTGGCCCCGATGTCCCGCTCCGGGCACGATCGTAACGTCGTGGGCATCGATGGGAGGTGCCCCTGTGAAACGACAGAAACGGGGAACGTGGGCTGCCGCCGTGGCAGTTGTGGCTGGGCTGCTGGTCTCGTCGGGATGCTCGGCCGCGGGATCCGACCGGGCCGGAGGGCATGCCGACGCCCAGCCCACCGTCCTCACCCTCGCCAATCCCGGCGGAGCCGTTGAGCCGCCGCAGTTGGTGGCCTGGGCCAAGCGTGTCGAGCAGATGTCCAAGGGGACCATCAGGATCAGGTTCCGGGACGAGTGGCGCGAAGGGCAGGCCCGCCCCGAGGTGCCAACGCTCGACGATATCCGCAAGGGCAAGGCCGACATGGCCTGGGTGGGGGCCCGCGCCTTCGACCGGGTCGGCGTCACGGACTTCCAGGCGCTGCTGGCACCCATGTTGGTGGACAGCTACGAACTGGAGGCGAAGGTGTTCGAGGCCGGCATCCCGGCCAAGATGCTCGGCGGCGTACGCAAGGCCGGTCTCGTCGGCATCGGCGTCCTGCCGGGCCCCTTGGCGCGCCTGGTAGGTACCCGCAAGCCCATGGTGAATCCGGATGCCCTCAAGGATGAGAAGATCGCCAGTCAGGATTCGGCCCTGATGGACGAAAGCCTGCGGGCCTGGGGCGCCACTCCTGTCCAGGCGCCCCCCGGCGTCGACCTGAGCCCGTTCGGCGGCATACAGATGCAGCTCGGTGCGGTCGTCGGCCGCCACCACGAGAGCGATGCCAAGTACGTGACCGGAAACATCGACCTGTGGCCGCGCGCCCTGGTGGTCGTGATGGGCAAGGCGGCCCACAACAGGTTGTCCGCCCGGCAGCGCGAGATCCTCACCGACGCGCTCAAGCAGACCATCACGAAGGCGGTGGATGCCTCCCGGGCCGAGGACCGGGAATCCGCTCCCACCCTCTGCCGGATGGGAATGAAGCTGCCGTCGGCGTCCGCCTCGGACGTCAAAGCCATGAGGTCGGCCGTGCAGCCGGTCTACGCCAGGCTGCGCAACAACAAACGGACGGGCAACTGGCTCGCGCAGATCCAATTCCTCAAGGAGACGACCGGCGTCGGACCCGATACCGTCTCGTGCCCCGCCAAGTCCACCGCTGCCGGCCCTCTTCAAGGGCAGTGGACCCGCACCATGACCGAGAGCGACTGGCGCCATTGGCCGGGATATGACACGTGGACCGAGCGCCCGCCGAATGGTACTTGGACCCTGGCCTTCAACAACGGCATCCTCACCAAGACCGACCCCAACGGTGAGACCGAGCGGTGGCCCTACCAGACGTTCCGCGACCGGATCCATCTCGACGGACTGGTCACCTTCAACGCCACCTTCCACCTCGACGCAGGGCAGCTCACCTTCGACAACTTCGACATGAGCGACTGCCCGGACTGCGCAGGCTATGTCGTGACCTTCGGCGGCTCCCAGCAGCCCTGGGTGAGCACGGCGGTGGCCCATTGAGAGGGCCCCACGCCGGCCCGGCCGTGCATCGGGGCCAGCCCTGATGTACGGCCGCCCTCCACGCTGTCACCATCGGACCGTGGCCCCGACGCTTCTGATCGTGGATGATCACGCAGGCTTCCGTGCTTTCGCCAGGGCACTGCTGGAGGCGGAAGGCTTCGACGTGGTCGCAGAGGCCGCGGACGGCACATCGGCCCTGTACGCGGCCGAACGACTGGACCCCCAGATCGTGCTGCTGGACATCGTGCTCCCGGACCTTGACGGCTTCGAGGTCTGCGCGCGCCTGACCGGAGGCGGGCGGCAGCGGCCCGCGGTCGTCCTCACCTCAAGCCGCGATGCGACGGCGTATAGAGACCGGCTCAACCGCAGTGCCGCGCGGGGATTCATCCCGAAGGACAGGCTGTCGGGCACCGCGCTGCTGGCGCTGGCCGGGTGAGCGCGCCATGCCGGATCGGATCTTGTCCCTGGCCGACGCCGCGGTGGGCGTGGTGCTCCTCGGGTCGGGCGCGGTGGCCTGGACGGGAAGGCGCCGCAGTCGCGTCGGCGCGCTGATGGCCACGGTCGGGGTGTGCTGGTTTGTGGGCAGTGCCTTCCCTGGCCTGGTGTTCCTGCACCGCGGGCCGCTGGTCCAACTGCACCTGACCTATCCGATCGGGCGGCTGCGCCGGCGGTCGACCGCCGCAGTGGTCGTCTCCGCGTATGTGGCGGCCGTCTACGAGGGCTTCGTACCGGCGCCGTGGGTGGCCGTGGGGCTGTCGATGGCGGTCGTTGCGGCCGCAATCGACGTCTTCGCCCGCACCTCAGGACCGGCCCGCAGGGCAGGCCGGCCGGCGCTGGCCTGCGCCCTGGTCTTCGCCTGCGTGCTGGCTCTGGGCAGCGCCAATGTGCTCCTGGAGTGGGGCGCGGACCGCGCGGTCCTGCTCGTCTACGACGCCGCGGTCTGCCTCGTGGTGATGTGGCTGACGGTGGACCTGTACTACGGGCGCTGGAGCGAGGCGACCGTCTCCGACCTCCTTGTGCAGCTCGCCCAGCGCACGGACACCTCGGGACTGCAGGGCCAACTGGCCAGGGCACTGGGCGATCCCGGCCTCACGCTGGGCTACTGGGTATCGTCGCAGCGTGCCTACGTCGACGAGGCCGGCCGGCCGCTCGCCGTCGACCAGTGCCCGGCGGGGCGGGTGAAGACGGCTGTCGAAAGCGAAGGCGAGCCCGTCGCCGTACTCGTCCATGATCCTGCGGTCCTGGACGACCCTGATCTGATCGACGGAGCCGTCGCGGCGCTTCGCCTGACTGTCGCCAACGCGCGGATGAGGGCGGATATCCGTGCCCGGGTCGCGGAACTCGCCGCATCTCGCCGCCGCGTCGTGGAGGTGGCGGACGCCCAGCGGCAGGCGCTGCAGGCAGAGCTCGCCGCCACAGCACAACACCATCTTGCCCAGGCAGCGCTCCATCTCGCCGCCCTCGAAGCCGAGGCCGGCGGGGAAGTATGCGCTGTGCTGCCGGAGGTGCTGGCCGAGGTGGCCTCCGCCCAGCGCGAACTCGCCCAGTTCGCCCAGGGAATCAGGCCGGAAAGTCTCACCGCCGGCGGACTGGGCGCAGCGGTTCCGCTGCTCGCCGACCGAGCCGGCCTGCCTGTCTGTGTGACGGTCAGGGTCGGCCGGCTGCCGGCTCCGATCGAGGCAGCCCTCTACTTCGTGTGCGCTGAGGCACTCACCAATGTCGTCAAACATGCAGCGGCCACACGGGCGACTGTGGAGGTCGTCGCGGAGGCGGGCGACATCGTGGTGCGCGTGAGCGATGATGGACGCGGCGGGGCCGACGCCAGGGGATCGGGCCTGCGCGGCATCGCCGACCGGGTCGAGGCCTTGGGCGGCAGCATCACTGTCGGCGGTGATGCCACCGGCGGGACGCTGCTCGTGGCCAGGATCACGGCCGAGGCAGTGAGGTCAGACGGGGATCGCGAACGGGGGCGTACCGATGAAGATCGTGATCGCTGATGACTCGATGCTGATCCGTGACGGCCTCGCGCGGCTCCTCGCAGAGGCCGGCTGCGAGGTGGTGGCGACCGCTGACAACACCGCCACGCTGATGCGCAAGCTGGACTCCGTCGCACCGGACGCGGTGATCGTGGACATCAAGATGCCGCCGACGTACACCGACGAAGGCCTGGTTGCGGCCCAGCAGCTGCGATCCAGGCACCCCTCCATGGGCGTACTGGTGTTGTCGCAATATCTCGAGGTGCACTACGCCATGCGTCTGATCAGCAGCGCACCTGAACACCTGGGATATCTCCTCAAGGAGCGCGTAGCGGACGTTGCCCTGCTCGTCGATGGGCTGCGCCGCGTGATCGAGGGGGAGTGCGTCATCGATCCCACGATCGTCACCACGCTGATGCGGCGACCGCGCGACCCCAGCCCGCTCGCCGGCCTGACCGCGAGGGAACTCGAGGTCCTGGCACTCATGGCCGAGGGACGTTCCAACGTGGCCATCGCCGCAAAGCTGTCCATGAGCCCCAAGACACTGGAGGCCCATGTCCGGCAGATTCTGCAGAAGCTGAACCTCCACCAGTCGCCGGACGACCACCGGCGTGTACTCGCCGTCCTGACATACCTACAGGCCGCGCACTGAATCCAGCAGGCCGGGGATTGTGTGAGAGCCCTCCGGCAGCATGCGCCGACCCCTGGCACCCTCTTCGCGACTCACGACCTCGTGCACGGTTGGCCGTGGCTCGGTGCTCGGGTGGCTCGTTGAGCTGTCCACGATGGGGCTGGGGCGCGTGAGTTGATCGTGACGGAGTACCGGGTGACCGGTCTGTCGCCGGTTGTGTTGTCCGGGACGAGCAAGCCCGGGGTCTGCCCGCCCTGGTGGAGGCGGCGGGCTCCGGGAAGCCGTTGACGTCCGTGGCGGTGTAGGAGCCTCAACACCGCTGACAGCCGGGGAAATTGACTGGGCAGGCAAGCAGAGCCCCCATACCGTCGGCCGTATGGCTGACGAGTGTTTCGGGCATCCACGGCTCGCCGCGATCTACGACGCGCTCGACCCCGATCGCGGCGATCTCGATGCGTACGTGGAGATGACGAAGGAGTTCGGGGCACGTCAGGTACTGGACATCGGTTGCGGAACAGGCGTGTTCGCGCTTGCGCTGGCCGGACGGGGCATCGAGGTCGTCGGCGTTGATCCCGCCCAGGCGTCCATCGACGTGGCCCGATCCAAGCCGGGAAGTGAGCGTGTGCGCTGGCTCTGTGGCGATGCGACGTCACTCCCGCCGCTGCGGGTGGACTTGGCAACCATGACGGCGAACGTCGCCCAGCAGATCCTCGAGCCGCAGGCATGGCGGGAGACCCTGCGTGGCGCGTACGAGGCGCTGAGGCCTGGTGGCCGTTTGGTGTTCGAGACCCGGAATCCGGCCAGACGCGCCTGGGAGGAGTGGAACCGTGAAGCCTCCTATCGCGTGACGGAGATCCCGGGTGTCGGCGCCGTCGAGAGCTGGGTGCAGGTGGTGGAGGTGAGCGAGCCGCTGGTGATCTTCCGCTGGACCTACCGGTTCGCTGCCGACGGGCAGGTACTGACGTCGCACTCCACCTTGCGCTTCCGCGAGCGGCGGGAGGTGGAGACGGAGCTGCTCGCCCAGGGCTATGAGGTGGAGGATGTGCGCGACGCGCCCGACCGGCCGGGCAAGGAGTTCGTCTTCGTCGCGCGACGTTCATAGCTCAGCCCCCTGAGGGACCTCGTCGGGCACCGGGCGCTGGGCCAGTGGCGGCGCGGTCGCTCGGCGCCGCAAGCGCACCGCCCGCGGGTGGAGTCGAGCGTGCCGGGGCCGCGTGGAGACCCCATCAGTCCGAAGACGGCTGCGGCTCGTGGGTGTGGGGCCGGGCGAGGGTGTCGGTGGCGGCCTGGGCGAAGTCGTGGATGAGGCGGGAGCGGCGGGCCGCCACCCACGCCAGGGCCACTTCGTTGGGGCCGATGTCCTCCACGCGCAGCGGGATCACGTCCGGCCGGGTGTAGAACTTCGCGGTCGACAGCGGGAGCACGCAGACACCCGCTCCGGCGGCCACGAGTTCGAGTTTCTCCTCCACCTGGTGGATCACCGGGACCTCGGGGCGCCGTCCGTCCTGCAGTTCCAGTGCCACGTCGCGCCACTCGGGAACGGCGTGGGGATCCTGCAGGAGGTGCTCGGCAGCGAGTTCCTTGATGCTCACTGACGTCCTGCCGGCCAAGGAGTGCCCCGTCGGCACCATGACGACGCGGGGCTCCCGGAAGAGCGGACGCATCTGCAGACCGTTGCGGTCAATGGGCAGACGCACGATGCTGACGTCGGCCCGGCCGTCCAGCAGCACCTCCACCTGGTCGTCCCAAGTGGTGCGCAGCAGGCGCACGTTCACGTCCGGATGGTGCGCGGTGAAGGCGACCATGGCCGGGGTGACCGTGATGCCGGGCATGAAGCCGATGGTCAGCGACTGTGTGCCCTGGGCCGCCGATTTCACGCGTCTCATCAGTGCCTGGGCAGAGGCGAGCAGGGGGAGGGCGTCCTCCAGCAGCTGTTCTCCCGCCGGAGTGAGCAGCGTCCCGCGGCGGCCACGGTCGAACACCTCTGCTCCGAGATCGTCCTCGAGGCTGCGGATCTGCCGGGACAGCACCGGTTGCGCGATGTGCAGCTGCTCCGCGGCCCGTCCGAAATGGAGTTCCTGCGCCACGGCTACGAAATAGCGCAGCTTCCGCAGATCAAGATCCACCCGGAATCACCGCCTGCTCCGTCGCCACGGCGTACCCGGTCGGTCGGCCGTTGTGGACCATTTCCGTCCCGGACGCCCTCCGGCACGGCCATGGCAGTCGATCACCAATCTACCGGGCGAGCGCGCACCGCCGCAGACGCTGTCGTCCGGCGGTGCGCAGGTGTGCTCAGCCACGGGCGAGAACGGCCAGAGGGTCGGTGTGGGCGGGTGTCCAGCCCAGTTCCTTCCTGGCCCGGGCCGGAGAGAACTGCTGGTCCAGTGCGAAGGCGTCGGCGATCGGGCCCATCTGTTCACGGGCCTGTTCCAGGCTGATCGACGCGACCTTGCCCTCTATGCCAGCGGCCCGGCTCAGCGCCAGGGCGCACTCCTTGGCGGTGGGGTTGACACCGCCGACGCCGACGTACACCGAACCCGGCTTCGCCTCGAGTGCGGCGACGTACAGCTCAGCGATGTCGTCGATGTGCACCAGCGCCCAGTGGTTGGTCCCGTCGCCGATGTAGGGGATGGCGCCGGCCGCCTTGCCCGGGGTGGTGAAGAAGACGTCGATCAGACGGTTCTCGCCGCCGTACAGCAGGCCGGGCTGTACCACGACGGGGCGGCCACCGCGCCGGGCGCGCTCGAGGACGGCGTCCTCCACGGACTTGCGCCAGGCGACCAGGGACGGCGGGTTCCACGGCGCGCTCTCGTTCGCCACGCCCTGGGTGTCGCCGTAGACCCAGGTTCCGCCCGTGTGCACGTAGGGGCCGCTGCCGACGCCGTCCTGCATGGCACCGGCCGCCTCTAGGTCCTCGGCACCGGTCTCGGCCTGCGCCAGGTGTACGACGGCCTCCGCGCGGGCAGCCGCAGCGTTCAGCATGCCGAGGTCCCCAAGCCCGCCCCGCACCGGTGTCGCGCCGAGGACACGGACGGTCTCGGCGGCGCGGTCGCTGCGGGCCAGGGCCTCCACGGTGTGTCCCTGCCGGATCAGTGCGCCGATGGTCGCCCTGCCGATGTATCCGGATCCGCCGGTGAGGAAAACCCTCATGGTCTTGGCTCCTGTCAGTGGCTCGATGTCTTGCCCCCACAGCCTCCGTCCGGCGACGGCACACCGTCCAAGACCTCTTTCGACGCCTCTGATACCCGTCAGGCATCACGCATGTGCCAGTGGCCGGAGGCACCCATGCATACGAGGCACTGCCCCATGGCTGCCACCACCGAAGCTCGGTCCGCCCTCACACCGAACCGCGTCCACCCCCGGCATTTCGCGAAGGCTGACGCTGCTGCCGGCCGTGGCCACCGAGGCGATCGCCACCAACCTGTACAACGCGCAGCCACTCCTGGATGTGATCGCACGGTCGCTGGGCACCTCGGCCGGCGCCGCGGGTGCGATCGTCACCGTCACCCAACTCGGCTTCGCCGCAGGCCTGGTGTTCGTGCTGCCCCTGGCGGACATCGTCAAGCGCCGCTCCCTGCTGACCGCTCTGCTGCTGCTCGACGCCACCGCGCTCGCCGTGGTGTGCCTGGTCCCCAACGCCGTGCTGGGCCCGGCCAACGTCGCGGCCCAGTTGCTCGTCCCGACTGCGGCCCAGCTCTTCGACAACGCCCGGCGAGGGCGCGCCGTAGCGACCGTCATCAGCGGCCCGCTCACCGGCCTGCTGCTCGCGCGGACCCCGTCTCCTGGGCGAGGGACTTGATCGTGAGCCGGCCGTCCGAGCGCAGAGGGGTGCACCAGCCGAGGGCCGCCGGGTGGGATCGGCGGCCCTCGGTTTTACGGTGCTCTCCTGGCCGAATGGCGGCCGGCGGGTGCGGTCAGGCGCCGCTGGTGTCGGTCGGTGTCGCCTCACCGAGCATGGCGAGGGTCAGCACGTTGCCGGAGATGCCCCAGCCGCCGTCGGCGACCTCTTCGACCAGAACCATGGTGTTGTTACGGGCGCGTTCGCCGTAGATCTCGACGTACAGCTCCGTGGTGCGGGTGACGATCTCCTCCTTCTGCTTCGGGGTGAGGGTCTTCTCGGGGACCTTGAAGTTCGCGAAAGGCATGGCTGGTTGTTCCTTCTCTCAGTGGGGCGTTACAGGGAGCTGCCTGCGGTGAGCAGGCTGTCCAGTCCAGTGCGGCGGAAGAAGTCGGCGCGGACGCGGTCGGTGACTGCGGCGACGACTTCGCTGCCGCCTCGGCTGGGGTCTATGGGGGCGCGCGCCTGGGTTTGCGAAGTGGTTGGTGCCGGTGGTGAACGCGCAGGCCACCACGATCGCGGTGTCGATGCCGAACGGCGCACCTCGGCGTGCGGCGTAGCTGACGTGCAGGGCGTCCATCGCGGCCATGGCGGCGAAGTAGGGGGTCAGGAACGGCGGGCAGCCGCCGCGGGAGCTGGAGCTGCCGATCCACACCAGCGGCCCCGAAACCTGCTCACGCATCGTTCGCCGTGCGGCGCGGTTGGCACGCTGGGTAACCAGTACGTTCAGGTCGACCTGGTGGTCGGTGCCCTAGCACGCCAGGTCGGCCACCGCGGTCGCGTTACGGGTCGCGAGCCGGCGGATGCTCGCGTACTCGGTGTGACCGGCGAGAGACGGAGCACGCACGGACAGCGCGCCGATATGCCGCTGGAGGCCCCTCGGTGACCCGGATGCCCTTCCCGGTGTCGTCGTTCCTCATGACAGGGTCTTTCGTTGAACGGTGGGGTGGCTGCGGACGGTTCAGATGATTCCGCCGTTGGCGCGGACGACCTGGCCGTTGATCCAGTGGCCGGCCGGGGAGGTCAGGAACGCGACGACCTCGGCGATGTCGGCCGGTGTACCGAGGCGCTCCAGCGGAGGCTGGGCGGCCAGGCGGGCAATGGTCTCCTCGTCCTTGCCGTCCAGGAACAGGTCCGTGGCCGTGGGGCCGGGCGCGACGGCGTTGGCGGTGACGTTCCGGCCCCGCAACTCCCGGGCCAGGATGAGCGTCAGCGCCTCGACAGCACCCTTGCTGGCGGAGTACGCGCCGTAGTTCGGGAAGGCCAGCCCCACCACGGACGTGGAGAACGTCACGATCGCACCGCCGGGGCGCACCCGACGGGCGGCCTGCTGGACGACGACGAAGGTGCCGCGGATGTTGGTGCGGTGCAGGTCGTCCAGGACGGCCAGGTCCAGCTCGGCGATCGGCGCCATGTGTGCCCGCCCGGCCGCGTGCACGACGACGTCGACACCGCCGCACTCCGCCTCGGCCGCGTCGAACAGAGCTGCGACGGCGTGTTCGTCGGCGACGTCGGCGCGCACCGCGATCGCCCGGACGCCGCTGTTGACGGCCTCCTTCACGGCGGCTTCGGCCTCGTCCTGATTGCCGGCATAGCCGATCACGACTGCGTACCCGTCGGCGGCCAGCCGGCCGACGATCTGGCGGCCGATGCCGCGCGAGCCGCCGGTGACGATCGCGACCCGGGGTGCGACGGAGGGCTGGGCCGCAGCAGCGGTGGGGACGGGGGAAGGGGGGATAGGCATTGCTGACTCCTGTGGTGGATGCGTGGTCGGGCCGCGGCCTCGCCGTCGCCCTGCTGCGTCGTCAACGATCGGCCGGACCCCCACCCCTAGCCAGGGCTGTGCTTACCCAGGGGATGCCACCCCCTGGCTACGGCTCGGCGCGCGAGCGACCATGAAGCGGTGAACCTTCCAGAACTCGGTGCCTTCCTCAGGACACGCCGCGACCGCATCCGCCCCGCCGAGGTCGGTCTTCCCCAAGGCCCGCGCCGACGCGTCCCCGGACTGCGCCGCGAGGAGGTCGCCCAACTGGCAGGGCTGTCAGCCGACTACTACACCGAGCTGGAACGCGGCAGCGGAAAGCACGGCGTGCAGCCCTCGGCCCAGACTCTGGCAGCCCTCGCCCGAGCCCTGCGCCTGAACGGCGACGAGCGCGACCACCTGTTTCACCTGGCCGAACGGCCGATCCCCCCGGCAGCACACGGATCGTCGGCACACGTGCAGCCCGCGCTTCTCGGACTGCTGGACCGGCTGTCCAACACCCCCGCGCGCGTCATCACCGACCTGCACGAAACCCTGGTGGAAAACGACCTGGCCCGGAACCTCCTTGGCGAGTCCCCGGCACACCGCGGCCCGTCGGCCAGCTTCGTCTACCGCTGGTTCACCGACCCACAGAGCCGCGAGAGGTACCCGCTCGAGGATCATCCGCACCACTCCCGGGTGTTCGTGGCCGACCTCCAGGCAGCGGCCGCCCGGCGCGGCCGGGACGCGGAGGTCACGAAGATGATCGCCGTACTGCGCCGCCGTAGCCCGGAGTTCGCGGCTCTTTGGGACACCCACGACGTCGCGGTGCGCCGCATGGACCACAAGAAGATCGTCCATCCCACGCTCGGCGTCATCGAACTCGACTGCTACAACCTCCTCAGCGAGGACGGACGCCAACGCCTGCTGTGGTTCACCGCCCCGCCCGGGAGCCGGGGAGCCGAACAGCTGGAACTGCTGTCCGTCATAGGAACCCAGGACCTGAGCGTCACCGAGGGCACGGCACCGGAGGGGTTGTCCGCGGCCGAATCCGGATCGCAACGCTGATCCGCGCCGCAGAGGGAGGGCTGCCTTCCCGGCAAGGTGTTGCGGCCCGCACCCCGCTTGCAGAGGTCTCCCCGTCCTCACGGGATGGTCTCCGCAGCGGCAAGCTGTCGGGGCGCGGCAGCGCGTGCGCTTCATGGGTGAGGCGGTCGGCGCCGCCGTAGATCAAGCGGGCGATAGTGGCCCTGAGCTGCGGTGATGAGCTGAGCCCAGGAGGGACCGGTGCCGTTTCAGGTGTGCCGGGAGTGCTTTGCGACTTGGATGAAGCCACGTACCAGTGGGCTGCATGCTGCCCTTGGCCAGGCCACCACGAGATCGCTGGGCGGGCGATCGCTCAGCGGGACGACGACCAGGCCGGCGGGCAACGGCTGATCGATGGGAGCGAGAGCCGATGTGCCGTTCCACAGGACCGCTTGGAGGCATTCCTGGATCGTTCGCACGACCGGCGACGCGTCGTTGTCTCCACTGCCGGTCCAGTACGCCGTCCACACCGGATCGGCGCCATCCGGCAGCCGCACCCACCGGCGGCCGATGAGGTCGGTCGACGAGACCGAGGCACGGCCGGCGAACGGATCATCGTCACGCATCACTACGCCGACGGGTACCGAGCGCAGGACGTGCATGCCGATGCCGGTGTCGGCGAAGGGAGTTCGGGTGATGGCCACGTCGACCAGCCCGGCGCGGAGTCCGGCTGTCGGGTCGCCGAGGTCGGATTCGTGGAGGGTGACGTGGACGTGCGGATGGCGGGCCCGGAACAGTGAGACCAGTCGGCCGCCGACGTGTTCGGCAGCGTCCGCCAGGGTTCCGACGGTGAGGGGTGCCGTGCCCGCCGCAGCTGCCACTCGCCGGCGGATCCGGTCGGCTCGGGCCAGCAATGCCCCCGTTTCGTCGTAGAGAACCTTTCCGGCGGGCGTGAGGGTGACGCCGTTGGGGGTGCGTTCGAACAGGAGGGCGCCGAGTTCGTCCTCGAGGTGCCGGATCGCGCGGCTCAGTGGTGGCTGCGTCATGTGCAGGCGTTGCGCTGCCCGGCCGATGTGGCACTCCTCGGCGACGGCGATGAAGTACCGGAGCGAGCGCAGGTCCACCTCAAGCACGATACCCGTGCGGTATCGGGCGTTCCCAAAGGGTCTTGGACACCGGTCAGTGCGACGGCCAACGATGGAAGCAGCAGAGCCGACGAGGAGGAGTATTCATGGCCGCCCCTGCCCTCACGGTCGGGTGCTTCCCGTACGACACGACGCGGGCGCTGTTCGATGGGACCGTAAGCACCGACGGCATCGACGTCACGATGAAAACCGCGGCGACCCTGCCGGAGCTCTTCGACCGGCTGATCCGCGGAAACGAGTTCGACGTCGCTGAGCTCGGTCTCACCTTCTACCTGCGGTTGCTGGAGACCGGACTGCCGTTCGTGGCGTTGCCGGTCTTCCCGAACCGCGTGTTCCGTCACTCGTGCATCTTCGTCAACACCCACAGCGGGATCACGGAACCGGCCGATCTTGCGGGCAGGACCATCGGCGAGTTCGGTGTCTACGGTCAGGACTCCGGTGTGTGGGCCAAAGGAATCCTGATGGACGAGTACGGATTCAAACCCGAGGAGAGCCGCTGGGTGATCGGGGGCCTCGAACACCCCGGGCCGCCCTTCGACTTCATCCCCCATCCGCACCCGGCCGAAGTCGACGTGCGGGTCGCGCCCGAGGGAAAGACACTGAGCGCGATGCTCGACGCCGGTGAGATCGACGCGCTGTTCTCGGCGAATGTCCCGCAGTGCGTGCTCGACGGATCGGCGAACGTCACCCGGCTGTTCCCCGACTTCGAGCCGCTGGAACGCGACTACTACCGGCGAACCAGCATCTTCCCGATCATGCACACCATCGTCATCCGGCGGGAACTCCTACGGGACCGTCCCGGACTCGCGCACGGCGTCTACCGTGCCTTCTCCCGGGCGAAGGACGCCGCTGCCGAACGCTACCGCCAAAGCCGCAGGCTCTACCAGGTCCAGACCATGATTCCGTGGATGAACGCCCTGGTGGATCGCAACGGTGAAGAGTTCCCCGAGGACTGGTGGCCCTACGGCATCGCAGCCAACCGCGCCGCCCTCGACACCTGCCTGCGCTATCACCACCAGCAGGGCCTGACCAGCCGGCAGTGGAGGATCGAAGACGTCTTCGCTGCGGAATCGCTCGACACATGACCGCCCTCCTGGTCCCGGCACCTCGGTCCCGCCCGGTGCATGAGTGGCTGGCGGGCCATGCAGGAGAGGGCGTGTTGGGGCATGCGATCCAGCCGCTTCGACGCCTGGCCCCCGGTCGACCTCAGCCCACTGCCTTCTTCACGAGGGCGCTGATCAGTTGTTCGTCGGCCGCGGTCAGCTCCTTGAGGGCGTAGGCGGTCGGCCACATCGTGCCCTCGTCGAGTGCCGCCTGGTCGCTGAAGCCGAGCGTGGCGTACCGCGACGTGAACTTCTCCGCGCTCTGGAAGTGGCAGACGACCTTGCCGTCCCTGGCGTACGCGGGCATCCCGTACCAGAGTTTGGGCGTGAGGTCGGGAGCGGCGGTTTTGACGATCTCGTGGATCCGCTCGGCGAGAACCCGGTCCGCTTCCGGCATCTCGGCGATCTTCGCGAGCACGTCCTGCTCCGCTGCCGCCTCCTTCTCCGCCCGGGACGAACCACGCCGCGCCGCCGCCTTCTTCTGCTCGCGTGCGTGCTCCTTCATCGCGGCCCGCTCCTGGGCGGTGAATCCGTCGTACTTCTCGGCGTTCGTGCCGGAGTTCTCGGCGGACGACTTCGTGGACGGCATGGCGGGTTTCCTCTCGTACAAGGTGGACACGACGGTGCGGAAGTACAGGATCGGAAGTCAGGAGGGCGTGGGAGCGGGCGGCGCGGCGGCCTCCCAGGCGAAGCCGTCCGGGTCGGTGAAGGCGCCGGCGGTGCTGCCGAGGACGATGCGGTGCGAGCCGGTGCCGTCGGCGGGGACGCCGAGGTCCTTGGCCAGCGCGTGGCGCTTGTACAGCGCCAGCTTGACGGGGCTGGACTGACCGGGGGCGAACTCGGCGTACTTGCCGCCGAAGCTCTTGGCCACGGTCAGGCCCCGGTCCACGTAGAACTGCTTGGTGGCCTTCACGTCCTCGACCCCGAGCAGCAGGACGACCTCGTCGATCTCGCGGGTGGCGGGGCCGGTGTCCTTCTTCGCGGAGGTCGCGATCTTCCAGATCGTCCCGTCCGGGGCCTGGACGACGCCGCCGTAACCCCACAGCGACTTCGTGGCGGGCTTCAGCACCGCGGCACCGGCGTCCACGGCGGCGTCGACGAAGCCGTCGACAGTGGCCGGCCCGGACACCGTGAGCGCCAGGGTGAAGCCGCGAAATCCAGTCGAGTGCGCCTCGGACGGCCGGAGGCGTATGTACCTGTCGACGCCGAAGGCGCCGTAGAAGCGGCGGGCGGCCTCGGGGTCGGCCACCTCAAGGGTGACGGACGCGAGGATCGTGTGGGCTGCGGTGGAAGTGGTGGTTGCCATGTCCATCACGCTAGGGGCTGGGCGCTGGCCGGGGCTTCTCGAATCCTGACCGGTCTCGTCAGTTGCTTGGCCACGCACGGGGGCATCTCCTCCACGCCCGCCGCACCGACTGGGCTCCAGGGCGGCGATCGCCCCCGGAAATCACAACATGATCGAACGACTTATTCAGTGGACTAAGTCGGTATCATGGTGTCATGGCTCATGTTTCTGCGGCCGAGCGCCGTCCTCAGCTGATCAAGGCCGCCATCGACCTCATGACGAGGGAAGGTGTGGCTGCCGGAAGTACCCGTGCCATCGCCGCCGAGCTGGGTGTGGCCCAGGCGACAGTGCACTACACCTTCGGCACCAAGGAGGACCTGTACCGGGCCGTCATGGAGCAGCTCACCCATGATCTGATCGCGCAGGTCGAACGGGCGACGCCCGCGGACGCCGGCTTCGAGGAGACGCTCACCGCACTCGCCGCCGCCCTGTGGCAGACCGTGCGCGAGCAGCCGACCACCCATCAGCTGCTCACCGAACTGTCCATGTTCGCGCTCCGGACGCCCCGGCTGCAGGAGGCCCTGGAGGGCCACTACCGCGAGGTGACGGCCGTGACCACGAAGCTGGTGACCGAGGCCGCCGAGCGCGCCGGTCACCAGCTCGCCCAGTCGGCGGAGACCCTCGCCCGGTTCTTCCTGGCGGGCTTCGACGGCCTCTCGTCGCAGCATCTCGCGCTGCCGGACGAGGAAGCCGAACACACCTGTCTGCAGGCCCTGGTCTCCGCTGTCGTCGCTCTCGCCGGAGGCCGAATGGAGTTCGTGACCCTGCCGAGGAGCTGACGGCAGGGCGGCACGGGCCGGCCTCCCCCTCGTCGCCGTCGCAGAGCGGTGACTTACGGATCCGCGGTGCGGGGCCGGTCGTACACCTCCAGGTTCCGGCGGAGTCATCTCCCTTCCTGGAGCAGCATCTGCGCCCCGTTGCCAGCGCACTGCATCCTCAACGCCCAAGCGGCCGCTGCCCCTGACATCGGTCAGGGGCAGC
>NZ_JBEPBA010000023.1:0-174021 GCF_040298885.1 Streptomyces sp. NPDC001137
CTGAGCTGCCGGGACGCGGTGCTCCACGCCGTGGACTGCGGCCGGCTCTCCGAGGAGCGGGTGTGGGAGGCGGCCGGGCGGGTTCAGCCGGCTAGATGTATTCCGTCGCCGCGTCCAGCAACCAGTCCGTCAGGTAGCCGGCGAAGGACGAGCGGACCAGGACCCAGAAGCCGGCCCCGGGTTCGTCCCGGGCGACCAGGACGACCTGGGTGCGGCCCAGCGTCGTCTGGGCGCAGCGGCCCGCGCCGAAGGCGCGCGGGTGCAGGTCCAGTGCGCAGCCGTGGGCCAGCAGGTCGCGGGCTCTGGGGCCGGAGACGAGGAGTGTGGTGCGCTGGGCGGAGACGTCGGTGACGGAGACGGGCTCCTCTCCGACGGCCGCCCGGATCCGGGTCTCCAGGTCCCGCTCGCTGCCCGGCGGGCCCACCACCAGCCATTCGTCCGGACCGAGCCACAGCGCGGTCAACTCTCCGGCACGGATGGCCGTGTCGGGTTCGAGCGGCAGCGGCAGGCCCAGAGCGAGCCCGACCGCGTCGGTCGCTCCCCCCTTGGCGTCCAGGCGGACGTTCACCTGGGCCAGGAAGGGGAGTTCGGCCAGCCGGACCGCACCCCCGGAGGAGCGGGTCGCGGCGGCCAGGCGGTCGGCGTGGGGCGACAGGGGGCTGCGGGGCGGGGCGGTGAGTGCGGTGTCAGCCATCGCGGCGGGCTCCCTCGGGGTCGTAGAGGACGGGGCCGGCGACGGTCACCGGGACCAGACGGTCGCGCGCGACGGCGTACAGCCGCTCGCCGATCCGCTCCCGGCCGCCCTTGATCAGGGCCAGCGCGAAAGTCCGGCCGAGGGCGGCGCTGCGGTAGCTGGAGGTGACGTGGCCGAGCATCGGGACGGGCGGCGCGGGCAGCTCGCTGTCGGCGACCAGCTGGGTGCCCTCGGGGAGGAAGGTGCCGGGGTCCTCCGGGAGCAGGCCGACCAGGTGCTTGCGGTCCGGGCGGACGGCGTCGGCGCGGGCGAAGGAACGCTTGCCGATGAAGTCCCGCTTCTTCTTCGACACCGCCCAGCTCATGCCGAGGTCGTGCGGGGTGATCGTGCCGTCGGTGTCCTGCCCGATGATCGGGTAGCCCTTCTCGGCGCGCAGGACGTGCATGGTCTCGGTGCCGTACGGGGTGATGCCGTACGGGGCACCGGCCTCGTACAGCGCCTCCCACAGGGCGAGGGCCTGCCACGGCGACACGTTGATCTCGTAGGCGAGTTCACCGGAGAAGCTGATCCGGCACACGCGCGCCTCGATGCCCGCGACGGTCGTCTCCCGCCAGGCCATGAACGGGAAGTCGTCGTTGGAGACGGCGAGTCGGGGAGCGAGGGAGCCGAGGACGTCACGGGACTTCGGGCCGACCAGGGCGACGGTGGCCCACTGCTCGGTGACCGAGGTGCAGTGCACCTTCAGCTCGGGCCACTCGGTCTGGAGCCACTCCTCCATCCAGTCCAGTACGGCCGCCGCGTTGCCTGTGGTCGTGGTGACCAGGAAGCGGTCGGGGGCGAGACGGATGACCGTGCCGTCGTCGAAGACCATGCCGTCCGGCTTGCACATCACGCCGTAGCGGATCATGCCGACCTTCAGGGTGCTCATCATGTTGGTGTAGAGCAGGTCGAGGAAGACGCCGGCGTCCGGCCCCTGTACGTCGATCTTCCCGAGGGTGGAGGCGTCCATGAACGCCACGCCGTCGCGGGCGGCGGCGCACTCGCGCAGTACGGCCGCTTCCATGTCCTCGCCGTCCTGGGGGTAGTACCAGGGGCGCTTCCACTGGCCGACGTTCTCGAACAGGGCGCCGTGTTCGACGTGCCATCCGTGCAGGGCGGTGGTGCGGACCGGGTCGCTCAGCACGCCCCGGTCCCGGCCGGCCAGGGCCGCGAAGGAGACGGGCGTGTAAGGCGGCCGGAAGGTGGTCGTGCCGAGCGCGGAGATGTCCACGCCGAGCAGATCGGCGACCACACCGCTGGCCAGGACGCCGGAGGTCTTGCCCTGGTCGTTGGCGGTGCCGGCCGTGGTGTAGCGCTTGGTGTGCTCGACCGAGCGCATGCCGGCGCCGGTCGAGCGGGCCAGGTCGTCGACGGTGACGTCCCGCTGGAGGTCGACGAAGCGGGGGGCGCCCTCGCGGCCGGGGACGGTGAAGACCTGCATGGGCGGCGTGGCCTGCGGCTGGGCGGGCACGGCCGGGAGCGCAGGGGCCTCCGGGGTGTAGCCCTCGGCCTCGATCGCGCGGGCACCGGCGGCGGCTCCCTGGGCGAGCACGGCGGCCAGGTCGAAGGTGCCGTTCGCGCTGCCCGCGACCTCGACGGCCTGCCGGACGACGTCGGGCACGAAGGTGCCGAGCGCCTCGTCGTAGCGGAGCTTGCCGCCGGCCTGGCTGAAGAGGTGCGCCACCGGGTTCCAGCCGCCGGAGACCAGCAGCAGGTCCGCGGCGAACTCCCGCTGCGCCACGGTCTGTCCGAACGGCGCCACGCTCACGGCGGTCAGCCGCGCCTCACCCTCGGTGCCGGTCACCGCGTATCCGGCGAGCACCTCGATGCCCGCGGCTCGGGCACGGGCCGCCCACTCGCCGGGGGCGGGGCGGGTGTCGACGATCGCCGCGATCTGCACGCCCGCCGCGGCGAGGTCCAGTGCGGCGGCGTAGGCGCTGTCGTTGGTGGTGAACACGACCGCGTGACGGCCGGGCAGGACACCGTGGCGGTGCAGGTGGGTGCGGGCCGAGGCGGCCAGCATGATGCCGGGGCGGTCGTTGTCCGCGAAGGCCAGCGAGCGCTCGTGGGCGCCGGTGGCGAGGACGACACGGCGGGCGCGGATGCGGTGCACGCGCTCGCGGGAGACGTTGTCCGGGGCCTCGGCGCCGAGGTGGTTGGTGCGGCGCTCCACGGCGAGGACGTGGTTGTCGTCGTAGTAGCCGAAGACGGTGGTACGGCGCAGCACGCGGACCTCGGGGGCGGCCTCCAGACGGTCGCCCAACTCCTCGGCCCAGTCGAGGAGTTCGCCGGTGCCGAGGAGGCTGCCGCCGAGTTCGGGGCGGTCGTCGGCGAGGATGACGCGGGCGCCGCTGCTCGCGGCGGCCGCTGCCGCCGCGAGGCCGGCCGGGCCGGCGCCGACGATCAGCAGGTCGCAGTGGGCGTGTACGGCGTCGTAGCGGGCGGGGTCCGGTCGGGTGGCCAGGCGGCCCTGGCCGGGGAGGCTGGTGGCGACCAGGCCGTCGTAGAGCTCGACGGTGGTGGCCGGGAGCATCGGCTCGGGGAAGGGCTCCTCGATCTGGATGACGGCGTTGGGTTCTTCCACGCCGGCGGAGAAGATGCCTCGGGGGCGGCCGAGTTTGATGCTGGTCGCCGCCTGGATCACGCCGTTGGCCAGCAGGGCCGAGGCGAGGGTGTCGCCGCGGAAGCCCTGGTATTCGGTGCCGTCGAAAGTGAACGTGAGGGGCTCGGCGCGGTTGATGCGACCGCCGGTCGAGAGGCGGAAGCCCGTTGCCGTGGACGTCACTGGGGGCTCCGCCCCCAGGCCCCCGATCGGCCCTGAAGGGGCCTCGTCCTCAAACGCCGGACGGGCTGGTTGTGCCGGCCGGGGCTCGACAGCCGCCGGACGTTGCTCCCCCGCCCGGTACACCGCCAGGATCTCGTTCGTCGACGTGTCCCGTACCGCGTTGAACCAGCGGCGGCAGCCCGCCGAGTGGCTCCAGCGTTCGGCGAAGGGGCCCTTCGGGTTGTCGCGGAAGAACAGGTACTTGGCCCACTCCTCGTCGGTCAGCGCCGACGGGTCCTGCGGGTACGCCACATGCGCCTGGCCGCCGTAGTGGAACTCGGCTTCGTCGCGGGGCCCGCACCACGGGCATGAGATCAACAGCATGGTTCGGGCTCCCTAGTGGGCCACCGCGGCAGCGCCGTGCTCGTCGACGAGCGCGCCGGTGGTGAAACGGTCGAGCGAGAAGGGGGCGTTGAGGGGGTGGGGGGTGTCGTGGGCGATGGTGTGGGCGTAGACCCAGCCGACGCCGGGGGTGGCCTTGAAACCGCCCGTTCCCCAGCCGCAGTTGAGGTAGAGGTTGTCGACGGGGCTGAGGCCGACGATCGGTGAGGCGTCGGGGCTGACGTCGACGATGCCGCCCCAGGTGCGCAGGACGTGGGCGCGGGCGAAGACCGGGAAGAGCTCCAGGGCCGCGGCCATCTGCTCCTCGATGATGTGGAAGGCGCCGCGCTGGGTGTAGGAGTTGTACGCGTCGATACCGGCGCCCATCACCAGCTCGCCCTTGTGCGCCTGGCTGACGTACACGTGGACCGCGTTGGACATCACCACGGTGGGGTGGACCGGTTCCAGGAGCTCCGAGACCAGGGCCTGAAGCGGGTGGCTCTGGACCGGGAGGTCGATGCCGGCCATGGCGGCGAGGACCGAGGTGTGGCCGGCGGAGCACAGGGCCACCTTGCCTGCCGCGATCGGGCCGAGGTTGGTCTGGACGCCCACGACCCGGCCGCCGACCACGTCCAGGCCGGTGACCTCGCAGTTCTGGATGATGTCGATACCGGCCGCGTCCGCGGAGCGGGCGAAGCCCCAGGCCACGTAGTCGTGCTTGGCGATGCCGGCGCGTGGCTGGTAGGTGCCGCCGAGGACCGGGTAGCGCACGTCGGGTGAGACGTTGACGATCGGGCAGACCTCCTTGACCTGCTCCGCGTCGAGCCACTCGGCGTCGACGCCGTTGAGGCGGTTGGCCTCGACACGGCGGACGCTGTCGCGGACGTCCTGGAGGCTGTGGGCGAGGTTGAGGACGCCTCGCTGGGAGAAGAGGATCGGGTAGTCCAGCTCCTCGTCCAGGCCCTCCCACAGTTTGAGGGCGTGCTCGTAGATGCCGGCGCTCTCGTCCCACAGGTAGTTGGAGCGGATGATCGTGGTGTTGCGGGCCATGTTGCCGCCCGCGAGCCAGCCCTTCTCCAGTACGGCGACGTTGGTGATGCCGTGGTTCTTGGCCAGGTAGTGGGCGGTGGCCAGGCCGTGGCCGCCGCCGCCCACGATCACGACGTCGTACGACCGCTTCGGCTCGGGGTTGCGCCAGAGGAAGTCCGGGTGGTCGGGGAGGTCGGCGCCGGGGGTGGTGGGGCTCATCGGGCGTCTCCTGAAGTACCGGAAAGGTGCGGGTAGAGCGGGTGTTTGGCGGCCAGGGCCGCCGTGCGGGCGCGCAGGGCCGCGAGGTCGGGCTCCGGCTGGAGGGCCAGCGCGATCACGTCGGCGACCTCCGCGAAGTCCTCCTCCGTGAAGCCGCGGGTGGCCAGCGCCGGGGTGCCGATGCGCAGGCCGGAGGTGACCATCGGCGGGCGCGGGTCGAAGGGGACGGCGTTGCGGTTGACGGTGATGCCGATCTCGTGGAGCAGGTCCTCGGCCTGACGGCCGTCCAGCGGCGATTCCCGCAGGTCCACCAGGACCAGGTGGACGTCCGTGCCTCCGGTCAGGACCTTCACCCCGGCCGCCGCCGCATCCGGCTGCGTCAGACGCTCGGCCAGGACGCGGGAGCCGGCCAGGGTGCGGGCCTGGCGCTCGGCGAACTCCGGGGACGCGGCGACCTTGAAGGACACCGCCTTCGCGGCGATGACATGTTCGAGGGGGCCGCCCTGCATGCCGGGGAAGACCGCCGAGTTGATCTTCTTGGCGAGGTCGGCCTCGTTGGTGAGGATCACTCCGCCGCGCGGGCCGCCGAGCGTCTTGTGGGTGGTCGTGGTGGTGACATGCGCGTGCGGGACCGGGTTCGGGTGGAGCCCCGCCGCCACCAGGCCCGCGAAGTGCGCCATGTCGACCATCAGCAGGGCGCCGACCTCGTCGGCGATCCGGCGGAAGGCCGCGAAGTCCAGCTGCCGGGGGTAGGCCGACCAGCCCGCGATGATCATCTTGGGGCGGTGTTCCTTGGCGAGCTGCTCGACCTCGTCCATGTCGACCAGGTTGTCGGCCTCGGACACGTGGTAGGGCACCACGTTCAGCATCTTGCCGCTGTAGTTGATGCGCATGCCGTGGGTGAGGTGGCCGCCGTGCGCGAGGTCCAGGCCGAGGATGGTGTCGCCGGGCTGGAGCAAGGCGAAGAAGACCGCCGTGTTGGCCTGGGCGCCCGAGTGCGGCTGGACGTTGGCGTAGCCGGCGCCGAAGAGGGACTTGACGCGCTCGATCGCCAACCGCTCGGTGACGTCGACGTGTTCGCAGCCGCCGTAATAGCGGCGGCCGGGGTAGCCCTCGGCGTACTTGTTGGTCGCGACCGAGCCCTGGGCCTCCATCACGGCGGTGGGGGCGAAGTTCTCGGAGGCGATCATCTCGAGGGTGGACTGCTGGCGGTGCAGTTCGGCGGCGAGCGCTTCGTGGACCTCGGGGTCCAGCTCCGCCAGGGGGGTGTTCAGCGCGTTCATACGGCGTTCGCATTCCTCTCGGCGGCCTCGACGACGTTGGCCAGCAACATCGCGCGGGTCATGGGGCCCACGCCCCCGGGCATCGGCGCGAGCCAGCCGGCGACTTCGGCGGCCTGCGCGTGGATGTCGCCGACCAGCCCGTTCTCGGTGCGGGTGATGCCGACGTCCAGGACGGCCGCGCCGGGGCGCAGCATGTCCTTGGTGATCAGTCCGGGCGAGCCGGCGGCCGCGATGACGATGTCCGCCTCGCGCACGTGCCAGGACAGGCCCTTGGTACCGGTGTGGCAGAGGGTGACGGTGGCGTTCTCGGAGCGGCGGGTCAGGAGCAGCCCGATGGGCCGTCCGACCGTGATCCCGCGTCCGATGACGCACACCCGGGCGCCCGCGAGGGGCACCTCGTAGCGGCGGAGCAGTTCGACGATGCCGCGCGGGGTGCAGGGCAGCGGCGCCGCGGTGCCCAGGACGAGCCGGCCGAGGTTGACGGGGTGCAGTCCGTCGGCGTCCTTGGCCGGGTCCATACGGGCCAGTACGGCGCCCGCGTCCAGGTGCCCCGGAAGCGGGAGCTGGACGATGTAGCCGGTGCAGGCCGGGTCGGCGTTGAGTTCGTCGATGACGTCCTCGACCTGCTGCTGGGTCGCGTCCGCGGGCAGATCGCGGCGGATGGAGGCGATCCCCACCTGCGCGCAGTCCCGGTGCTTGCCACCGACGTAGGCATGACTGCCGGGGTCGTCACCGACGAGGACGGTACCGAGCCCCGGCGGCCGTCCGCCGTTGGCGGTCAACTTGGCGACACGCTCGGCGAGTTCACGGCGGATCTTGGCGGCGGTCGCCTTCCCGTCCAGCACTTGGGCAGTCACCGACGGCACTCCTTCCAACGAGGCTCAGCTGCAGCGCCCCAAAGGGGCGCGGGCCTGTGTCTATTTGCGGCTCCGCCGCGGGGCGCGACCAGCCACAACGAACCAGCAGCCGATCGACAACCAATCGGGGCACCCCCTACGAACCACTCACCCACGGAGACGGGACATCGTCGGGTCGAACAACGGCTCCTCGGCAACGACCGCCTCGATGCGCTGATCGAAGTACCCGATCTGCAACGCGGTCCCAGGAGCGGCCAGCTCACTCGGCAGCCACGCGTACGCGATCCCCTTGCCGATCGTGTAGCCGTACGCCGCGCTGGTCACATAACCGACCGCCCGCTCACCGTCGAACACCGGCTCCTTGCCGAGGACGACAGACCGCGGGTCGTCGATGGTGAGACACGTCAGCTTCCGCCGCACGTCGGCCTTACGGCGCTCAAGCGCTGCCTTGCCGATGAACTCACCCTTGTCGAGCTTCACCGCGAACCCGACTCCGGCCTCGTAGGGGTCGTGCTCGTAGGTCATGTCGGTCCCGAAGGACCGATACCCCTTCTCCAGGCGGAGGCTGTTGAAGGCGCCGCGGCCGGCGATGATGCCGCCGAGGGGCCTCGCCGCCTGCCAGAGGGTGTCCCAGAGCTTCTGGCCCTGGTCGGCGGTGGTGTACAGCTCCCAGCCGAGTTCACCGACGTACGACAGGCGCATCGCGGTCACCGGTACCGAGCCGATGTAGGCGTGCTTGGCGCGGAAGTACTTGAGGCCGTCGCCCGAGAAGTCCTCGTCCGTCAGCGGCTGCAGGACCTTGCGGGCCAGCGGGCCCCACAGGCCGATGCAGCAGGTGCCGGGGGTGATGTCGCGGACCTGGACGGTGCCGTCGGCGGGCAGGTGGCGGGTGAGCCAGTCGAGGTCCAGGTTGCCGTTGGCGCCGACCTGGAAGAGGTCGCGGGCCAGGCGGGCGACGGTGACGTCGCTGCGGATGCCGCCGTCGTGGTCGAGCAGGAGGGTGTACGTCACCGAGCCGACGGACTTGGCGACCTTGCC
This sequence comes from Streptomyces sp. NPDC001137, assembly GCF_040298885.1. Taxonomy (NCBI): domain Bacteria; kingdom Bacillati; phylum Actinomycetota; class Actinomycetes; order Kitasatosporales; family Streptomycetaceae; genus Streptomyces; species Streptomyces sp. NPDC001137. The sequence goes on from NZ_JBEPBA010000023.1 coordinate 8,305, forward strand.
GGTGACCAGCTTCTCCAGGAAGTCGGCGGCGCCGGGGCCGCTGACCTCGAGGCGCTTGAGGGCCGTCATGTCGTACATCGCGACGGTCTCGCGGGTGACCTGCGCCTCGGCGCCGACGATCGGCGACCAGAACTGCGCCGCCCAGTCGTTGGGGGTGGGGATGTTGCGGCCCGCGACGAGGGAGGCGTTTGCCTCGTACCACTGTGGGCGCTCCCAGCCGTTCGCCTCCAGGAAGAAGGCGCCGTGCTCCTGCTGGCGGGCGTGGAAGGGGCTGGTGCGGATCGGGCGCGGCTTCCCGGACGGCTGGAGGGGGTGGAGGATGTCGTAGACCTCGACGAAGTTCTGGCAGTCGCGGGCGAGGACGTACTCCGGGGAGAGCTGGTGCGGCTCGAAGCGGTTGACGTCGCACTCGTGCAGGTCGAAGGAGGAGCAGTAGCCGTCGACCAGCCACTCGGCCATGGCCCGGCCGACGCCCGCGGAGTGGGTGACCCAGACGGCCTCGGCGACCCAGAAGCCCTTGACGTCGCTCGACTCGCCGAGCAGCGGGAAGTTGTCGGTGGTGAAGGAGAACAGGCCGTTGATGCCCTCCTCGATCTTCGCCTCCTGTGTCGCGGGGAGCAGGGACTGGGTCTCGGCCCAGGCGGGCTCGAAGTCCTCCTCGGTGAACTTCAGGACCGAGGGCATGTCGGCGGCCTCGTCGACGGAGAGGATCTCGTCGGCGGTGATCGGCATCGGGCGGTGGCCGTAGTAGCCGATGCCGATGCCGTCGAAGCGGTCGCGGTAGTAGAGGTCGGCGTCCTGGTGGCGCAGGATCGGGCGGACCGCCTCCTCGGTCTGGCCGGCGAGGGCGGGCACGGGGCCGGTCCAGGCGAGCTGGTGGGCGAGCGGGGTCAGCGGGAGGTTCATGCCCACCATGCGGGCGATCTTCGGGCCCCAGATGCCGGCGCAGCACACGACGATGTCGGCCGCGATCTCGCCCTGGTCGGTGAGGACGCCGGTGACGCGGCCGTCGGCCTGCTGGACGTCCAGGACCTCGTGGCGGGCCAGGAAGGTCACGCCACGCTCGGTGGCGCGGCGGATCTGTGCCTCCACGGCGAGGACCGCCTTGGCCAGGCCGTCGGTGGGGACGAGGAGGCCGCCGAGGACCTTGTCGCGGTTGACCAGGGGGTGCTGCTCGACGCACTCGTCGGCGCTCAGCAGCCGGGCCTCGATGCCCCAGGCGGTGATCCAGCCGTGGCGGCGGTGCAGTTCCGCGAGGCGCTCGGGGGTGGTCGCCACTTCGAGGCCGCCGACCTGGAGGAAGCAGGGCTTGCCGTCGACGTCGAGCGAGCAGAACTTCTCGACGGTGTAGCGGGCCAGCTCGGTCATGGTCTTGGAGGAGTTGGTCTGGAAGACCAGGCCCGGCGCGTGCGAGGTGGAGCCTCCCGTGGCGGGCAGCGGGCCCTGGTCGACCACGGTCACTTCGGTCCAGCCTCGCGCGGAGATCTCGTCAGCGAGGGCCGCTCCCACGACGCCCGCTCCGATGATCACCACTCGGGGTCCCGCCATCGCCGCACCTCCGAAATTCAAAACCGTCGAGTTGCTTTCTGCGCAACGTGATTCAGGTTGCGCAACTCAGCGTGCCTGTCGCGGGAGGGGGGTGTCAAGAGGTCCGTGACGTCGGAAAACGGGCCGGAACACCCGCCGGGACATGGCGATGCCCGGCGGGCGGCGCACATCAGTGCACGCCGCCCGCCGGGCATGTTCGACCGTCCGCCCAGTCCGGCTGTCAGGGCCGGGCTACTTGATCCAGGCGTCCACCTTGTCCTTGTTCGCCTCGACCCACTTCTTGGCCGCCGCGTCGTCCGTCATCTTGTCCTGGGCGATGTACTTGGCGACCTCGTTCTGGTCGTCGTTCGTCCAGTTGAAGTTCTTCACCAGGTTGTAGGCGGGGCTGCCGGCCTTGGCGAACTTCGCGCTGACGATCTTGTTGAGGTTGTAGACGGGATAGTCGCAGGCGACCTTCGCCGCATCCGCGTCGCAGCCCGTCTTGTAGGCGGGCAGGCTGACCTTCTTCAGCGGGACCTCGGACAGGAACCACTGCGGCTCGTAGAAGTAGCCGATCACCCACTGCTTGTTCTTCTCGGCGGTGCGGAAGGCCTGGATGAGCGCCGTCTCGCTGCCCGCGTACACCACCTTGAAGTTCAGCTTCAGGTTCTTGACCAGCGCCTCGTCGTTGGTGACGTACGACGGGTCGCCGTCCAGGAGCTGGCCCTTGCCGCCCGACTCGGACGTCTTGAACTTCGAGGCGTACTTGTTGAGGTTCTTCCAGTCGAGGATGTCGGGGTGCGCCTTGGCCAGCCACGGCGGCACGTACCAGCCGATGATGCCTTTGTTGCCGGTCTGGCCGGCGTCCACGGCGGTCTTCTGCTGGTCTATGTACTTCTTCACCAGGTCGGGGTGGCCCCAGTTCTCCAGGACGGCGTCGACCTCGCCGGTGCCGAAGCCCTGCCAGGCGATCTCTTCCTTGAGGTTCTTCTTGGTGACCGTACAGCCGAGGTTGTGCTGGGCGACGTAGGCGACGACCGCCGCGTCCGCCTCGTAGCCCACCCACGGGTTGACGGCCAGGTTGAAGGTGCCGCACTTGCCCGAGCTTCCCGAGCCCGCGGAGGAGCTGTCTCCGACCTTCGCCCCGCCGCACGCGGTGAGGGTGAGGCCGAGGACGGCCAGGCCGGCCGCGCCGGCTCGCCAGTGTCTTGCCATGGTGTCGTGCTCCTTAAGCGCTGGCGCGGCGCGCCGCGGCCTGAGTGATCCGGTCGAACATGACTCCGAGAAGGACGATGGCCAGACCCGCGGCAAGCCCCTTCCCGTACAGCTGCCCCTGTGAGAAACCGGCCACGACGTCGTAGCCGAGAGCGCCTGCACCTACCAGGCCGCCCACAACAACCATCGACAGCACGTAGATCAGGCCCTGGTTGGTGGCAAGCGTCAGGGCACTGCGTGACATCGGCAGTTGAACCTTGGTGATGATCTGCCAGGTGTTGCACCCGGCGGACGTGGCCGCCTCCACGGTGGTCTCGGGCACCGCCCGTATCCCGTCCGCGATGATCTTCATGGCGACGGGGGCCCCGTACACGATCGCGGCGACGATGGCCGTGAAGCGGGTGGGGCCGAACAGCGCGAGGAACGGCACGAGGTAGACGAAGGGCGGCATGACCTGGGCGGCGTCCAGAGTGGGCCGGATCAGCCGGTCCGCCATCATGCTGCGCCCCATCCACACCCCGAAGACGATGCCGAGCACCATCACCAGCACCGTCGCGACGAGCGTCGAGGCCAGTGTGGTCATGGCGTCCGACCACAGACCGGTGCCGACCAGCAGGCCCACGCACACGGCCGTGGTGAGACCGGACTTCCAGCCGCCGAGCACCACGCCCAGCGCCACCAGCACCGCGCCGACGAGCCACCACGGGGAGTCGGTGACCAGCGTCTGGAACGGGTTGAGCAGACCGTTGGTGATGACGTCACGGATGGCGTTGGTGACGCCCGAGAGGCTGTCCTGCGCCCAGTTGGTCGCACTGTCCGCCGCGCTCGCGATATGGCTGCCGACCGTGCCGTCACCGGGGAACTCGGCCGCCCACAGGTAGGTGTGCGACAGATAGATCAGGACCGCGGTGACCGCGGCGCCGGCGGCCAGCAGGGGCCGCCGCCACTTCGCGAAGTCGTGCTTGGCGTTCCGCGCGTTCTCCTCGCGGGCGGCGGCCGCGGTGGTCACCCGGTCCAGGACGATCGCCATGACGACGATGGCGAGACCCGCGTTGAAGGCGGTGCCGACGTCGAGCGACTGCAGCGCCTGGAGGACGACCGGGCCGAGCCCGGGGGCGTTGATCAGGGCCGCGATGGTCACCATGGCCAGGGCGGCCATGATGGTCTGGTTGACGCCCATCACCACGGTCCGCTTGGACATCGGCAGCAGCACCTTCAGCAGCGACTGACGGCGGGTGGCTCCCAGGGAGTCGGCCGCCTCGACCGTCGTCTGGGAGACGTTGCGGATGGCGTGCGCGGTGATGCGGATCGTCGGCGGCGCCGCGTAGATCACGGTGGCGATGGTGGCGGAGGCGCCGCCGATGAGGAAGAACAGGGTCAGCGGTGCCAGGTAGACGAAGGTCGGCATCGTCTGCATGAAGTCCAGGAAGGGCGCGACGATCCGGTTGAACCGGTCCGACAGCCCCGCCCACACCCCGAGCGGGATCGCGAACAGCAGCGCCACGAACACCGCGGAGAGCGTGAGGGAGAGGGTGTCCATGCTCTGCTGCCACAGCCCCTGCAGCCCGAAGAAGGTGAACCCGGCCACGGCCAGCAGCGCGACCCGCCAGTTGCCCACCGCCCAGGAGACATAGCCGGCGATGCCGACGACACCGAGCCAGCCGATCTCCGGCACCGGGCGGGCCCCGGACGGCTGGGAGATCAGGTGCTGGATGAAGGTCGCCAGGTTGTCGACGACCAGCCGGATCTCGTTGAAGAAGTACAGGAAGAGCGGGTTGGAGTTGCGGTTGGCGCCGATCGAGTCGTTGAGGTCGTTGATCCACCGGTGCAGATCGGTCAGGTCGGCCGCCGCCAGCGTCAGCGTCTGCTTTCCGCGCAGTACGGCGAAGAGCACCAGCCAGACGACGACGATCGCGCCGACCACCATGGTCCGGCTGATCCTTCGCGCCGCCTTGACGGGAGCGACCGGCTCCACGGCCTCCGTTTTCTCGGGCTTTTCTATGGCGACGGTCATCACGCGCCGCCTTCCTGCCCGGCGACCACCGCGAGGATCTCCTCGTCACCGACGATGCCGAGCAGCTTGCCGTTCTCGACGACCTTGACGGGCTTGTCGGCCGCGAGCACCGCCCGGGTGGCCTCCTTCACCACGACGTCCGGGCCCAGCTCGGGGCCGTCCAGCTCGTCGCCGTCCTCCGGCGCCCGCATGATCCAGCGCAGGGTGAGGACGTCGCCGCGGGGCACGTCCTTCACGAACTCGCGGACGTAGTCGTCGGCCGGGGCGCCGACCAGTTCGTCGCCGGTGCCGCACTGGACCATCTTGCCGTCGCGCATGATCAGGATGCGGTCGCCCAGCTTCAGCGCCTCGGAGAGGTCGTGGGTGATGAACACCATGGTCTTGCCGACCTCGTGGTGCAGGCGGATGACCTCGTTCTGCATGTCCCGGCGGATCAGCGGGTCGAGCGCGGAGAACGGCTCGTCGAAGAAGAGCACGTCCGGGTCTCCGGCGAGCGCCCGGGCGAGGCCCACGCGCTGCTGCATACCGCCGGAGAGCTGGTCGGGGTAGGACTTCTCGTAGCCGGACAGGCCGACCAGCTCGACGACCTCCAAGGCCCGCTTGGTGCGCTCCGCCCTGCTCATGCCGCGGATCTCCAGGCCGAAGGCCACGTTGTCCACGACCCGGCGGTGCGGCAGCAGCCCGAAGTGCTGGAAGACCATGGAGAACTTGCGGCGGCGCAGGTCGCGCAGCCGGGCCGCGTCGGCCTCGCGGATGTCCTGGCCCTCGAAGACGACCTCGCCCGAGGTGGGTTCGATCAGCCGGGTCAGACATCGTACGAGGGTGGACTTGCCGGAGCCGGACAGCCCCATGACCACGAACACCTCGCCCTTGCGGACGTCGAAGTTCACGTCACGGACCGCGGCGGTACAGCCCGTGCGGTCCATCAGCTCGCGGCGGGAGAGACCGCACAGCTCCTCTGAGCCCGGTACCCGGTCGGCCTTCGGCCCGAACACCTTCCACAGATTGCGCACGGATATGACGGGCGTGTCGTCCGAGTCCTGGGGGGTGCCACGCCGCTGCGGCACCTCTGTCTGTGTGGGGGTCACGATCGACCTCATTTCGGCGTTCAGCCGCGGAACCAGCGCTGCGGCCGGGGTTGGATGTTCTGCCAGATGTGCTTGGGCTCTCGGTACTCGTCCAGGCCGGTCGGTCCCAGCTCCCGGCCCGTGCCCGAGTGCCCGAAGCCACCCCATTCCGCTTGCGGCACATAGGGGTGGTAGTCGTTGATCCACACCGTGCCGTGGCGCAGCCGCCGGGCGACGCGCTGGGCCTTGCCGGCGTCCTCGGTCCAGACGGCGCCGGCGAGTCCGTACTCGGTGTCGTTGGCGATGCGTACGGCATCGTCCTCGTCGGTGAAGCGTTCGATGGTCAGCACGGGTCCGAAGGACTCCTCGTGCACCACCCGCATGTCCTGTGTGCACGCGTCGAGCACGGTCGGCGGGTAGTAGTGACCGTTCGCCAGGGCCGGGTCGTCGGGCCGCCGGCCGCCGCAGCGCAGTACGGCGCCCTCTTCCAGACCTGCCGCGACATACGCCTCGACCTTCGCCAGGTGCTGGGCGGAGATCAGCGCTCCGGTCTCGGCGTCGGGGTCGAAGGGGCCGCCCAGGCGGATCTGCCGGGCGCGGCGGACCACCTCGTCGACGAAGCGGTCGTGCAGCGAGTCCTCGACGATCAGCCGGGCGCCCGCCGAGCAGACCTGCCCGGAGTGCAGGAAGACGGCCGTGAGAGCCATGTCCACGGCCGTCTCGAAGTCGGCGTCGGCGAAGACGACGTTGGGGTTCTTGCCGCCGAGTTCCAGCGCCACCTTCTTCACGGTGGCGGCCGCGGTGGCCATGATCCGCTTGCCGGTCTCCAGGCCTCCGGTGAAGGAGACCATGTCGACGCGCGGGTCCTCGGAGAGCGGGGCGCCCACCTCGGGGCCGGTGCCCAGGACGAGGTTGGCGGCGCCGGCCGGCAGCCCCGCCTCCTGAAGTGCCTTCATCAGCAGGATGGAGGTGGAGGGGGTGAGCTCGCTGGGCTTCAGGACGATCGTGTTGCCGGCGAGCAGCGCCGGGGCGACCTTCCAACTGGCCTGCAACAGCGGGTAGTTCCAGGGGGTGATCAGTCCGCACACGCCGACCGGCTCGTACACGACTCGGCTGATGGCGTCGTCGCGGCCGGTGTCGATCACCCGTCCGGCGTCGGTGCCGCCGATCCCGCCGTAGAAGCGGAAGCAGGAGACGACATCGGCGATGTCGTACTCGCTCTCCACCAGCCGCTTGCCGGTGTCCAGCGACTCGGCGCGGGCGAACTCCTTGGCGTCGCGCTCGAGGATGTCGGCGGTGCGCAGCAGCAGGGCGCCGCGCTCGCGCTCGGGGGTGCGGGGCCAGGGGCCCTCGTCGAAGGCCCGGCGGGCGGCGGCGATCGCGGCCTCCGTGTCGGCGCGCGTCCCTTCCGCTACGGTCGCCGAGAGGGTGCCGTCGGCGGGGCAGCGGATTTCACGGCGCCCGCCGGCCACCGGCTCGCGCCACTCTCCGTCCACATACAGATCTGCCACGCGCCAAGCCTTTCAACCGAAATTCGTTGCGCATCGTGCATTCAATTGCTTGTGGTGGAACACCCTGACGAATGTCCAGACAGACGTCAAGGGGTTGGCGGATGACGATTTCGCAAGGGGGCCAATGCCCCTTCCTCTCTTGACCGAGGGGCCCACCGGCCCGACCATGTTGCGTATCGCTCACCTTGTTGTGCAATACGCACCGACGGAGGCCGCACATGTCCCCTCGCCCGCAACCTGGCCGTGAGTTCGTCCTCACTCTCTCGTGTCCCGACAGCGCGGGACTGGTCCATGCCGTGAGCGGCTTCCTCGTCAGGAACTCCGGCAACATCCTGGAAAGCCAGCAGTTCGATGATCGACTCCAGGGCCGCTTCTTCATGAGGGTGCACTTCGACGTTTCCGATCCAAACGCGGATCTGGAAACTCTGCGTTACCGGTTCGGTCCCGTCGCCGAGGCCTACCGCATCTCCTGGAAGCTGTGGGACGCCTCGACCCCGACCCGGACACTGATCATGGTGTCCAAGTTCGGCCACTGCCTCAACGACCTGCTCTTCCGCCGCCGCACCGGCGCCCTCAACATCGAGATCCCCGCGATCGTCTCCAACCACCGGGACTTCGAGGGCCTGGCGGAGACCTACGGCATCCCCTTCCACCACGTCCCGGTGACCAAGGAGACCAAGCCGGAGGCGGAGGCGCGGCTGTTGGAGCTGGTGCGCGAGCTGGACGTCGACCTCGTGGTGCTCGCCCGCTACATGCAGGTCCTCTCCGACGACCTGTGCAAGCAGCTGGAGGGCCGCGCGATCAACATCCACCACTCCTTCCTGCCCAGCTTCAAGGGCGCACGCCCGTACGTCCAGGCCTACGACCGCGGAGTGAAGCTGGTCGGCGCGACGGCGCACTACGTGACCTCGGACCTGGACGAGGGCCAGATCATCGAGCAGGACGTGGTCCGCGTGGACCACTCCCTCGACCCCGGCGAGCTGGTCACGGTCGGCCGGGACGTGGAGGCCCAGGTGCTCGCGCACGCCGTGAAGTGGCACAGCGAGAGCCGCGTGATGGTGGACGGCAACCGCACGGTGGTCTTCCGCTGAGCGGTGCCACGACAGTGGGCGGGCTGGATCTCCAGCCCGCCCACTGTCGTATACGGCGATCGTGTACGGCTCAGCCGTGCCCGCTTCCGGAACGCCGGGCCCAGCGCCGCAGCTGGGCCAGGCACTTCGCCTTCGCCTCCCGCAGCGACGCCGGCTCGCCCGTACTGCTCATGAACGCCGTGACCGGCGTCCACCGGCTGCGGCCCGCGGCCGTCTGCCAGCGGACCGCCGGAAAGTCCGTGACGGCACGAATCCACTGCCGCGGTATCACCCGGGTCCACAGCAGGCCCCGCACCACCAGCCGGTCGGCCTCACAGCGCACGCCGATCCGGTAGCCGCGCACGGTGAGCATCACGCTGAGCGCGAGGACCGCCCCGGCGGCGCTCCACGACAGCGCATCCGCGCTCCCGGCGCCGAAGACGACCGCGCCCGCCGCGGGCACGACCCACGGCGCCGCGCAGGCCACCCGGGCCGGTCTCGGCGGCAGTATCTCCACGGCGCCTCAGCCTACGAGTCGGTCCAGCAGCGCGCGGCGCCAGGCTTCCGTCTCGGCGATCTGGTTGAAGGTGAACAGGTGCAGTCCCGCCACTGCGGACGCGGGCCCGCGCAGGGCCTCCTCGGTGCGGGTCAGGAGCTTCTCGGGTGAGTAGCCCCCGGGCGCCGCGAACCGCAGGAACCACGACGCGTGCTTGGTCAGGAAGCGCGTCGACTCCCCCACTCCGATCTTCGTGGCCATCGCGAGCAGCTTCGCCCGCTGCACGGGCCCCGCGACACCCAGATGCACGGGCAGCGTGACATCCCGCCGCCGTATCCGCGCCACCCACTCCCCCAGTACCCGCGGGTCGAAGCACAGGTTGCTCACGATGTACGTCGCGTGCGCGCGCTTGTCCCACATCGCCTGGATGGTGATGTCGTCGTGGATGAGGGGGTGGCTCTCGGGATAGCCGGTGATGCCGACGTCGGCAAACGGCCCGCCCAGCTCGCTCAGGCGGCGCAGCACCGGCAGGGCACCGTCGTAGGACCCGGCCGGCGGGTCCGCGTCCCCCGCCGGTACGAAGACGTCGTCCACGCCCGACTCGCGGAGGCGGTCGACGACCTCCTTCAGGTGGGCGTCGTCCCGCAGCAGCCGCGCGGGCACGTGCGGCACGACGCGGTAGCCGTGCGCAGCGAGCCGCCCCGTCAGATCGAGGGTCGGCTCCAGGCCCTTGACCGGCGACGCCGTGATGGTGACCACGACGTCGCGCGGGACATGGGCGAGGACCTTGTCCTCGGTGGCCTTCGCGGGCAGCACCTCGTAGCGGACGCTGTCCAGCAGCGCCCTCAGCCCGGTGGTGTCCAAGGCCTACCCGGCCTGCTTCTGGGCGTCGCGGTGCCGGTAGTACGCGGCCTTCGACGGCGCCAGGGGTTCCTTGCCGAGAATCAGGTCGGCGGCCTTCTCGGCGACCATCATCACCGGCGCGTAGATGTTGCCGTTGGTGACGTACGGCATCACCGACGCGTCGACGACCCGCAGGCCCTCCACGCCGTGCACCCGCATGCTGGTGGGGTCGACGACGGACATCTCGTCGGTGCCCATCTTGCAGGTGCAGGACGGGTGCAGGGCGGTCTCGCCGTCCTTGGCGACCCAGTCGAGGATCTCCTGGTCCGTCTCCACGGACGGGCCGGGCGAGATCTCGCCGCCGTTGAAGGGCGCGAGCGCGGGCTGGTTGAGGAGCTTGCGGGCGACGCGGATCGCCTCGACCCACTCGCGGCGGTCCTGCTCGGTGGAGAGGTAGTTGAAGCGCAGCGCCGGGTGTTCGCGCGGGTCCTTGCTCTTGATCTTCACCGAGCCTATGGCGTCGGAGTACATGGGCCCGACATGGACCTGGTAGCCATGGCCGCCCGCGGGCACGGAGCCGTCGTAGCGGACCGCGATGGGCAGGAAGTGGAACATCAGGTTGGGGTAGTCCACGTCCTCGTTGCTGCGGGCGAAGCCGCCGGCCTCGAAGTGGTTCGTGGCCGCGGGGCCCTTGCGGAACAGCCACTGCAGGCCGATGAAGGGGGCCCGCCACTTGGCCAGATACGGCTGCATGGACACGGGCTGCTTGCAGGCGTACTGGATGTACACCTCGAGGTGGTCCTGCATGTTCTCGCCGACGCCCGGCAGGTGGTGCACGACGTCGATGCCGAGGGCGCGCAGCTCCTCCGCGTTGCCGACGCCGGACAGCTGCAGCAGCTGCGGGGAGTTGATCGCGCCGCCGCACAGGATGACTTCCTTGGCCCGGACCTGCTTCAGGGCGCCCTTGCCGCGCTGGTACTCGACACCGACGGCCTTCTTGCCCTCGAAGAGGACGCGGGTGACCAGGGCGCGGGTCGTGACGGTGAGGTTGGGCCGCTTCCTGGCGGGCTTGAGGTACGCCTTCGAGGCCGAAAGACGGCGTCCGCGGTGGACGTTGCGGTCGAACTTGGCGAAGCCCTCCTGCCGGTAGCCGTTGACGTCGTCGGTGGGGGCGTAGCCCGCCTCCTGGGTGGCCTTGAGGAAGGCGCCGAAGAGGGGGTTGTCGGCGGGGCCGCGCTCCAGGACGAGGGGGCCGTCGTGGCCGCGGAACTCGTCGTCCGGGTCGGCGGCCAGGCAGTTCTCCATCCGCCGGAAGTAGGGCAGACAGTGGGCATAGTCCCAGGTCTCCATGCCGGGGTCGGCCGCCCAGCGCTCGTAGTCCATGGGGTTGCCGCGCTGGAAGATCATGCCGTTGATGCTGCTGGAGCCGCCGAGCACCTTGCCGCGCGCGTGGTAGATGCGCCGGCCGCCCATGTGGGGCTCGGGCTCGGACTCGTACTTCCAGTCGTAGAAGCGGCTGCCGATCGGGTACGTCAGTGCCGCGGGCATGTGGATGAAGACGTCCCAGGGGTAGTCGGAGCGGCCTGCCTCCAGGACCAGCACCTTGTTCGCCGGATCAGCTGAGAGTCTGTTCGCCAGTGCACTGCCGGCCGAACCGCCGCCGACGATGACGAAGTCGTATTGGGGAGCCATGGTGCCTCGTCTCGCTCGCGCCGTAGATACGCGAGGCATGCTAGTACCAGTAGCGCTATACGCACTAGGTTGCGAGCCACGCAACTTACGGGCTGTTGATTTCGCCACGGTTACTTGCAGCGGTGTTGTTTACTGCGCGTATAGTTTCGGAGTGAGCAACCACAGCCAAGACACCGAAACGACAAATTCGCAGGCCGGCGGAGTGCAGTCGGTCGACCGAGCCATCAGCGTCCTGGAGATCCTCGCGCAGCGCGGCGAGGCGGGCGTCAGTGAGGTGGCCGCCGAGATCGATGTTCACAAGTCCACCGCCTTCCGCCTTCTCGGCGCCCTGGAGGCACGCGGTCTGGTGGAGCAGGCGGGCGAGCGCGGCAAGTACCGGCTCGGCTTCGGCATCGTACGCCTGGCCGGCGCGGTGACGGGACGCATCGACATCACCCAGCAGGGCCGCCCGGTCTGCGAGCGGCTCGCCGAGGAGATCGGTGAGACGGTGAACATCGCTGTGCTGCAGGAGCACTACGCGATCAACCTGTACCAGGTCCGCGGCCCGGGGGCGGTCACCGCGCACAACTGGGTCGGCCAGCTGACCCCGCTGCACGCGACGTCGAGCGGCAAGGTCCTGCTGGCGTACCTGCCCGCCAAGGAGCGCGCCGCGCTGCTGGCCGAGGCGGGCCTGAAGAAGGTGACTCCGCACACCATCACCTCGAGGGCCAAGCTGGAGAAGCATCTCGCGGAGGCGCGGGAGGCCGGCTACGCCTGGACCATGGAGGAGCTGGAGATCGGTCTGCACGCCATGGCCGCCCCGGTCCTGGACCGGGACGGCGAGGTCATCGCGGCGGTCACCGCCTCCGGACCCTCGTACCGCTTCACGGAGGAGCGGATGCGCGAGCTCGCGCCCGTGCTGATCAAGGGTGCGGAGGAGATCAGTCACCGCATGGGCTACCTGGGCTGAGTCACCCCTGGGAGAGGCCCAGGCGCTCGTTCACCCAGTCGTGGAAGGCACCGATGTGGTGCTCGCTGGGCACCAGCACGCCGCCCTTGGCGTACATCCGGGAGCTCATGCCGGGCTGTGTGCGCTCGCAGGCGTCGAAGTCCTGGCGGTTGACGCGGTCGAAGAGCTCCACGGACCGGCTGACGTCCTTGCCGCTCTCGACGACGTGCGGGAGGTAGAGCCAGTCGCACTCGACGATCGTGCGGTCCACGGCCACCGGGTACATCCTGTGGAAGATCACGTGGTCGGGGACGAGGTTGATGAAGACCTGCGGCTTGACCGTGATCGCGTAGTAGCGGCGGTCCTGGTCCTCGGCGACCCCGGGGATGCGGTCCAGGCCCTCGGAGCCGTCGACGGTGAAGCCCTGCACCTCCTCACCGAACTCGGCGCCGTGCCCGACGTAGTACTGGGCGGCATAGCCGTCGGCGAACTCCGGGAGCACCTCGGTGAGCTCGGGGTGGATCGTGGCGCAGTGGTAGCACTCCATGAAGTTCTCGATGATGAGCTTCCAGTTGGCCTTCACGTCGTAGACGATCCGCTTGCCGACGGCGAGGTTGTCGATGTCGTAGTGCTCGATCGACTCCACGTCGCCGAGACGGGAGATCACCTCGCCGACGACGTCCTCCTCGAAGGAGGGCGGGTTCTCCGCGAGGCACACCCAGACGTAGCCGAGCCATTCGCGGACGGCCACGCTGACCAGGCCGTACTCGGTGCGGCCGACGTCGGGCATCTTGGTGAGGTTGGGCGCCGCGACCAGCTTGCCGTTCAGGTCGTAGGTCCAGGCGTGGTACGGGCACTGGAAGGCCCGCTTGACCTCGCCGGTCTCCTCGGTGCAGAGCTTGGCGCCGCGGTGGCGGCACACGTTGAAGTACGCGCGGATCGAGTTGTCCCGGGCGCGGGTGACGAGGATGCTCTCGCGGCCCACGTCGACGGTGCGGAAGGCGCCGGGCTTGGCCAGCTCGGAGGAGCGTGCGACGCAGAACCACATGGTCTCGAATATGCGCTCCTGCTCCTGGGCGAAGATCGCCGGATCCGTGTAGGAGGAGCCGGGAAGGGTGGCGATCAGGCTGTCCGGCAGGCTGGTCGAGGTCATCGTGCACTCCTCGGGAACGTCGTGGGAGGGGCGCCCCGTAGGGGCGCGGGGCGGTGCTTGTTTGCGGCTCCGCCGCGGGGCGCGACCAGCCACAATGGCGCCGCAGATGAAGAACGACACATCACGGCACTCACAGCGAAGCGCTCAGCTGCTTGCGCCAGCGGGTGAACAGCCTCGGCTGGTTCATCCCGAGCACGGCGACCGGCTGCCCGGCGCGCCGGTAGACGGCCAGGACGTTGCGGTCGTCCGCAGTGCCCTCCTCGACCGTCACACTGTCGGCGCCGGCCGCATGACCGGCGAACTGGATCTTCACTCCGTACTGGTCGGACCAGAAGTACGGCGGCCGGGGCACACCCGGCTCCACCGCGCCGCCCGCCAGCAGCGTGGCGACGGCGGCGCCCGGGCGCTCGCGCGCACCGGTCCAGTGCTCCACGCGGCGATGGGCGCCCGCGCGGGGGTCGTACCAGTTGGCGCAGTCGCCGACCGCGACCACACCGGCGAGGCTGGTGCGGCCGTCCGCGCCGCACTTCACGCCGTTGTCGAGCGTGACGCCGGAGCCTTCCAGCCACTCGACGCACGGGCGGGCCCCCACGCCGACGACGACGATGTCGGCGGGGACGCTGCGGCCGTCCTCCAGCAGGACGGCATCCACCTGCCGCTCACCGCTGAGCCCCTTCACGCCCACGCCGCACAACAGCCGTACGCCGTGATCGGTGTGGAGCGCGGAGACGATGGCGCCCATGGTCTCGCCGAGCGGGCCCGCGAGCGGCGTCGGGGCCGCCTCGATCACCGTCACGTCGAGCCCGAGGGCGTACGCCGTGGAGGCGACCTCGGCGCCGATGAAGCCGCCGCCGATCACCACCAGCCGGCCACCGCGGGCCAGTTCGTCCCGCAGGGGGCGGGCGTCGTCCAGGGTGCGCAGGGTGTGCACTCCGGCAAGGCCTTCGGCGCCGGGCAGAGTGCGCGCCGCGGCACCGGTCGCGATGACGATGCCATCGGCGCGGAGTTCCCTGCCGTCGGCGAGCCGCACGGCACGGCGGTCGCGGTCGAGGCCGCTCGCTCGGGCGCCGAGCAGCCACTCGGCCTGCAGGTCCTCGTCGTCCGTCTCCAGTACGAGGTCGGCTTCGCCGATCGTGCCGGCCAGGAACTCCTTGGACAGCGGGGGCCTGTCGTACGGGCGGTGGGTCTCGTCGCCGATGACGACGAGCCGCCCGTCGTAGCCCTGCCCCCGCAGTGAGCGCGCCGCCGACAGGCCGGCCAGTGAGGCGCCGACCACGGCGACCGTCCTCACGCGGGACCTCCGGCGAGGCGGGAGGCGATGCAGGGCGGCAGGTTGGGGGCGTCGGTCGACACCTGGACGTAGATCATGCCGTCCTCGACGACCACCTCGTGCGTGCGCACCGGCAGCTTGGCCGGCGGGGCGTCGACGGCGCCGGTGCGCAGGTCGAACTTGGAAGCGTGCAGCGGGCATTCCACCTCGCAGCCCTCCAGCCAGCCGTCGGCGAGCGAGGCGTCCTGGTGGGTGCACGTGTCGTCGATGGCGAAGACCTCGCCGTCATCGGTATGGAACACCGAGACCGGCGGATCGATGTCGAGCCGGAAGGCCTCACCTCGCGGGAGGTCCGCGAGACGGCACACGGGAATCATCATGACACCTCGGTGCGTATAACGAAACGGATTGCGGTAAGCGCAACATCAGTCTGAGGTCGCCCTGAACCCTTGTCAAGGAGTTCAGAGGCCCCGATGACCCCTGCCTAATGTTGCATTTCATGCAACAGGCAGCATATTAAGCAACGGCCTGCGGGCAGGGGTCGGCACCGGAATCAGTGCCTTCGAGCAGGTCAGCAGGTCAGTGACCGCGTGCGATCCACTCCTGCAGATGCGGGGCTTCCGCACCGATGGTCGTCGTGTCCCCGTGACCGGTGTGCACGACGGTGTCGCCGGGCAGGGACAGCAGCCGTTCCCGGATGGACTCGATGATGGTCGGGAAGTGGCTGTACGACCTTCCCGTGGCGCCCGGTCCGCCCGCGAAGAGCGTGTCACCGCTGAAGAGCGCGCCGAGCGCCGGCGCATACAGGCAGACGGCTCCGGGGGCGTGGCCGGGCGTGTGCAGCACGGTCAGGTCCACGCCCGCCACCGTCAGGACCTGGCCGTCGGCCAGTTCGGCGTCGGGCGCCCGCTCCGGATGGGTCTGCTTCCACAGCGGCAGGTCGTCGGGATGGAGGAGGACCGGGCCGCCGGCGCGCGCCGCGAGGTCGGGCGCGGCGTCGATGTGGTCGTTGTGGGCGTGGGTGCACACGATCGCCCGCAGGGTCCGGCCGCCGACGGCCTCGGCGATGGCCTCGGCGTCATGGGCGGCGTCGATCACGATCACCTCGTGGTCGTCGCCGACGATCCACACGTTGTTGTCGACGTCCCAGGTGCCGCCGTCCAGCGAGAACGTGCCCGAGGTGACGAGGTGTTCGATGCGGGCGGCCATCAGAGCACCACCACCGAGCGCAGGACGTCGCCGCCGTGCATCCGCTCGAAGGCCTTCTCGACCTCGTCCAGGGCGATGGTCTCGGTGACGAACGCGTCCAGGTTCAGCCGGCCCTGCAGATAGAGGTCGATGAGCATCGGGAAGTCGCGGGAGGGCAGGCAGTCGCCGTACCAGGAGGACTTGAGCGCCCCGCCCCGGCCGAAGACGTCCAGCAGCGGGAGCTCCAGCTTCATCTCGGGGGTCGGCACACCGACCAGGACGACCGTGCCGGCGAGGTCGCGGGCGTAGAAGGCCTGCTTGTACGTCTCCGGGCGGCCGACCGCCTCGATGACGACGTCGGCGCCGAAGCCGCCGGTCAGTTCGCGGATCGCCTCGACGGGGTCGGACTCCTTGGAGTTGACGGTGTGGGTCGCGCCCAGCTTGCGGGCGGTCTCCAGCTTCCGGTCGTCCAGGTCCACCGCGATGATCTTCGCGGCGCCGGCCAGGTTCGACCCGACGATCGCGGCGTCGCCGACGCCACCGCAGCCGATGACCGCCACGGTGTCGCCGCGGCCGACGTTGCCGGTGTTGATCGCGGCGCCGATGCCCGCCATCACACCACAGCCGAGCAGACCGGCGGCGGCCGCCGACGCGGACCGGTCGACCTTGGTGCACTGCCCCGCCGCGACCAGCGTCTTCTCCGCGAACGCGCCGATACCCAGCGCCGGGGACAGCTCGGTGCCGTCCTCCAAGGTCATCTTCTGCTTGGCGTTGTGGGTGTTGAAGCAGTACCAGGGCCGCCCGCGCAGACAGGCCCGGCACTGCCCGCACACGGCACGCCAGTTGAGGATCACGAAGTCACCGGGGGCGACGTCGGTGACGCCCTCCCCCACGGACTCCACCACACCCGCGGCCTCGTGGCCCAGCAGGAAGGGGAAGTCGTCGTTGATGCCGCCCTCGCGGTAGTGCAGATCGGTGTGGCAGACCCCGCAGGCCTCGACCTTCACCAGCGCCTCGCCCGGTCCCGGGTCGGGCACGATGATCGTCTCCAGGCTGACGGGGGCGCCCTTGCCCCGCGCGACGACTCCACGGACCTGGTGCGTCATGGCCACTCCTCGGCTGGTACGAGACTGAGTCAGATGTTGCTCAATACGGCACACATCTCATGTGTCGCAACACAGCATCGTGGAGCGCAGACCCCGGGTCAAGGCTCTCGAAGGGGCGCGGCGAGATCGCCGATCCCAAGGACCGACGGACGTTTCCGCCCCTCTTTCCGGTCGAGGTAGGCGGCGCTGACGAAGAGCAGGTCCTCCAGGATCCAGGGGCCCTCGGCCCCCCACCGTGTGCCGGAACAGCCAGGGTGTCGTCCGTCGAACCGTCGTCGACGTAGGTCACCTCGTACTCGTCGGCGGGCAGGGACTGCCCCAGCAGCGACGGCAGCCGTCCGCCGGGGGTGCCGGGCAGCAGCAGTCCGGGCGGGCTGACGAGCCGCCAGAGGCCCGGTCCCACCCATGGGCAGGTGGGACCGGGCCTCTGTGGCACATGCGCGGCTGCTCGCCTCGTCAGCCGATCTCGACCAGCAGGTCGCCGCCCTCCACCTGCTGGATCTTGTTGATGGCCAGCCGGCTGACGGTGCCCGCCTTGGGCGCGGTGATCGCGGCCTCCATCTTCATCGCCTCGATGGTGGCCACCGTCGCCCCGGCGTCCACCTCGTCGCCCTCGGCGACCGCGAGGGTGACCACGCCGGCGAACGGGGCGGCGACATGGCCCGGGTTGGTGCGGTCGGCCTTCTCGGTCACCGGGACGTCGGAGGCGGCCGCCTTGTCGCGCACCTGGATCGGGCGGAGCTGGCCGTTCAGCGTGGACATCACGGTGCGCATGCCGCGCTCGTCGGCCTCGCCGACCGCCTCCAGCTCGATCAGCAACCGGACACCGGGTTCGAGGTCGACGGCGTACTCCTTGCCCGGGCGCAGCCCGTAGAAGAAGTCCTTGCTGTCCAGCACGCTGGTGTCGCCGTAGGCCTGGCGGTGGGTCTCGAAGTCGCGGGTCGGACCCGGGAACAACAGCCGGTTGAGGGTGGCGCGCGGCTCCTTCGCCAGGCCCTCGCGGTCCTCCGTGCTCAGCTCCTGCACGGGCCTGGGCTCGGCGCGGCCCTCGAGGGCCTTGGTGCGGAAGGGCTCGGGCCAGCCACCGGGCGGGGTGCCCAGCTCACCGCGGAGGAAGCCGATGACCGAGTCGGGGATGTCGTAGCGGTTCGGGGTCGCCTCGAAGTCGGCGGGATCCACCCCGGCACCCACCAGGTGCAGGGCGAGGTCGCCGACCACCTTCGAGGACGGGGTGACCTTCACCAGACGGCCGAGCATCCGGTCGGCGGCGGCGTACAGGTCCTCGATCTCCTCGAAGCGGTCGCCGAGGCCGAGCGCGACGGCCTGGGTGCGCAGGTTGGACAGCTGGCCGCCGGGGATCTCGTGGTGGTAGACGCGGCCCGTCGGGGAGGCGAGGCCCGCTTCGAAGGGGGCGTAGACCCTGCGGACGCTCTCCCAGTACGGCTCCAGGTCGCCGACCGCCTGGAGGTCGAGCCCGGTCGGGCGGTCGGAGTGGTCGGTCGCGGCGACGATCGCCGAGAGGGAGGGCTGGGAGGTCGTGCCCGCCATCGACGCCACCGCGCCGTCCACCGCGTCCGCGCCCGCCTGGATCGCGGCCAGGTAGGTGCCCAGCTGGCCGCCCGCCGTGTCGTGGGTGTGCAGGTGGACGGGAAGGTCGAACTCCCGCCGCAGCGCGGACACCAGCTTGGCGGCGGCCGGGGCGCGCAGCAGGCCCGCCATGTCCTTGACGGCCAGGACGTGGGCGCCCGCCTCGACGATCTGCTCCGCGAGGCGAAGGTAGTAATCCAGCGTGTACAGGCGCTCGTTCGGGTCCGACAGGTCCGAGGTATAGCAGAGGGCCACCTCGGCGATCGCCGTGCCCGTCTCGCGGACGGCGTCGATGGCGGGGCGCATCTGGCCGACGTCGTTGAGGGCGTCGAAGATGCGGAAGATGTCGATGCCGGTGGCCGCGGCCTCCTGCACGAAGGCGTCGGTCACCTCGGTCGGGTACGGGGTGTAGCCGACGGTGTTGCGGCCGCGCAGCAGCATCTGCAGACAGATGTTGGGCACGGCCTCCCGGAGAGCGGCCAGGCGCTCCCAGGGGTCCTCGGCGAGGAAACGCAGTGCGACGTCGTACGTCGCTCCGCCCCAGCACTCCAGGGACAGCAGCTCGGGCAGGGTCCGCGCGACCACCGGAGCGACCGCCAGGAGGTCCTTGGTGCGGACGCGGGTGGCGAGCAGCGACTGGTGGGCGTCACGGAAGGTGGTGTCGGTGACGCCGATGGTGGGCGACTCGCGCAGCGCGCGGGCGAATCCCTCCGGGCCGAGCTCGACCAGCCGCTGACGCGAACCGGCGGGCGGCTCGCCTGCGGGCAGGGTCGGCAGCTTGCTGACGGGCTCGATCAGCTCGGGACGCTCGCCGTTCGGCTTGTTCACCGTCACATCGGCCAGGTAGGTGAGCAGCTTGGTGCCGCGGTCTGCGGAGGAGCGGGAGGTGAGCAGGTGCGGGCGCTGCTCGATGAACGAGGTCGTCACCCGCCCGGCCTGGAAGTCCGGGTCGTCGAGGACCGCCTGGAGGAACGGGATGTTGGTGGCGACACCGCGGATGCGGAACTCGGCCACCGCGCGCCGGGCCCGGCCGATGGCGGCCCTGAAGTCCCGGCCCCGGCAGGTCAGCTTGACCAGCATCGAGTCGAAGTGGGCGCTGATCTCCGTACCGGCGTGGGTGGTTCCGCCGTCGAGGCGGATACCGGAGCCGCCCGGCGAGCGGTAGGCACTGATGCGGCCGGTGTCCGGGCGGAAGCCGTTGGCCGGGTCCTCGGTGGTGATACGGCACTGGAGAGCCGCACCGTGCAGCTTCACCGTCTCCTGGGACAGACCGAGGTCCGCGAGGGACTCGCCGGAGGCGATGCGCAGCTGGGACTGGACGAGGTCGACGTCGGTGACCTCCTCGGTGACCGTGTGCTCGACCTGGATGCGCGGGTTCATCTCGATGAAGACGTGGTTGCCGTCGCGGTCCAGGAGGAACTCGACGGTGCCCGCGTTGCGGTAGCCGATCTCGCGGGCGAAGCGGACCGCGTCGGCGCAGATGCGGTCGCGCAGCTCCGGGTCGAGGTTGGGCGCCGGGGCCAGCTCGATGACCTTCTGGTGGCGGCGCTGCACCGAGCAGTCGCGCTCGTAGAGGTGAATGACGTTGCCCTGGCCGTCGGCGAGGATCTGCACCTCGATGTGGCGGGGGTCGACGACGGCCTTCTCCAGGAAGACGGTGGAGTCGCCGAACGCGGAGGCCGCCTCGCGGGACGCCGCCTCGATGGACTCGCGCAGCTGGGCCGGGTCCTCGACGCGGCGCATACCGCGCCCACCGCCGCCCGCGACCGCCTTCACGAACACCGGGAAGCCGATCTCGTCGGCCGCGCGGACGAGTTCGTCGACATCGGTGGAGGGCTGGGAGGAGCCGAGCACCGGGACGCCGGCCGCGCGGGCGGCGGCCACGGCGCGGGCCTTGTTGCCGGTCAGCTCCAGGGTCTGCGCGCTCGGCCCGACGAAGGTGATGCCCGCTTCCTCACAGGCCTTGGCCAGTTCGGGGTTCTCGGACAGGAAGCCGTAGCCCGGGTAGACGGCGTCGGCACCCGCCTGGCGGGCGGCACGCACGATCTCCTCGACGGACAGGTACGCGCGCACCGGGTGGCCCGGCTGGCCGATCTCATACGCTTCGTCGGCCTTGAGCCGGTGCAGCGAATTTCGGTCCTCGTGCGGGAAGACGGCGACGGTCCTTGCGCCCAGCTCGTAGCCTGCGCGGAACGCCCTGATCGCGATCTCACCACGGTTGGCTACCAGCACCTTGCGGAACATCGCCGCTCCCTTCAGCCTGCGGATGACGTCCCCCATGGTGTCGGTGACATGCCCTTCTGGCCATGTGAGCCGGGCCACTCGCACCGCGTGTCGTCGCGCAGACGCGGGATCGGGTCAGGAACGGATGTCCGCTGCCGCCTTTTTGATGGCCTCGCGGATGCGGGCGTAGGTGCCGCAGCGGCAGACGTTCTCGATGCCGTCGATGTCGGCGTCGGTCGGTTCGGGCGTCTTCTTCAGCAGGGCCGCCGCGGCCATGATCTGGCCGGGCTGGCAGAAGCCGCACTGCGAGACGTCGCAGTCGATCCAGGCCTGCTGCACGGGGTGCAGGGTGTCGCCGTCGGCCAGGCCCTCGATGGTGGTGACCTTGCGGTCCACGCAGTCCTTGACCTTGACGACGCAGGGCTGGAACTCCTCCCCGTCGAGATGGCTGGTGCAGGCGCGGCAGACGCCGACCCCGCAGCCGTATTTGGGGCCGGTGACGTGCAGCAGGTCGCGCAGCACCCACAGCAGCGGCATGTCGGCGGGGGCCTCGACGGTCACCTTCTCGCCGTTGAGGGTGAAGGAGTAGGAGGGCATCGATACCTTCTCGAAGGCTGGTACGGCGGCGGTCAGAAGTTGAGGGGGAAGCGGCGGGGCTTGGTGCCGGTGGCCCGGGCGTACGCGTTCGCGACCGCTCCGGAGGCGGCGGGGACGCCGAGTTCGCCCGCGCCGCCGGGCTCCCTCGTGGACGGCATGATGTGGGCCTCGAAGTGCAGCGGGGCATGGCGTTGGCGGGCCCACTGGAAGTCGGCGAAGCTGCCCTCGCGCACGGCGCCGCGGTCGATGTGCAGTCCGGCCCGCAGCACGGTGGAGATCCCGTCGACGGCGGTGCCCATGAGCTGGGCCTCGAGGCCACGCGGATTGACGGCGGTGCCGACGTCGGCCGCCATCACCACCTTGGTCACCCGGGGGTGCTTCGGATCGGTGGCGTCGATCTCGGCTAGACAGGCCACGCAGGAGCCGTACTCCTCGTGGACCGCCACACCCTGCCCATGCCCGTCCGGCATGACCCGCCCCCAGCTCCCGGCGGCGGCCACCTTGTCGAGGACCGCCTTGACGGCCTTGCCGCGCAGTGTCGTACGGCGGAAGGCGACGGGATCCTTGCCGAGGCTCCTGGCGATCTCGTCGACGACGATCTCCTCGGCGGTGCGCACCATCCCGGAGTCCACCGACCGCCAGGCGCCCAGCGGGATCGCCAGTTCGATGCCGCCCGCGTCTCCGGAGAGACGGCCGAAGTTGTACAGCCCGGAGTCGCTGGGCAGCGGCCCGGCCACCCGCACGGGCCCCGGACGTACGAAGGCCGCCTGTTTCGCGGTTTTCTTCTTGCCGGACGACTCGCCCACCCCGGCCATCGCGTGGCTGAAGGCGACCACCCTGCCGTCGGCGTGGCTGGCGCGGAAGCGGTGGTGGGTGGCGGGGCGCATCCGGCCGTGGCGGGTGTCGTCGTTACGGCTCCACATCAGCTTGACCGGCCGCTTGGCCGCCTTCGAGATCAGCGCCGCCTCGATGGCCGCGTCGAAGTTCAGCCGCCTTCCGAACGAGCCGCCGCCGCGCAGCACATGCACGGTGACCGCGGAGGCCGGCAGCCCGGTCGCCGAGGCGATGCTGTCCCGGGCGTCCGTCGGGGTCTGGGAGGAGAACCAGATCTCGGCCTTGTGGGCGCGCACGTCCGCGATGGCGGTCAGCACCTCCATCGGGGCGTGGCTGACGAAGGCGAACTCGAACTCGGCCTCGACCTGCGTCGATCCGCGCGGCGGAGAACCCAGGTGCGGGACCGCGGCCTTGAGCCGGGAGCGGATCTGCGCGTCGGACAGTGCGGCCAGCGGGCCCGGCGCCCACTTGATCTTCAGGGCGTCGCGGGCCTGGAAGGCGTGGTGGAAGGACTCGGCCACCACAGCGACTCCGCCGGGGACCTTGACGACGGCGTGCACACCGGGCAGGGCGCGGGCCGCCCGGTCGTCGACCGAGACGAGCCTCCCGCCGAGCGTCGGCGGCCGGGCCACCACGGTCGGCTTCGCACCGGCCACGGACAGGTCACCGGTGTACTTCGCCTTGCCGGTGACGATGTCCCGGGCGTCGATACGGGACGTGGGCCGGCCGATCACCTTGTGTTCGGACGGCCGTTTGGGCTTGGCGGGCACGGACGTACGGCGGATCCGGGCGGCGCTCGCGCTGAGCGAGCCGAAGGTGGCGGTGCGGCCGTCCGGTGCGATCACCATCGTGTTCCCGGTGCGCAGGCTCCAGGCGGGCAGATGCCAGCGTCTGGCGGCGGCGGTGACCAGCCTGGCCCGTGCGGTGGCCGCGAGCCTGCGGGCCGGGCCGTACAGGGAGACGACCGAGTTCGAGCCGCCGGTGTACTGGTTGCCCTTGGTCCGGGCGTCGGCCAGGGGAATGTCGACGTCGGCGAGGCGGGCGTCCAGTTCCTCGGCGATCATCATGGCGACGGCGGTCGTGATGCCCTGTCCGACCTCGACCCGCGGCAGCCGTACGACGATCCTGTTGGCGTGGGTGACCTCCAGGACGAGCATCTCCTCGTCGGAACCGGTGACCACCGTGTCGGAGGAAGCGCGGCGGGGCTCGGAGCCCTGGGCCGAGGACGTGTCGCAGGCGAGCGGGGCGGCGACGGTCAGCGTGGCCGCGGACAGGGAGTACACCATGAACCGGCGGCGGGACACCGCGTGCCGTGGGGCGCCTGTGTCCGGGGCCGGGCCGGTGGGTGCGGCGGAGGACTCGATGCCGTCCAACAGACACTCCTCGCGGGTCGTCCGACTGATGGGTCAACAGGTATGAGGGGCCAGTCGGTCCGTGGGTTGCCTGAGAGCCCTCATGCCGCCGTGCGGTTCCGGCCTGTCGCGCCCGGCCTTGCTGCCTCCGCGCCCGCTCCTCCGTAGGCTCTGCTTGCTGCCCCACGGGGCGCCGCCCGCCCTGCTGGGACGCTCCGACACCCGACCTACGGAGAACCATGGCCGACGCCAGCCCCCAGGCCCGTGCCGTCACACTGCTGGGCCGCCCCAAGCTGTGGCTCATGCCCACCGTCCTGACCGGACTGCTCGCCTTCCTGCTGGCCCTGCTCTACATGGGCGGCATCGTCAACCCGCAGCGCGATCTGCACCATCTGCCCATCGCCCTGGTCAACGCCGACACCGGCACACCGCCGCCCGGGCAGAAGCAGAACGCGGGCACGCAGATCGCCGCGGCCATCACCGCCGACAAGTCGAACGACAAGGCCCAGTGGCGCACCCGCACCCTCGCCCAGGCCCAGGACGACCTCGACTCCGGCAAGGTCTACGGCGCCCTGGTCATCCCCCCCGACTTCACCGCGTCCATCACCGCGCTGACGACGACCAAAGCCACCGCCCGGCCGACGATGACGGTGCTCACCAACCCCGGCAAGGGCAGCCTGGGTTCGTCCCTCGCCAGTCAGATCACCACGGCCGCGGCGCACCAGGCCTCGCAGACCATCGGCAGGCAACTCACCGCGGCCGTGGGGACGCAGGCGACCTCCACGGCCAAGCTGCTGCTGGCCGACCCGGTGAACGTCGTCACCCAGGTCGGCCACCCGATCGGCAGCCACAGCGGCCTCGGGCTGAGCGCCTTCTACTACACGCTGCTGCTCGTCCTGGCCGGCTTCCTCGGCGGCAACGTCATCAGCAACGCCGTCGACACCGCCCTCGGCTACGCCGACAACGAGATCGGCCCCTGGCACACCCGCCGCCCCACCGTCCCGATCAACCGCACCCAGACCCTGCTGCTGAAGATGGCCATGACCGCGGGCATCACCGTCCTCAGCGTCTCCCTGGTCATGCTCGCCACCATCAGCATCCTGGGCATGGACGCCACCCACATCCCACTGCTGTGGATCTACTCCTACTGCGCCTCCCTCGCCGTCGGCCTGGGCGTGCAGGCCATCAACGCGGCCTTCGGCGGCATCGGCCAGCTGGTGTCCATGTTCGTGTTCATCGTCCTGGGCCTGCCGTCCTCGGGCGCCACCGTCCCCCTCCAGGCCGTCCCCGGCTTCTACCGCTTCCTGTCCCACTTCGAGCCCATGCGCCAACTCAGCGACGGCGTCCGCGCGATCCTCTACTTCGACGCACGCGGCGACGCCGGCCTCACCCGCTCCTGGATCATGATCGCGATCGGCACGGCACTCGCCCTCCTCTTCGGCTTCGCGATGACGCGCTACTACGACCGCAAGGGCCACGAACGGCTTACGCCGCAGCCTGCATGAGATTCACCCTCCGCCCCCGGTCAGTGGCCACGCGGACCGAGCACAGGGTTCCGGCTCTCCTCCGACGTTCCGGTCAGCCAGTCGCGGTGCAGGAGCGGGAGGGTGTGCTCCACATCCCGGCCGCCGATGGCGGGCAGGAGGAGTTCGAAGCGGGTGCCGGGGCGGCCGTCGGGGCGGTCCGACACGGTGATCCGGCCCCGGTGCAGGGAGACCTGCTGGGCGACCAGGGTCAGGCCGAGGCCGGAACCGGGGCTGCCCGGGCCTCGACGGAAACGCTGGAAGATCTCCTCGCGCTGTTCGGGAGGGACGCCGGGGCCGTGGTCGTCCACGGTGAGGAGCGCGGTCGGCTGTCGTGGGTCGGCCGACAAGCCCAGGCTCACCTCGATGCGGGCGACACCGTCTTCGGCGCGGCCGTGGGTCCAGGCGTTCGTCAGCAGGTTGTCCACGGCCGAGCGCAGCCCCTGCTCCCAAGCGTGGACCCGTACCCTCCCGGCGGTGCGTACGGACACCTCCGCTTCGGGGTGCGTGCGCCGCAGGTCGGAGACCGACGCGTCCACCAGCTCCGCGAGGTCCAGCGACGTGAACGCGTCCGCCTCGATCAGATCGCCCTGCGCGAGCGCCTTCAGCATCACCAACAGCCCGAGCAACCGGGCGTGTTCACGCCCGAGATCGTCGAGCACCTCTGCCCGGTCCTCGGGATCGAGGCCGGGATGGTCGGTGAGGATGTCGAGGTTCGTGCGCATGCTCATCAGCGGGGTGCGCAGTTCGTGGGAGGCGGTCGCGGCGAACGCGCGGGAGGTGGCCAGCGCCTCCTCGGTGCGTGTGACCTGCTCGTCGTAGCGGGCGAGCACGGTCTGCACCGTGTACGCCAAGTCGTCGACCTCGGCGACCCTTGTCGGAGTGTGTTCCAGGCGCGCGGGGCTGGTTCTGGGGTCCAGGCCGCTGGTACGCCGCTGCAGCCGGCGCAACGGAAGAACCGCCCGGGCTGCTATCGCCCAGGCGACCGCACCGGCGAGTACCGCGGCCAGCAGCGCCCCGGTCAGCACGCGTCGGCGCACCAGCGCCAGTTCGTCCTCGGCGGTGTCAGGTGACAGCAGCCACAGGTTCGGGGTGGTGCCCTGCTTCGCCGCCCCGACGCGCAGCGACAGGACCAGCCAGTCCTCGCCGCCGGAGGTCACGGCGACGGGGTTCGGGGCGGTGCGGGGCAGGGTGGGGTACGGGTCCGGCTGCGGGCCTGCCGAGACGGAGTCCCCGGGGCCGGTCAGCCGGATGCCCACGTCCCGCGCGGAGTTGATCAGGCGTCGTCGGCGGACCTGCTCCAGGAGCGGGTGGTCGGTGCCGGCGACGTCCAGGTACGCCTTGGCGTTCTTGGCGACGACCGTCGCGCGGGCGCGCAGTTGGTCGCCCTGGTGTGCGCGCAGGTCGCCGCTGACCAGGTGCAGCAGCAGCCAGCCGGAGGCAAGCACCAGCACGGGCACGCTCGCGCCGACCGCGAGTGCGATCCGGGTGGACAGTTTCACGACGCGCCCTCGACTGCTCGGTCCCCGGCCTTTCGGTCCCCGGCCTTCCTGACCTCGCCGTCCGTGCGCAGAACGAAGCCGATCCCGGGCACGGCGTGCAGGATCCGTGGCCGGCCGCCCTCCTCCAGCTTGCGGCGCAGATGGCTGACGAAGGTGTCCACCGCGTCGCCGCGGACCTGGAAGTCGTATCCCCATACCAGGTCCAGCAGTTGCTCGCGGGTGAGCACGATGTTGACGTCGCGGGCCAGGGCCTCCAGCAGCGCGAACTCACGCGGCGTCAGTTCCAAGGGCCGGTCGTCCAGGGACGCTTGGCGGGCGGACCGATCGAGTACGAGGCCGCCGACGCGAAGGTGGCCGGTGGCGGCGGGCGGGCGGCGGTGCAGCAGGGCGTGCAGCCGTAGGACCAACTCCTGGAGGGCGAACGGCTTGACGAGGTAGTCGTCCCCGCCCACCTGCAGACCCGCCACCCGGTCGGCCTCCTCGTCCAGCGCGGAGAGCATCAGCACGGCTACGTCGTCGCCGTCGCCGCGCAGGGCCCGGCACACGTCGATGCCATGGAAGCCGGGCATGCAGATGTCCAGGACGATGATGTCGGGACGCTCGGCGCGTGCCTCCGCCAGGCCCCTGCGCCCGCCGTCGGCGACTGCCACCGAGAAGCCGCTCAGCCGCAGTCCCCGCTCCAGCGACCGCCGTATCGCCGCGTCGTCGTCGACCACCAGCACCCGCCCGGCCTCGCCTGCCATGCACACCTCGGTTTCGCCACGGTCGAAAGAGCTCGTCCGGAGAGGGCGGTCACGTCCACGGCAGGTCCGCCGCCCCTGGACCGAACAGGACCCGACCGTAGTCCTCCGCGATGGTGTGGGGGCTGAACTGGGGCCCACGCGTGATGACCGCCACGTCCCTCCAGAATCGCCGCAGCGGGACGTCCGGAGCGAGGCCGCCCGCCCAGTGCAGATCGAGCAGCTTCTCCAGTGCCGCCCGGCACTCCTGCTCGGCGGACACCAACTCCGCCCACAACTGGGCCTGTTGCTGCGCGGGGAGGCAGGCGGGCTGCCCGTGGGCGTCGGGCAGGGCGTCGAGAACGTCCGCCACGTGCAAGGCGCGTCGTGTCGCCGAGCCGGCCCCCGACAAGCTCGTCCCCGTCGCGCGCTGTGCGGCGTGTGCCGCTCCGAGCAGCGGGGCGAGCGTGACGACGACCATGGCGAGCAACGCCGTCGAAGCCGCGAGGGCACCGGGTGCACTGTCTGCTTCGGACATGGGGATCACCACGTGGGCCGGGGGCACCACCACGTCCTGAGCCACGAGCGTGTCGCCGGTGGCGGGCGAGGTGCGTTCGACGACGAGGTCCCTGGTGGAGACCAACGCCACACAGCTCAGGTGGAGTTGACCCCGTGCTCGTACCTTCACCTGCATGGGGACCGCCAGGACCGACCACACCGACTCCTGGCAGCCGGCGGTCGCCCGCCACCGTCCTGAGATGCTGAACCCGTAACCAGTCCGCTCTGCTCTGGCTCGCAGCGGCGTGGTGGAACCGCAGACGATCACCTCAGGGTCGGCGCACAGGACTTCTCGGACCTCCTGGGGAAACAGCGGCGAGCACACCCTCTTCAAGGCGGCGGACAGCGCGACGCTCCATGCCGTCGACGGGCACCTCTGGCCGAGTTCGGCGATCACCCGCATTCGGGTCCGCAGACCGTCCCGCAATTCGGTATTCATGACAGGTCCTTTGCACTGTTGAACACGCGCGCCCTCGCCGCCGACCGCACATCACGCCGGACTTCAGGCACGCGACGTCCGGTACTGCGACGGCGTACATCCCACTATTCGGCGGAAGCTCCGCGAGAAATGCTCCGAACCGGAGAAGCCACAGCGCCGGCCGATACGGGCGATCGTGTCGTTGCCACTCTCCAGATACTTGCGTGCCAGGTCGATGCGGAGTTCGGTGAGATAGCGGTACGGAGTTGATCCGGTGGCGGCCTTGAAACAGCGCACGAAGTGGAAACGGCTGAAGGAGACCAGGGACGCCAGGTCGTCGACCGATACGGGTTGCCCGAGGTTCTCCCGCATATAGGCCAGAATCGTCTCCAGTTGCCGCGCGCTCAGCCCACCGGACGACTTCGCCGAGCCGGTGGTGTGCGGCGCGAGCACATGGGCGGCGATGAACTGCGCCGCCGACTGCGCGTACAGGTCGTCCGCGCCGACCTCGCTCGCGGCCGCGACCGCCTTCACCATCGCCGCGAGGACCGGGTCGAACCGCACCGCCGGATACCTTTCGCGCAGATGAGAGAGGTGCGAGCGCAGGTCGTCCTCACCGACGAACCGGTGCAGCGTCTCGACCGAGACGGTGAGCGAGGCGATCGTCGCGGGCTCGTCCCCCTTGGGTTCGACGACCAGCGTCCGGCTCAGCCCCGGAGGGATGACGCACACGTCGTCGGGCAGCGGCAACGTCTCTTTGACGGCAGCCTCGTCGCCTCCCCCGCGAATTCCCAGAAGGCCGCTCACATGTGCGTTCAGGGTAATTCCCGACGACGACGGTGGACACCCCTCTGAAACGTCTTCTTCCGCACCTGAAGGCAGCGCCATGTTCGGCCACCCACCCCGCTGACCACGTCCAACGCCCGGTTCCCCTCTCCCGGTCACCTACTGCTCTCGGCGCAAGTACTGCATCGAGAATTCAGGCACGCAGGTGGCGGTCGCAAGGCGGCCGTGCCGGATTAATCGGCCTCGTTCCAGAATAATTTGACGAGAGGCAATCCGATATTGACCGGCACGGAATCATGCTGACACGCTTCCGGCATGATTCGCACTCGTCAATTGCTGAAAGGAATGGCCGGGGTGGTGGCGCTGCTCTTCGCCGCCCAGAGCGGAGTGAGCGCGGCGACGACCGACGCCACCACCTCAACCGAGGCCACCACCACGACAAGCGCAGCCACCACGTCCCCGACACAGCCGGCCGCAGCCGCCGCGCAACGACCGAACATCGTCTTCGTGCTCACCGACGACATGTCCTCGAATCTCCTGCCGTACATGCCCGAGGTGCAGAAACTGCAGTCGCAGGGCACGTCGTTCAGCGACTACGTGGTGAGCAACTCGCTGTGCTGCCCGTCGCGTTCGTCCATCTTCACCGGCGAGTACCCGCACAACACCGGAGTCCTCGGCAACGACGGGCCGAGCGGCGGCTTCGACGCCTTCCACAAGAACGGACTTGAGCGGGACACCTTCGCGACTGCCTTGAAGGCCAAGGGCTACCGCACCGCGATGATGGGCAAGTACCTCAACGGCTACGACCCCAAGGCGACCGTCGACGGCCAGCAGCCGTACGTGCCGCCGGGCTGGAGCCAGTGGGATGTCGTCGGCAACGGCTACCCGGAGTACAAGTACAAGCTCGCCCACAACCACACGATCGAACCGCACGGGAAGAAGAACAAGGACTACCTGACCGACGTGCTCAACAAGAAGGGCCAGTCGTTCATCAAGAAGTCCGCAGCGGCGAACAAGCCGTTCATGCTGGAGGTCGCCCTCTTCACACCGCACGGTCCGTCCCGGCCGGCCCGGCGGGACAAGAAGGACTTCCCGGGCCTGACGGCGCCGCAGGGCCCCGCCTTCGACAAGCTGCCCACCAACGCCCCGCCGTGGCTGGCCCGGCAGAACCCGCTGACCCAGAGCGAGAAGAACACGATCGACAAGAAGTTCCGCAAGCGCGCACAGTCGTTGCAGGCGGTCGACAAAATGCTCGGCAAGCTGCGCCAGAGCCTGAGCAGGGCCCACGTCGCCGACAACACCTACGTCGTCTTCAGCTCCGACAACGGCTTCCACCTGGGTGAGTACCGGCTCAAGGCGGGCAAGCAGACGGCCTTCGACACCGACGTGCGCGTGCCCCTGGTGATCGCCGGCCCCCATGTCGCCGCCGGACGGACAAGCCACGCCCAGGTCTCGAACATCGACTTCGCACCCACCTTCCAGCAGATCGGCGGCGCCGCGGTGTCGTCCCGGGTGGACGGTCACAGCATGCTCCCGCTCCTGGACGGCGGATCGGACTCGGGCTGGCGCACGGCCAACCTGATCGAGCACCGCCACGCCAAGAAGTCGCCGGGCGACCCCGACAACCACGGCACGGAGAGCGTCAGCCCGCCGAACTACCATGCCATGCGCACCGATTCGTACACCTACGTCGAGTACGACAGCGGCGCGAAGGAGTACTACAACCTCCGCACCGACCCCGACGAGCTGCACAACATCGCCGGCCGGCTGAGCAGGTCCCGCCTCGCCAAGCTGCACGACGCGCTGACCCGGCTTGAGAACTGCCGTGGCGGCAGCTGCTGGAGCGCCGGCCACTCGTAGTCCTTCGGCTGCACCAACAGCTGACGCCACCCCGTCACCCCCTTGGTGCCGTCGATGCCTGCTGCTGAAGCAGGGCGATGGCGCCGAGGGCGGTGCCGGCGTCACCGAGTCCGGCCGCAAGCACCCTCGGCCGCCCACATGAACGGCGCGCCGCCTGCGTGTTCAACGCGCGCTCGATGGGCTCCATCAGGGTGGGACCGGCCTCGACCAGTTCGCCGCCCAGAACGATCGCACCAGGGCCCACGGCATGGCACACGTCGGCCAGCACTCGGCCCACGTGCCCGCCCGCCCGGGCCACGACCGTCTGCGCGTTCCGGTCGCCCGACTTGAGCGCGGCCACCAGCTCCGGCACATCCGCCACCGCGCACCCGGCGGCGCGGCAGGCCTCCAGCACGGCCCCGACCGAGGCCACCGTCTCCAGACAGCCGGTGGCGCCGCACTCGCATCGCGCGCCGCGCGGGTCCACGGTGATGTGGCCGAACATTCCGGAGACGCCGTGGGCGCCGCGGTGCAGGGCGCCGGCCAGCACAAGGCCGCCGCCGACGCCGTGCGACAACCGCAGGTACAGCACGTTCTGTTCACTCGCGGCCGCACCCCACAGCGTCTCCGCCAGTGCCGCCAGGCGGGTGTTGTTGTCGACCAGTGCGGGTGCGCCGAAGCGCTCGCGCACCAGCGCCGCCACCGTGTCGTGCGCAGGCGCCCAGCGCGGACTGCGGCCCGGCAGGCCGACCGGACCGACGGGGCCGACCACTCCGACGCCGACGCCGTTCAGCTCGCCCGGGCGCAGTGTCCCGCCGCTCAGCGTGTCCGCCAGCCGCCACGCGAGGTCGATGCGGGCCTGCCACGGGGTGTCGGGACCGTGCGGCTCGCCCGCACTGCCGACGATCTCGTGGGCCGCGTCCATCACGGCCACCCGCACCGCCCGCCGCGCGAACTCGATGCCGAGCAGCCGGCCGGACCCCGCATTCAGGCTCAGCACCTCCGCAGGGCGGCCCCGCTTGCGGCGAGCCGCGGCCGGTACCGACGCCAGCACTGTGCCGTCGTCCATGAGCCTCCCGACGACGTCGTAGAGCGTGGTGCGGGACAGACCGCACAGGGCCCCTAACTCTGCCCGGGTCAACGGACCGTGCTCACGCAGCAGACGCAGCACCAGGGCCTCGTGTGCGGTGGCGGCACGTGTCGTCAAAGTCAGCATGGCGGAAAGCGTTTCCCCTCTTTGATCACAGCTGTGACATGGGCGGACGGAGGTCAGCCCGTCCTCCCGTGGCGCGAGAAGCTAGGGGCCGTTCTTGTGGGAATTCTGTGGGCGCCCGGTGTGGCGGTCCGCCGGTCCGGTCCGGTCATCCGCCGGTGTGACGCGGCCCTCACGGTTTCTTGACATGTCATTTCTGTCACCGCTTGGCGGAAAAATTCACCCTGCGTAACGTCTTCTCCCGCCGGAGGTGAACCGGCCGACGCCTGGGGACAGTTGTGGGCGTCGGCCGGACCCCGGCCGTACGCCGGCCCCATCCCGCCGGATTCCAAGTGGCGCCGTATGCGCGCCCGTTCCCCACCGTTTTCCGTCCGTGCTTGGTCACGCACGGCGCAAGGAGAGAGGAACCCCTGTATGAACTCGCCCGACTCCCACCCGTTCACCCGCCGCAGGCTGCTCACCTCGATGGCAAGTGCCGCCGTCGCCGGATCCGCGCTCGCCTCCGCCGCCCCGCGCGCCTTCGCCGACTCGGGTCAGGCCGCCGGCTCCGACGACGAACTGGCCGCCGCGGCCGCTCACGGCCTGCCGCTGACGGTAGTCAACAACAGCGGCGACTTCGCCAACGGCTCGGTCCACCTGTACATCGTGGGCAGCAAGGGGGACCGGCAGGTGCGGGTCACCCGGCGCGGCACTCTGGCCCCCGTCAAGCTGTCCGACAACCACGCGGGCGGCTTCACCGACTACGCCATCCCGCTGGCCGCCCGGGGAAAGACCACGCTACGGCTGCCGTTCATGTCCGGCCGGATCTACGTCGCGCTGGGCCACAAGCTGAAGTTCAAGGCCGTCAGGGGCGCCGACGGCAGGATCGGTCTGCAGCAGCCGGCCGGCTGGGTGGAGTCCGACCCCAACTACCCCGTGCTGCACGACTTCGTGGAGTTCACCCGCGACGCGTCCGGCATGCACTGCAACACCACCATGGTCGACATGTTCAGCGTGCCGATGATGATCCAGCTGAACGGAGCGAAGAACCACAGCACCGGCAGGCTGCCCGACGGCGGCCGCGCCCGCGTCTTCCACACCCTGCGCAACAACCAGGACTTCTCGCGCCTCGTCGTGGGAGACCGGCGCGTCATCGCCCCGAGCCACGGCCTCGACGCGGGCCGCTTCCCCCAGCACTACTTCGACCACTACATCGACAAGGTCTGGCACACCTACGGGAACAAGAACCTCGTCGTCAGGACGAACGCCGGCACCTTCACCGGCCGGGTACGGGACCACAGGCTCACGTTCACCGGTCCGGCATCGGTGTCGTTCGCCAAGCCCTCCACCCGTGACGTGCTCTTCTGCGACGGAGCGCTCGCCGCCCCCAACGACGGGACCACCGGCCCCGTGGCCGCCGCCCTGGGCGCCGCGTTCAACCGCTCGACGCTGCTGAGCCATCACCAGCAGCCCGTCACCCACGCGGCCGCCTTCTACGACACCGCCGTCACCAACCACTACGCCAAGGCCATCCACGCCGCGACCACCAACGGCAAGGCCTACGGCTTCGCCTTCGACGACGTCGCCGACTGGGCCTCCTACATCGAGGACCCCAGGCCCCGGCACATGCATCTGACGCTGACCCCGTTCTGACACACCCGCACCCGCTCTTGCGTTCGGCAAGCGACCACCGAGGGAGTACCAGATGAAGAGGTTCCGTGAGTTGCTGCTCGCGGCCGTGTTGTGTGTCATGCCGGTCGTCGCGGGCGCCGGAGCCGCGCCCGGCGCCGGGGCCGACGCCTCCCGCATCGTGCCCACCGCCGCCGCAGCGCCGGCCGCCGCGCCCACCGCCCCGGCAACTGCGCCTGCCGCCCGTGCGGTGGCCGGTGCCCACACGGTGACGTTCGTCAACCGGTCCGGAAAGAAGCTGTGGATCGGCAGCATCGCCAACAAGGGCGAGCCCGACGGCAATTCGAAGAATCTGAAGTCGCTGCCCGTTCTCAAGCCCGGACAGTCGGCGACAGTGACGATTCCGGAGAACAAGTCGCCGCACCACTGGCGCGGCAAGTTCTTTGCCCGCCAGGGATGTTCGGGCAAGTCGGGGAGTACGTTCCACTGCGCCATCGGGGACTGCGGAAAGTTCGCCAAGCGCTGCGTCACGGGTGAAGCGCCCGTCAGCCTGGCCGAGTTCAACTTCGACAAGAGGGACTCCCAGGCACCCTGGTACGACGTCAGCTACGTCAACGCCTTCTCACTGCCGGTCACGATCGCGCCCAAGGGCGCCGAGAAGACCACCAAGAACGGTCCGTGCTCGAAGCAGGGCTGCCGGAAGGACCTGCTTCGCTACTGCCCCAGGACGGACCGGGTGCACAACTCCGCCGGGAAGACGGTGCTGTGCGTGAACCCGAGCCGGGATGTGCCGTCCGGCTACAGCGATGCCATCAAGAAGCACTGCCCCAAGTCATACGCCTGGTCCAAGCAGGACACGGAGACCGGCAACAAGACGATGCGGCAGTGCAGCAAGTGCAAGGGCCTCGTCGTGACCTTCTGGTAGTCCGGACCGAAATCGCTCCGAAGCCGACTGCCATTGCGAGCAACAACTGCCGCTCCCCCAGCAATTTCTGACCCTTTTCGCCGGGCGGCGACAGATAGCGTCATCTCCGGATTGCCGATGGGCAACCCGCCTTTACTCCAAGGAGTTTCCCGAATGCGAAAGCTACGTGCCTTCTACGCCGTGCTCACCGCCGTACTGATAGCGATCTCCACAATCAATCTGAGCGCCACCACGGCATCTGCCGCCGAGCAAAGGGGCGGCTTCGTCGTCAGCAAGGCGCAGTACAACAAGATGTTCCCGCACCACAAGAAGCTCTACACGTACAAGGGCCTGGTCAAGGCGATGAAGGCGTTCCCGGCCTTCGCGCACACGGGCAACGAGAACACGCGGAAGCGTGAGGCCGCCGCGTTCCTCGCGAACGTCAGCCACGAGACCAGCGGGCTGATCTACATCAACGAGCAGAACAAGGCCAACTGGCCGACCTACTGCGCCGACGAGCCGTACGGCTGCCCGGCCGGCCAGTCCGCGTACCACGGCCGCGGCCCGCTCCAGATCAGCTGGAACTACAACTACAAGGCCGCCGGCGACGCGTTCCACGTCGACCTGCTGCACCACCCGGACCTCGCGGCGAAGAACTCCACCGTGACCTGGAAGCTCGCGCTCTGGTACTGGATGACCCAGTCCGGTCCCGGCACCATGACGCCGCACCACGCGATGGTCAAGAGCGGTGGCTTCGGCGAGACCATCCGCAGCATCAACGGCGGCCTCGAGTGCAACGGCGCCAACCAGGCCGAGATGCAGGACCGGATCGCGAAGTACAAGAAGTTCACCAGGATGCTCCACGTCGGCGCCGGCCGGCACCTCAGCTGCTGACGAGGGAGACGTCATGCGAATGATTCGCGCCCTCGCCCTTCCGTTGGTGCTGTCGTCCGTCCTCCTGGCCGGCGGCCAGGGCGGTGCGGCCACGGCGGTGGCGACCGGAAGTCATTCCGCCACCACGGCCGCCGACTCCGCCGCCGCGGCAAAGAAGAAAGGCATCAGCGCCTGGAAGTTCCACGGCGTCACGAAGGCGCTCGCGAACTCGAACGTGGGCTGGTTCTACACCTGGTCCTCGAGCAGGGGCGGGATCAAGGCTCCGCGCGGCGTCGAGTTCGTGCCCATGATCCATGACGTGGGTTCCGTGACCAATGCGGAGCTGGGCCGGGCCAAGAGGCAGGGCAACACCCTGCTCGGCTTCAACGAGCCCGACCGTGCCGATCAGGCGCACATGACCGTGAAGCAGGCGCTCGACCTGTGGCCCCGGCTGCAGTCGACCGGTATGCGGCTCGGCGCTCCCGCGGTGGCCACCGGCGGCGATGTCGCCGGCGGCTGGCTGGACCGGTTCATGAAGGGCGCCGCCGCCCGCCACTACAAGGTCGGCTTCATCCCCTTGCACTGGTACGGCGCGGACTTCAACTCCCAGCGGGCGACGGCCCAGTTGCGCAGCTACATCGAGGCCGTGCACAAGCGCTACAAGAAGCCGGTCTGGCTCACCGAATACGCCCTGATCGACTTCTCGTCCGGCACCCCGCGCTATCCGGCCAAGGCGCAGCAGGCGGAATTCGTGAAGAAGTCGACGGCCATGCTCCAGCACCTGCCCTACGTCCGGCGCTACGCGTGGTTCACCCTCTCCACCAGCCGCGGCGACGGCTCCGGCCTTTACCACGGTGCGCAGGCCAACAGGGTGGGCGCCGCCTATCGCTCTGCGGGTTGAACAAAGCCCTCACCCCGTCCCGATGCTTTCCCTCTCCTGTCCGACGACAAGAGAAATCAAGAGAAATGAGGCCAAGAACATGAGCAAGCGGATCCTGCCCGCCTCCGTCGCGGCCGGAGCAGCCGCACTGACCCTGATGGTCGCCCTCGCTCCGGCGAGCTCGGCCGCGCCCGACTCCGCGCAGGCCCACCACAAGAAGTGCTGGGCGACGCATTACGGCCCGATACCCGCGGGCAGCACCACGTCCAACGGCGAGATCTTCGACAACAGCAAGAACACCGCGGCGACTTCGCTCAGCCGTCATCCTCAGCTGCCGTTCGGCACCAGGGTGAAGGTGACCAACGTGGCCAACGGCAAGTCCCTGGTTGTGCGGATCAACGACCGCGGCACGTTCAAGCACACGAAGCAGGAACCCAAGTGCCTGGATCTGACCGACGGAGCCTTCAGCCGGCTCGGCGGCAGCCTCAACCCCGACGCCGGTCACATCGTCGTCAGGCAGAAGGTCCTGAACTGACCTCCGCCGCACAGGGTGAGGCACCCGAGCGACTGCTCGGGTGCCTCACCCGGCGACGACGGCGAGTTCCTGACGACCACCCGGGCCCGTGCGTTCGGCGCTGCGGGGCGTCATGGCCGTCGAGCCGGACGGCGCGCTGGGATCGACGAGGCCGAGGCTTCGCGTGGAGGGGCACAACGTGCCCGCGGTCGCCGCCCGGCCGTAATACTGGACGATCATGAAGACCTACGAGCCGCGCATCCGGCGGCGGACCGACCATGACCTGGAACGCTGCGTGGAGATCCTGGCAGCGGTCCACCGGCACAGCGGCTACCCCGTCAACTGGCCGGCGAGACCGGCCGATTGGCTGACCCCGCGATCCCAGCTGGAGGCTTGGGTGGTCGAACTGGATGGCCGTGTGGTCGGTCATCTCAGTCTGTCCTGGGCCACCGAGGTGGACGCGGCGGCCGGGGCGTGGGGTGCCCGCGCGGGGGTCGGCCTCGAAGCCACCGCCGTGGTCGGCCGGTTGTTCGTGGCGCCGGACGCCCGCGGGCAGGGACTCGGTGCCGAGTTGTTGGACCGGGCCGTCGAGGAGGCGCGGGCGCGTGGTCTGCGGCCCGTGCTCGACGTCGTGGACTCCCACTCGGCGGCGACAGCCCTGTACGAGCGCCTGGGCTGGCAGTTGCTGGACGTCGTGCAGCAGCGCTGGGGGCCGGACCAGGTGGTCTCCCTGCGCTGCTATGCGGCGCCGGACGGTCCGTTCAGCCCTCCGTCGAACCCGACCGGGGGCTGACCTGCCCCGTCAGGCCGTCGCCTCGGTCGTACTGCCGGGCTTCCCCGGCGGCGCCCGGGCCGTGCAACCCTGTCGCAACCTTGCCCGTGCTGCCCTGGGCCACATGCATGAGGAGACCCCGCGCGTCGAACTCACCCCCGCTGCCGCCGACCTGCTGCGCCGGCTGCGCGCCACGCACGGCCCGTTGATGTTCCACCAGTCCGGCGGCTGCTGCGACGGCAGCGCGCCCATGTGCTACCCGGAGGGCGAGTTCCGCACCGGCGCCTCGGATGTGCTGCTCGCGGAGCTGCAGGTCGACGGGGTGCCGGAGCCGGTGACGTTCTGGATGTCGCGCAGCCAGTACGAGGTCTGGAGCCACACCCGGCTGATCGTGGACGTCGTAGCAGGCCGCGGCAGCGGTTTCTCGCTGGAAGCACCCGAGGGGGTGCGTTTTCTCACTCGTTCTCGCGTAGTCGGCACATAGCCGTCGCGCGGACCACCACGATCTGATGCACTTCCCTGAGACCGAGACAGTTGACGATCCCTCAGGGGGAACTGTGACGCGTCATCAGAAGCGTTTCGCAGCAGGCAGATCCGAGGCAACGGTTCGGACGTCGGTCAGATCGGCACTGGCGTTTCTCACGGCATTCGGCGCACTGGCCGGTGCGGCCCTGGTGGGGGCGGCACCGGCCAGTGGTGTGGAGAGCGGCACCGCACTCGCGCCGGGAGTCACCTACAAGCAGTTCGACGTCCAGGGCGCCAAGGGCGTGACCCACGCCCATCTGCTCACCGTGGACCTGCGCAACAGGCACGTACGTCTCGGCCTGCTGTATCCGGGAGCCGTGGCCGCACGCGCCGCCGTCTCCAGGATGGCCGACGCACAAGGGGCCGTCGCGGGCATCAACGGCGACTTCTTCAACATCTCCGAGTCCCAGCACCCGGGTGTCGAGGTGACGGGCTCGACCGACGGGCCGGCGATCGCGAACGGGCATGTGCTCAAGGCGTCGGTGCCGGACGGGCAGCGCTTCGGGCCGGAACTGCCGCCGGGCACCACCACCCGGGACGTGCTCGGCGTGGGCGTGGACCGCAGGGCGCGGCTGGACCGTCTGACCCTCACCGGGTCGATCCGCACTCCGGCGGGACGGCTGCCGCTGGGCGGGCTGAACCAGTACGCGCTGCCGGAGGACTCGGTCGGGGCCTTCACCTCCGACTGGGGCAGCGTCTCCCGGGTGCGGGCCACCTGCGGCACGGACACCGACCGGGCGGCGGCCTGCAGCACGGACACCTACGAGGTGACGATCCGGCGGGGCCGGGTCGTCGCCACCTCCGGCACTCCCGGCAAGGGTGCCATCGCCGCGGGGACCACGGTGCTCGTCGGCCGGGAGGCGGGTGCGCAGCGGCTTCGGAAGTTCTTCAAGGGCGAGCCGGTGAGGGTGACGCACCGGCTGGTCTCCGCCACCTCCCGGAAGGCGTACGGCTTCGCGCTCGGCGGCTACCCGGTCCTGAAGGGCGGCCAGCCACTCGCGGGCCTGGACGACGCGACCGGGGCCGTGCGCACGGCCGTCGGCATCGCGAACGGCGGGAAGCGGCTGCTGCTGTTCGCACTGGACGGTGCGCCCGCCTACCGCAAGGGCCTGACAATCGCCGAAGTGGCCGACACCATGCGGGCCTTGGGCTCGACCGACGCCTTCAGCCTGGACGGCGGCGGATCGACGACCCTGGTCACCCGCGTGCCCGGGGCGACCGCCGTCTCCGTACGCAATCACCCGTCCGGCGACGCGGAACGGCCGGTCCCGAACGGCATCGGGGTGTTCTCCACCTCATGAACGGCGTCAGCAGCCTCAGGCCCGTGAACCTCAGGGCCGGAGGCTGCTGACGATGCCCGCCGTCGCCGACACGCCGCTGTGAATGGTGGGCGCGATGTTCGTGCCGGCCAGGTAGAAGCCCAGCAGCGTGCACACCAGGGCGTGGGAGATCTTCAGTCCGCCGTTGCGGGTGAAGATCACCGCCAGGACCAGCAGCAGCACCACCACTGAGATGGAAATCGCCATTGTCAACCTCCTCCGCTGCGCCGCCACTTCCGGTTCGCGGCGTTCGGCCGCAAGTGTGGCGTAGCGGAGGGTTCGTCCGTGCGGCTGACCTGTCCGCCGAACGTGTGGTGTCTACGCCGCCCGGTGGGCGTCCAGGAACACCTCGAGCCCGGCGAGGTCGTCGGTGTTGAAGTAGTCGACACCGGCGGCGAGCAGTTCCGTCCACAGGGCGTCCCGGGCGGGACCCGCGAGGTCGGGGGTGTTCCAGAAGCGCACCTTCTGCCCGCGCGCGTGCGCCTGGCCGATGATGGCGCGCAGCTTCTGCCGCTCGGCGTCGGGGAACGTGCCCTCTCCGAGCCAGGTGAAGTTGAGCTGCCAGTTGTCGCTGATCAGCGGGATGAAGGAGGCGGGCGCCGAGGTGCCGAGGTCGGTGAGCCGGCCGTCGTAGAAGGCCCGCCGTA
Source organism: Streptomyces sp. NPDC001137 (assembly GCF_040298885.1). Classification (NCBI taxonomy): domain Bacteria; kingdom Bacillati; phylum Actinomycetota; class Actinomycetes; order Kitasatosporales; family Streptomycetaceae; genus Streptomyces; species Streptomyces sp. NPDC001137. The sequence continues at coordinate 48,578 of NZ_JBEPBA010000023.1, forward strand.
CGGTCTGGGCCTCCATGGGGATACGGGCGGCACGGTCGCCGGAGATCACGTTGGTGACCGCACCGGGGTGCACGCGGCCGTGGGCGTAGGTCGTGAACAGGTGCTGGTAGCGCCGGAGATGCCGGTCGAGTTCGAGGTAGGTCGACGAGCCCTCGGTCTTGATGTCGATGAGCAGCTGGAGCGGCCTGCGGTGGCCCCGGTACACGGAACCGTGGTTGGCCTTCACGATCGCGGCCAGCGGGTCGAGATAGAGGGATTCGAGGGTTCGCTTCGGGTCGAGGTCGTCCGGGGTGTGGCCGATGAGAAGTTGGTCGCCGACGAGGAAGATGTCGGCCTCGACGCTGCCGAAGCGGTGGTCGAGGGCGTCGAAGAGGGGGCGCGGATGCTCGTAGTCGTTGTGGGCGTGGGCGTTCCACAACGGGGGGCGGTGCTTGTGTTCACCGGCGAACGCGCTGCCGGCGGGCGGGGCGAGCACTGCCGCGAGCGTGGCGCCGAACGCGGTGAGGGCTCTGCGGCGGGTGACGAGGGCCATGTTCTGCCTCCCTGTGGGGCGGGTCGGAACCACAGGGAGTATCGGGCGGAAACGGCTTCAATGGACCTGCACGGGCCAGGAGTTGGCCGGACTGCCGTTGTCCGTTCACTCCTTCCGCAGGGCGGCATGGAAAAGCCCGCCCCAGGTGGGGCGGGCTTCACCGGGTGAAGGTCAGGGGGCGTCAGGGTGCCTGGAGGTCGACCAGTTCGGCCACGGCGGACCGGTGGGCGCCGGCCGTGCCGTAGGCGATCGAGTCGGCCTTGGCCCGCTTGAGGTTCAGATGGATCGGGTGCTCCCAGGTCATACCGATGCCGGCGTGCAGCTGGAGCGCCTCCTCGGCGGCGTGCACCGCGACCGGCGCCGCGTATGCCTGCGCCACGGCCACCGCCACCTCGACATCCTCTCCGGTGGCGAGCGCGTCTGCCGCGTTGCGGGCGGCGGCGCGGAGGTTGACGACCTCCAGCCACAACTGGGCGAGGCGGTGCTTGAGCGCCTGGAAGCCGCCGACGGGCCGGTTGAACTGCTTGCGCTCCTTCAGATAGCGCACCGTCTCCGTCAACGCCCAGTCGGCGAGCCCGAACTGCTCGGAGGCGAGCAGCCCGGCCGCGGACCGCAGGGCACGTCGTACGGCGGGCTCGGCGTCACCGAGCCTGCGCGCCCGCGCCCCGTTCAGGGTGACGCTTGCGAGCGGCCGGGTGAGGTCGAAGGACACCTGAGGGGTGACGGTGGCCTCGGAGGCGTCCACCGCGTACAGCCCGCCGTCCTCGGCCGGTACGAGCAGCACGTCGGCCACCGCCGCGTCCGCGATGCCGGTCAGCTCCCCGTGCAGGGTGCCGTTCTCCAGTCGTACGGCGGGAAAGGCGGTGCCGGGGGCGCGGTGCAGGGCGACCGCGAGCGCGCCGATGGCCCGCCCGGAGGCCAGCTGCCCGAGCAGTTCCTCGTCCCCGCACTCCAGCAGGGCCTCGGTGGCGACGACGGCGCTGGTGAGGTAGGGCACGGCGGCGACCGCGCGCCCCAGCTCCTCCAGTACGACGGCGACTTCGCGGTGCGTGGCGCCCTGGCCGCCCTGCGCCTCGGGCACCAGCAGGCCCGCCAGGCCCATGCCGTCGGCGAGGGCCTTCCAGGCGGCGAGGTCGTGCGGGGCGTCGGACTCGGTGCGCGCGATGACGCCGGGGGCGTCGCAGTGGTCGGCGAGGAGGTCCCGTACGGCGGACCGCAGCGCCTCTTCCTCCTCGGAGTAGAGAAGATCGGGCTGTGCGCGCCGTGTTGTCATCGGGTCAGGTCCTTCCATGCGACGTCCTTGTCGGTGCGCGGCTCGGACGGGAGGCCCAGGACGCGTTCGGCGACGATGTTCAGCAGGACCTCGCTGGTCCCGCCCTCGATGCTGTTGCCCTTGGCACGGAGGTAGCGGTAGCCGGCCTCGCGGCCGGTGAAGTCCACCAGTTCGGGGCGGCGCATGGTCCAGTCGTCGTACAACAGGCCCTCTTCGCCGAGGAGTTCGACCTCCAGGCCGCTGATCTCCTGGTTGAGGCGGGCGAAGGCGAGCTTCATGCCGGCGCCCTCGGGGCCGGGCTGACCGGCGACGAGCTGCTGGCGCAGGCGTTCGGCGGTGAGCCGGGCGACCTCGGACTCCACCCACAGCTTCAGCAGCCGCTGGTGCAGGTCGTGAGTGCGCAGCTCGGGGCGTTCGCGCCAGGTTTTGGCGACCGGGGCGATCATGCCGCCCTCGCGGGGCAGCCGCATGCCGCCGATGGCGACACGCTCGTTGTTCAGGGTGGTCTGCGCGACCCGCCAGCCGTCGCCGATCTCGCCGAGGCGGCGGGAGTCGGGGATGCGGACGTCGGTGAGGAACACCTCGTTGAACTCGGCCTCACCGGTGATCTGCCGCAGCGGACGCACATCGACGCCGGGGTCGGTCATGTCGCAGATGAAGTACGTGATGCCCGCGTGCTTGGGCACGTTCGGGTCGGTGCGGGCGATGAGGATGGCCCAGCGGGCGTTGTGCGCGCCGGACGTCCACACCTTCTGCCCGTTGACGACCCATTCGTCGCCCTCCCGGACGGCCCGGGTGCCGAGGGCTGCGAGGTCGGAGCCGGCGCCGGGCTCGCTGAACAGCTGGCACCAGACCTCCTCGCCGATCCACAGGGGCCGCAGATAGCGCTGCTTCTGCTCCTCGGTGCCGTACTTGAGGATCGTCGGGGCGGCCATGCCGAGCCCGATGCCGTTGCGGCGCGAGTCGTTGTCGGGGGCGCCGGCGGCCTCCAGCTCGGCGTCCACGACGGCTTGCAGGGAGCGCGGCACGCCCAGTCCGCCGAGGCCCTCCGGGTAGTGCACCCAGGCCAGACCCGCGTCGAAGCGGGCCCCCAGGAAGTCCAGGCGGTCGGTGGTCGCCGGTGGGTGGGCCGCCAGCAACTCCTGTGTGCGGCTGCGCAGTTCGGCTGCGTCGGTCATGCGGTGGCTCCGTTCTCCAGGGACGGCAGGACGGCCACCCGGCCGGTGGTCACGCCGTCGGCGACACGCTGCACGGCGGCCGCGGCCCCGGCCAGCGGCACGCGCTCGCTGACCAGTGGCTTGATGGCGCCCCGGGCGGCCAGCTCGGTGAGCTGCTCGTGGCAGTGCGCGATCAGCTTCGGGTTCTTGGTGCCGTACAGGCCCCAGTGCAGGCCGAGGATCGAGTAGTTCTTCACCAGGGCGTGGTTGAGCCCCGGGCTGGGGATGACCCCGCTGGCGAAGCCGACGATCACGATCCGGCCCTCGAAGGCGACGACCTTGGTCGACTGGGCGTAGGCCTCGCCGCCGACGGGGTCGTAGATGACGTCGGCGCCGCGGCCGCCCGTGGCCTCCTTGACGGCGGCGATGACGTCCTCGCTCTTGCGGTCGATGACCACGTCGCAGCCCGACTCCCTGGCCGCGGCCACCTTGTCGGCGCCGCCGACGACCCCGATGACCCGCGCCCCGGCCGCCTTGCCGAGCTGCACGGCCGCGCTGCCGACCCCTCCTGCGGCAGCGTGGACGAGCAGCGTCTCGCCTGCTTCCAGGTGAGCGCGACGGTGCAGACCGAACCAGCCGGTCTGGTAGCCGATGTGCAGGGCGGCGGCCTCGGCGTCGTCAAGGGAGTCGGGCGCGGGCAGCAGGGTGGCGGCGTCCGCGAGGGCGTACTCCGCGAAACCGCCGTGGGGCAGGGCGGGGTTGGCGATGACCCGCCGCCCGTCCTCGGTCTCCCCGCAGATCTCCACGCCCGGCGTGAACGGCAGCGGCGGGCGCACCTGGTAGTGGCCCCGGCACATCAGCACGTCCGGGAAGTTGATGTTCGCGGCACGCACCTTCAGCAGCACCTGGCCGTCGCCGGGGGCGGGCCGCTCCACCTCCTCGAGCCGCATCACCTCACTCGGCTCGCCGTTCTCGTGCACTTGCCATGCCTGCATGCGGTGCCTCCAGGGACTGCTCTGTCTGACCGGGGTCCATCGCATACTAAGCGGTCGCTTGCCTGTGAGGAAATACCTCCCACGCAACAACACCGGTCGGGTGCTGTCGGTGAGCAAGGGTGCGCCGCAGCGGTCGGCCGGCGCCACATCGCCCGTCGTCATCGCCGAGGGAGGCCTCTCCACGCACGGCACCTGGCAACCACCGGACCCGCGGTAGCCCGGTTCACCGAGGCAGCACGCCGCGGCCGTCGCGGACCTCGAACACCAGCTGGGTCTCGGTCTGCCGCACCATCGGGTGAACCGTCACGTGCTCCAGGATGAGGTCTCGCAGCTCCTCCGGGCTCGCCACGGCCACATGCAGGAGAAAGTCGTCGTCGCCGCCGACGTGCCACACCGTCAGGGCTCCCGGCACGTCGACCAGCCGGTCGTAGAGGGTGCGGACGTGTTCGCGGCTGTGGCTGCCGAGGCGGACCTTGATGACGGCGTGGATCGGGTGGCCGAGTGCGCCGAGGTCGAGCCGGGCGTTGATGCTCGTGATGACACCGGACTCCCGCAGCGCGCGGACTCGGTATGCGCAGGTCGACTCCGCCACACCCACCCGGGCCGCGAGCGCGGCGTTGGTCATCCGGCCGTCCTCCACGAGCGCGACCAGGATGGCCAGGTCGGTGCCGTCGAGCCCCGCGGCGGCGGGTTGTGTTTTCTTCAGCTGCTGGCCTGCCATGAACCCTCCTCTTGGCGAATCCACATCAATATGAGTGTTCGGCCAGGGGTTCCACAATGACTCTTGCACAGTGTTGTGGATCGCCTCACCATCTGGGCCATGACCTCGTCGTATCTGCAACTCGACTCCCTGGCCGTCCACGCCGGCCGTGAGGACCTGACAGAGCTCGGCGTCCACGCCCTTCCCATCGACCTGTCGTCGACCAATCCGCTGCCGGACATCGAGGGGGGCGGGCTGTCCTACGAGGCCATGGCGGGCGGAGGGACGCCCACCGCGGACGGCGGAGCCGTCTATGCGCGGCTCTGGAACCCGACCGTGGCGCGGTTCGAGTCGGCGCTGGCCCAGATGGAGCACGCCCGGGCCGCCGTGGCGTTCTCCTCGGGCATGGCGGCGATGACCGCGGCGATCCTGGCGACCGTGAAGGAGACCGGCCGCCGCCATGTCCTGGCCGTCCGCCCTCTCTACGGCGGCACGGACCATCTGCTGGCCTCGGGCCTCCTCGGTACGGAGGTGAGCTACTGCTCGGCGCCGGACGTCGCCGCCACCATCCGTCCCGACACGGCGATGATCGTGCTGGAGACGCCCGCCAATCCGACCCTCGAACTCGTCGACATCCGTGCCGTCGTCGAGGCCGCCCAGGGCGTTCCGGTCCTCGTCGACAACACGTTCGCGACGCCCGTCCTGCAGAATCCTCTCGACCTGGGTGCGGCGATGGTCCTGCACAGCGCGACCAAGTACCTGGGCGGGCACGGCGACGTCATCGCCGGAGTCATCGCCTGCGGCGAGGAGCAGGCGGCCGCACTGCGCCGGGTCCGCGCGGTCACCGGCGGTCTGCTGCACCCGCTGGGCGCCTATCTCCTGCACCGCGGACTCGCCACGCTTCCTGTTCGGGTACGGGCCCAGCAGGCGAACGCCCAGCGCGTCGCCGCATGGCTGACGACCCACCCGAGCGTCGCCCGCGTCCACTACCCCGGGCTCGACGGAGACCCGCAGGGGCTGCTCGGCCGACAGCTGAAGGGCACGGGCGCGATGATCTCCGTCGACCTCCGCGGCGGCTACGAACAGGCGGTGCACGCCACTTCGGCGGTCAGCCTCTTCACCCACGCGGTGTCCCTGGGCGGCGTCGACTCGCTGATCCAGCACCCGGCCTCGCTGACGCACCGGCCCGTCGCCCCGGAGGCCCGCCCGGCCGCCGGCCTGCTCAGGCTCTCCATCGGGCTTGAGGACCCGGAGGACCTGATGGCCGACCTCGACCGAGCCCTCGCCGCACACCGGCCGATTCCCGTGGCGGCGGGCATGTCCCACGCATGGACCGCCGACACGGCGTGACCTGGCAGTGGGAGGGCGGGGCGGCCGAGAAGGGGCATGTCGCTCAGTGCGACTCGCGGCTCACCTCCGAGCCGCTGGAGCCGACGAGGAAGTCAAGGTCGGCGCCGGTGTCGGCTTGCAGGACGTGGTCGATGTAGAGGCGTTCCCAGCCGCGGCGGGGGTTGGCGAAACCCGTGAGGGTCTCCTTGTCGGGGGTCCGGCGGGCGAGTTCGTCGGCGGGTACCTCGACGTCGATGCGGCGGGCATCGACGTCGAGGGAGATGACGTCCCCCGTGCGCACCACTGCGAGGGGGCCGCCGGCGGCGGCTTCCGGGGCCACGTGCAGGACGACCGTGCCGTAGGCGGTGCCGCTCATGCGGCCGTCGCAGACGCGGACCATGTCGCGGACGCCCTGTTCGAGGAGCTTCTTCGGGAGCGGCATGTTCGAGACCTCGGGCATGCCGGGGTAGCCCTTGGGGCCGCAGCCGCGCAGGACCAGCACGCTGTCGGCGTCGACGTCGAGGTCCGGGTCGTCGATACGGGCGTGGAAGTCCTCGATCGAGTCGAAGACGACCGCCCGGCCGCGGTGGCGCAGCAGGTGCGGTGAGGCGGCGGCCGGTTTGACGAGGGCGCCGTCGGGGGCGAGGTTGCCGCGCAGGACGGCGATCCCGCCCTCGGCGACGAGCGGCTGGGCGCGGGGGCGGATGACGTCCTCGTCCCAGATCAGGGCGTCGTCGAGGAATTCGACCAGGGGGCTGCCGGTGACGGTCAGGGCGTCGGGGTCGAGCAGGTCGCGGACTTCGCGCAGGACGGCAAGGAGGCCGCCGGCGCGGTGGAAGTCCTCCATGAGGAAGCGGCCGGCCGGCTGGAGGTCGACGAGGACCGGTACCCGGGAGCCGATGCGGTCGAAGTCGTCGAGGGACAGGTCGATGCCGAGGCGGCCCGCGATGGCGAGGAGGTGGACGACCGCGTTGGTGGAGCCTCCGACGGCGGCGAGCGCCACGATCGCGTTGTGGAAGGAGGCCTTGGTCAGGAAGGAAGCGGGCCTACGGTCGGCGCCCACCATGTCCACCGCCAGCCGGCCCGTGCGGTGCGCCGCCTGGAGAAGCCGGCTGTCGGGGGCGGGAGTTCCGGCCGTTCCGGGCACGACCGTGCCCAGGGCCTCGGCCACCAGGGCCATCGTCGATGCCGTGCCCATGGTGTTGCAGTGACCCCGGCTGCGGATCATCGACGACTCGGAGCGGGTGAACTCCTCCTGGGAGAGCGTGCCCCCGCGGACCTCCTCGGACAGCCGCCACACATCGGTGCCGCAGCCCAGGGGCGTGCCGCGGAAGGTTCCGGTGAGCATCGGACCGCCGGGTACGACGACGGCGGGCAGGTCGACGGAGGCGGCGGCCATCAGCAGCGAGGGGATCGTCTTGTCGCAGCCGCCGAGCAGGACGACGCCGTCGACGGGGTTGGCCCGCAGCATCTCCTCGGTGGCCATCGCCGCCATGTTGCGCCACAGCATGGCCGTGGGACGGACGTTCGTCTCGCCCAGCGACACCACGGGCAGGTCCAGGGGGATCCCGCCCGCCTCGTACACGCCGTTGCGCACGGACGCGGCGACCTCGTTCAGATGGGCATTGCAGGGGGTCAGGTCCGAGGCGGTGTTGGCGATGGCGATCTGCGGGCGCCCGGTGAAGGCGTCGTCCGGTGCGCCCCGCCGCATCCAGGCCCGGTGGATATAGGCGTTGCGGTCCTGGCCCTCGTACCACTGCGCGCTGCGGAGCGTCACCATGGAGCCCTTCCAATAGTCGGTACGGCGCTCTAGAGTCCGGAACATCATGAAGCGTACGCAGACGTACGGGGGTCCGACAGACCCCGGCACGGACGGCTCGACCGGCGCCGACGGAAGCCGGCTCGTGGGGTCGGACCGCGTGCTCGCCGTCCTCAAGGAACTTGCCCGGTATCCCGAGGGCGTGGGCCTGGAGGAGCTGACCCGGGTGATCGGCAGCCCCAAGCCGACCGTGCACCGGGCGCTCGCGGCCCTGCGCCGGGCGGGTCTGGCCGGTCAGGACGCCCGCGGCCACTACGCGCTCGGGGACGAGTTCCTGCGGATGGCCTTCGCCCACCACGAGGCCCGGCCCGACCATGTCCGCGTCCGCCCGGTCCTGGAGGCGCTGGCGCAGCGGTTCGGCGAGACCGCGCACTACGCGGTCCTCGACGGCCGTGAGGTCGTCTACCGCGCCAAGGTCGATCCGCCCAGCGGCGCCGTCCGTCTCACCTCGATGGTGGGCGGCCGCAACCCCGCGCACGCCACCGGAGTCGGAAAACTGCTGCTGGCCCGCCGCCTGGGCACCTTGGCGGAGGTCGAGGCATGGATCGGCGGCTCTCCCCTGGTGCGGCGCACCCCGCGGACCTTGTGCACCGCCGACGCGCTTCACCGCGAGCTCCAGACCATCCGCGAGCGGGGCCACTCCCTCGACGACCAGGAGAACGAACCGGGCGTCAACTGCCTGGCCCTGCCCGTGTACGCGACCTCGCCGAGGACGCCGTCCGGAGCCGTCAGCGTCAGTGCGCTGACCTACCGGACACCGCTGAGCACCCTGGTCGAAGCGACTGACGAGATCCGTGCCCTGCTCGGTCCCCTCGGCGAGCCCCACCGCTGAAGCCCCGCCGGGGCCACCCACCCACCCCGTCGAACCCACCCTGGAGACTGAGCTCGTGTACCTCATGCGCATCGGCGCCGCCGGCGCCGAAAAGCCCGTCGCCCGCATCGACGACGAGACCTACGTGGACCTCTCGGACGTCGTCACGGACTTCGACGAGGCGTTCTTCGGCGCGGGCGGCCTCGACCGCGTCCGTCCCGTCGTGACGGAGCGGGCGGCGGCCGGGCAGGTGTCCCGCTTCGCCGGGGAGCGCATCGGCGCCCCCGTCGCCCGCCCGCACCAGATCCTGTGCATCGGCCTCAACTACCGCGACCACGCGGCCGAGAGCGGCATGGCCGTGCCCGACGAGCCGATCCTGTTCACCAAGTCGCCCAACACCCTGGTCGGTCCCCACGACGACGTGCGGATCCCGCGCGGCTCCACCAGGACGGACTGGGAGGTGGAGCTCGGCATCGTCATCGGCAGGCGTACCAGTTACCTGGACTCGGTCGAAGAGGCGCGCGAGGCCATCGCCGGTTATGTGGTCGTCAACGACGTCAGTGAGCGCTCCTTCCAGCTGGAGCGGGGCGGGCAGTGGGCCAAGGGCAAGTCCGCGGAGACCTTCAATCCCGCGGGCCCGTGGCTGGCCACCGCCGACGAGATCGAGGACGTCCTCGCGCTCGACATGTGGCTGGACGTCAACGGGGTGCGCCGGCAGACCGGCAACACCAAGACGATGATCTTCGACCCGTACTTCGTCGTGCACTACCTCAGCCAGTTCCTCGTCCTGGAGCCCGGCGACCTGATCAACACCGGCACCCCGCCCGGCGTCGGCATGGGCCTCACTCCGCCCGTGTATCTCCAGCCCGGCGACGTGATGGAACTCGGCATCCAGCAGCTCGGCACCCAGCGGCAGCACGTGCTCGGACCCCGGTGACCGGTCACCCCATGCGCGCGTTCGTCCTGACCGGCCCCGGCAAGTACGCCGTACAGGAGGTCGCGGCGCCGGTGGCGGGCCCCGGCGAAGTCGTCGTCGACGTCGAACGGGTCGGCGTGTGCGGCACCGACGTGGAGTTCTTCACCGGCGCGATGGCCTATCTCCACCAAGGTCACGCCGCCTACCCGATGCGCCTCGGTCATGAGTGGGCGGGGCGGGTGGCGGCGCTCGGCGCCGGTGTCGACCCCGGCTGGCTCGGGCGCCGCGTCATGGGCGACACCATGCTCGGCTGCGGTGCGTGCCGCCGTTGTCTGCGCGGCCACCAGCACGTGTGCGAGAAGCGGCAGGAGGTCGGCGTACGCGGGAACCGGCCCGGCGCCCTGGCCGAGCAACTCGCCGTCCCCGCCTCCTCGTTGCACCTCCTGCCCGACTCCGTCGACGCCGTGCTCGGGGCGCTCGTGGAGCCGGGCGGCAACGCCCTGCGCGCCGCCGAGGCCGCCGCTCCCCGTCCCGGGGACCGCGCCCTGGTCCTCGGACCGGGGACCATCGGACTGCTGACCGCGATGTTCCTCCGGACGACCGGGGCGGAGGTCCACCTGATGGGCAGCACCGACAGCTCCCTCGACTTCGCCCGGGCGCTGGGCTTCGAGCACGTCTGGGCGGAGGACTCCCTGCCGGACCTGCCCTTCGACGCGGTCGTCGACGCCTCGAACGCCGCTCATCTGCCGGACAGGGCCCTGGAGCTTGTCGAGCCGTCGGGCCGGGTCGTGTACATCGGGCTGGCCGGCGAACCCAGCAGGATCGACACCCGCACGCTCGCTCTCAAGGACGTCACCGCGGTGGGCATCCTGTCCGCCTCTCCCGGCCTCGACGCCGCCATCCGTGCCTACGCCACCGGCTCGGTCGACCCCAGGCCCCTCGTCGCCGCCACCGTGGGTCTCGACGAGGCGGGCGCCGTACTCGCCGGAGAGCGCCCGTCCGGCGCCGGGCCCGGCCCCAAGATCCATGTGGATCCCCGCTCGGACTGAGGCGTGAACCCGGACAAGAGCCCTGTCACGGACCAAGTGGGCCGATACGCTGGAGAACGGCCATGGACCGGGGGCGGGGCTGGGGGCGGGGGCATGGATCCACGGATGCAGCTGTCGGTGGGCGGGTACGTCTGCGAGCGTGAGCTGGGCCGGGGTGGGCAAGGGGTGGTGTGGCTCGCCCGGGACCGGGCGGGGCGGCAGGTGGTGGTGAAGTTCCTACTGCCGGGCAAGGAGTACGACGAGATCGCGCTGGCCCGCGTACGGAGGGAGTTTGGTGCGGCGAGCCGGGTCGGCGAGCTGGCCACGGCACGGGTCCTCGATGCCGACCTGACCGGGCGGCATCCGTACATCGTGAGCGAGTTCGTGCCGGGCCCCACGCTCCACCAGCATGTGGCCGCGGGCGGCCCGCTGTCCTCCGGGCGGCTGCAGTCCGTGGCACTGGCGGTCGCGCACGCGTTGGCGCAGGTGCACCGGGTGGGTGTCGTGCACCGGGACATCAAACCGTCCAACATCCTGCTCTCCCCGGACGGGCCGCGGATCATCGACTTCGGTATCGCCCGCGACGACCGGCTGCTCGAGTCGGCGCTCACCACACCGGGCAGTGTGCTCGGCTCGCCCGCGTACATGTCGCCCGAGCAGGTCAGATCGATGCGGGTCAGCGGCGCCACCGATGTGTTCTCCCTCGGCGGCACGCTGTACTTCGCCGCCACGGGCCGGCATCCCTTCGAGGGGGAGAGCGGCTACGAGGTGCTCGTCGCGGTGTGTGAGCGCGACCCGGATCTTTCGGCGGTGCCGGAGCCGGTCCGTTCGGTCGTCGCCGACTGTCTGCGCAAGGACCCGGCTCAGCGGCCCACCGCGGCCCAGCTCGTCACCCGGCTCGCGGGGGCGGCGGAGGGCGCGCAGCCGCAGTCGGGGACGCCACAGCCACCGCTGCCGGCGGCCGGGCGCGGGAAGGGCGGCTCCCGCCTGGGCACCAGTGCCAGGCAGCTGCGGCTGTGGGGGTTCGCGGCCGGCAGTGCCGCGGCGGCGGTGCTGCTTGCCGTCGTGCTGAGCACCACCTCCTCGGGGGGAGCCCATGGCTCGGGCTCCCCCTCCTCGTCCGGAAGGCCGAAGAACGCGGCAGGCTCCCAACCCCTCTCGTACACCGACGACTTGACCGATTCGGGTGACTGGTCGCACAAGGACCCGACCCTGGCGAAGATCACGCACCAGGGCGGGACCATGCTGGTGGACCCGAGGTCCGAGCTGGAGGTGTGGCCGCAGGCCCCCTTCGAGCCGTCGTCGTTCGCGGTACGGCTGAGCACCCAGACGGAGTGGTACGGGGGCGACGGCGGGGTCGGGCTGTGGTGCAACGGCTCGGGGGACTACTGGAAGGGTTCTCGCTGGGCGACCTATCTGACGACAGGTCAGGAGGCTTTGATCGTGCGGGAGTTCCGGTTCAAGGGGGCCTTCCAGCATGACCGGGTCGTCGAGGTCGACCTCGCGGACGTGGGTCTGAAGGTGGCGAGCCGGCAGCAGGTCGACATGGCGATGACCTGTTCCCCGGCCGGTGCGGGCCGGATCAGGGTCGAGCTCGGCGTGGACGGCACCCGGGTCGCCTCGTACACGGGGGCCGCCTTCGACGCGCGGGGCTGCGGTGTGTCCGCCTTCCACTACAACGCGACCGACCCGCGGGGCACGGCCTTCCACGCGGGGTTCGAGCGCTTCACCGCCTCCGAGCTGTCCGGGAGCTGACAGCCGGCAGGAGCGGTGCCGCCACCGAGCGGCTGATTCCGCGGGCCGCGCGGCGTGTCCGGGCCGGCGGGGCGGCCGGCCCGGAGCAGGGTGGGCGGCACTGCCGTCATGGAGGAGGAACCGTGAAGCGTCGTGTCGTCGCCGTCCTGGCCACCGCCGTCGCCGGGCTGATGCTGTTCGCGGTACCGGCCGCGGCCCAGGACGGCCGTGGTGACGTCGAGAGCAATGACTGGAACATCCCGCTCACCAACATCGGCATCCTGTAGCGCCGAGTCCGGCCCCCGCCCCACTCGCCCCCGGATTCCGGATGCCGTTCGAACCCCTGACGCATGACAGCGCAGTCAGCCACAGGGTCGGCCCGGCCACGAATGGCATCATTGAGCCGCATCGAACGGCCACCGGGAGGCACCATGGCGCGAGGGACAGGGCGGGGCGCAGGCTCCTTCGCGCCGCGCAGCGTGGACGTCGCCCGGCTCGCGGGTGTCTCGCAGAAGACGGTCTCCCGGGTCTTCAACGACGAGCCGTACGTCTCGGCCGACGTGCGCCGGCGGGTGCTCGACGCCGCCGAGCAGCTCGGCTATCGGCTGAACAACGCCGCCCGCGCGCTGGCCTCCGGGCGCACCCGCTCGATCGGCGTGGTGACGCTGGGCACGGCGCTGTACGGGCCCGCCTCGCTGCTCATGGGTGTGGAGCGGGTCGTCCGGGACACCGGTTACGCGCTGCGCGTGGTCAACACGGTGGAGGGCGACCCGGCGGGCGTCGCGGGTGCCGTGGACTCGCTTCTCGATCAGGGCGTGGACGGCATCGTCATCTCCGAACCGATCGACGAGCAGACCGACGGCACAGCGCCCTCCCTCCGCCTCGACGTTCCGGTCCTCGTCTTCGGCGCACCGCCGCCCGTCACCGCGCCCACGGTGCTGACCGCGGGCCACGGCGTCGATCTGATGGCCCGGACCGCCACCGAACACCTGCTGGACCTCGGCCATATGACGGTTCATCACCTCGCGGGTCCGCAGCGGTGGTACGCCGCCCGGGACCGACTCGAGGGGTGGCGGACGGCCCTGACCGCGCAGGGCCGGGAGGTGCCCGCGGTCGTCGGGGGCGACTGGTCGGCCGCCTCCGGCTACCGGGTGGGACGGGAGCTGGCCGAGGACGGCGGCGTCACCGCTGTCTTCGCCGCCAACGACGACATGGCGATCGGACTGATCCGCGCGCTGGACGAGGCCGGCCGGCGCGTGCCGGGGGACGTCAGCGTCGTGGGCTTCGACGACATCCCGGTCGCCGCCTATGTGACTCCTCCCCTGACCACGGTGCGGCAGCCGTTCGACGCCGTGGCCCAGGACGGGCTCAAACGGCTGGTGCATGCCATCGAGAACCCGAAGGCAGAGCCCTTGGCGCCGAGTGGCCCGCCGGTCGACCTCGTCGTCCGCGCCTCGACCGCACCGCCACCGCCGAGCCGGAAGACCCGGACCCGCGGGCCACGCACCGCCTCCCGCGGCGCCAGGACATCCCGTCCGCCGCTCGCGAGGGAAGGCCCGTCCACCGGGCACTGAACGCGGCGCGCCGCCCTGCGCGGCAGACGTCCCGTCACGAGCCGCAGCCGCCGACCCGCCTGCTGCTCAGCGCCACGTCGTCCATGTGCATGTCGTACGAGGAGGGGCTGGGGTCGGCCTGGTACAACTGCCAGCCCAGCCTGAGCCTGTCGAAGTGCGGGAAGACGAAGTCGTCCGCCGTGCCGCCGTGTTGCTTCCTCGACACCGTCAACTCGGGCTGTTCCACGCCGTCCAGGTAGACGGTGACGCGGTCGTCGGTCGCGTCGAGGTGGAATTCGACGCACTGCCAGGTTCCGGCCGTGGCGGGAGCGGAGGTCTTCCAGGCGGTCCAGTCGCCGGTGGGGCCGAGATCGGAGCCGACCCCCCAGAAGTTGCCCTTCGAGGTGGGAACGTACTGGCCACCCAACGGCCGTACCAGCGTGGGGACATCGGATCCGGAAGCCTCCGCGATGGTCCAGTGCGCCCAGTCGGGAGCCTCGGGCAGGCGGTCCACGCGCAGTCGCAACCGGGCCCAGAGGCTGTTGCCGGCAGGTGCGAGACCGGACAGCGCGAGGAAGGCGCGGCCGTTGCCCTCCGTGTGGAGCCGCAGTTCGTGTCCGTGGCCGGTGGCGCCGGGCTCGACGGTCAGCGAACCGCCCGAGGTGTCGGCGCTCCAGCCGCGGCCGGCGGTGACCGGCCCGAGGGGAAGGCGGTCGAAGTCCTCCCTGAAGAAGGTCTTGTGCGCGGTGGGGGTGGCGGAGGCGGTGGGGGGTATCGCGAGCAGCGCGGCCGATGCGGCCAGCAACGCGGCTGCGATCTTCCTCATGCGTGTCATGCGCTCAGTGTGCAACACCCGTCACAGCGGTCACACAGGCCGGGTCTGACGCGTAGGGCAACGGCCAACAGACAGGCATCGGCGCGGAGTTGTCGTATCGGCACGACCGTCATGACCGCTTCGGCCGCGCCCGCACATGCATCCGCTCCCCCTGCGGCCCGAACAGGCTCAGGAACTCCACTGGCCCCTCCCCCGTCGACCCGAACCAGTGCGGCACCCGGGTGTCGAACTCGGCCGCCTCCCCCGCAGCCATCACGACGTCGTGCTCGCCCAGCACCACCCGCAGCCGCCCGGACAGCACGTACAGCCACTCGTACCCCTCATGGGTGCGCGGTTCGGGCTCCTCCGTGCCCTGCGGTACCAGCACCTTGAAGGCCTGGAGACCGCCGGGCTGCCGGGTGAGCGGCCAGAAGGTGCGGCCGTGCCGCACCAGGGGCTTGCCGCGCACCCGCGGGTCCCCCGCCGGCGGCGCGCCGACCAGTTCGTCCAGCGGCACCTGGTGCGCCCGCGCGATCGGCAGCAGCAGCTCCAGGCTGGGCCTGCGCAGTCCGGACTCCAGCCGGGACAGCGTGCTGACCGAGATGCCGGTCGCCGCCGACAGCCCGGCGAGCGTGGAACCCCGCTCCTTGCGGATCCGGCGCAGCCGGGGGCCGACCTCCGCGAGGACCTCGTCCGTGTCGTCGCCACTCATGGACGCCATTGCAGTTTCGGCAAACGGGTTTGTCAATGCGGCAGCGGCGGGGCGACCGTCGGGCGTGGAGGTGGTCACCCATGACCGAGAAGCACAGCGAGCAGTACGAAGTGATCGTGATCGGAGGGGGCGCGGCCGGGCTCTCCGCCGCGCTGGTCCTGGGCCGGGCCCGGCGCCGCACGCTCGTCGTCGACGCGGGCGAGCCGCGTAACGCGCCCGCCGCCCATATGCACGGCTATCTCTCGCGGGACGGCATGCCACCCGCCGCGTTCCTGGCGATCGGCCGGGAGGAGATCGCACGCTACGGCGTGGAACTCGTGCGCGACCGGGCCGTGGACGTCACGAAGGGCGAGGAATTCGCGGTCGTCCTCGCCAGCGGCCGGACCGTGCGCGCACGGCGGCTGGTGATCGCCACGGGCCTGCGGGACGAGCTGCCGGCGGTGCCCGGCGTGGCCGAGCGCTTCGGCCGGGATGTGCTGCACTGCCCGTACTGCCACGGCTGGGAGGTCCGCGACCGGGCCTTCGGCGTACTGGCCACGACCCCGCTGAGCGTCCACCAGGCGCTGATGGTGTCCCAGTGGTCGAAGGACGTGACGCTCTTCCTGCACACCGTGGCCGAGGAGGAGCTCTCGGACGACGATCAGCGCAGGCTCGCGGCGGCCGGGGTGAAGGTGGTGCCCGGCGAGGTCTCGGAGCTGGTGGTGGAGAACGACCGGCTCACCGGCGTACGTATGACGGACGGTACGACGCATGCACGCGAGATCTTCTTCACCGCGCCCCGTCCGGTCCCGCAGACCGGCTTGCTGGAGCGGCTGGGAGCCGAACTCCAGGAGACCCCCTTCGGCGCGTACCCGGTGGTCGACCCGACCGGGCTCACCTCTGTGCCGGGCGTCTGGGCGGTCGGCAACGCGATGGGCTTCGCCGAGCAGGTCGTGAACGCGGCGGCAGGGGGCTACCGGGCAGGGGCCTTCATCAACGGTGAGCTGCTGATGACCGACCTCGACACGGCCGTACCCGCATAGAACCATCGCCGTCCGGGTGTAGAGCGCCCGCCTCCGTTGGAGGATGGCTGCATGCTGCTTGCCCGCCTGGCCCAAGTGTCCCAGGAGGTCGCCGCCACCTCGGCGCGGTCCCGGAAGATCGCTCTGCTCGCCGAGCTGTTCCGGGACGCCGAGGCGGACGACGTGCCGATCGTGATCCCGTATCTGGCGGGACGGCTGCCGCAGGGGCGGCTCGGCGTCGGCTGGAAGGTGCTCAGCCGCCCGGTCGCCCCGGCCGCCGAACCCACGCTCACCGTGCGGCAGGTGGACGCCCTCCTCGGCGAGCTGGGCAAGGTCTCGGGCACCGGTTCGCAGGCCGAACGGGCCCGGCTGGTCGGGGAGTTGATGGGGGCGGCCACCGAGGACGAGCAGCGGTTCCTGCTCGGACTGCTGACCGGTGAGGTCCGGCAGGGCGCCCTGGACGCCGTCGCCGTCGAGGGCCTGGCGCAGGCCACCGGGGCACCGCCCGCGGACGTACGTCGGGCGGTGATGCTCGCGGGTTCCCTCCAGACGGTGGCGCAGGCGCTGCTCGCCGACGGGCCGACGGCACTGGACCGCTTCCGGCTCACTGTCGGCCGCCCGGTCCTGCCGATGCTGGCGCACAGCGCCTCCTCGGTGGCCGAGGCGGTCGACAAGCTGGGTGCGTGCGCGGTCGAGGAGAAGCTGGACGGGATCCGGGTGCAGGTCCACCGGGACGGCGACAGCGTACGGATCTACACCCGCACCCTCGACGACATCACCGACCGCCTCCCCGAACTCACCACGGCCGCCCTGGAGTTGAAGGTCCGACGGTTCATCCTGGACGGCGAGGTGATCTCCTTCGGGGCGGACGGGCGGCCCCGGTCCTTCCAGGAGACGGCCGGGCGCGTCGGCTCGCGCGTGGACGTGGCGACGGCCGCCGAGACCGTCCCCGTCTCCCCCGTCTTCTTCGACGCGCTGTCCGTCGACGACCGCGACCTGCTCGACCTTCCCTTCGCCGAGCGGCACGCCGAACTGGCCCGGCTGGTCCCCGACCCGATGCGGGTACGGCGCGCCCTGGTCTCGGGGCCGCAGGACGTGAGCGCGGCCGAGGACTTCCTCGCCGAGACCCTGGAGCGTGGCCACGAGGGCGTGGTGGTCAAGGCCCTCGACGCCGCCTACAGCGCGGGCCGGCGCGGCGCGTCCTGGCTGAAGGTCAAGCCCGTGCACACCCTCGACCTGGTGGTGCTCGCCGCCGAGTGGGGCCACGGCCGCCGCACCGGCAAGCTCTCCAACCTCCACCTCGGAGCTCGCAACCCCGACGGCTCCTTCGCCATGCTCGGCAAGACCTTCAAGGGCATGACCGACGCGACGCTCACCTGGCAGACCGAACGCCTCCAGGAGCTCGCCACGGGCACCAACGGCTATGTGGTGACCGTACGACCCGAACTCGTCGTCGAGATCGCCTACGACGGCCTGCAGAAGTCCACCCGCTACCCGGCCGGCGTCACCCTCCGCTTCGCCCGCGTGGTGCGCTACCGCGAGGACAAGCGCCCGGAGGAGGCGGACACGGTCGAGACGCTGCTCGCGGCGCACCCGGAGGTGAGGCCATGAGCGGCAGGCGCAGCGCAGGTCTGCTGCTGTTCCGGCGCACCGGTGGCGGTCTGGAGGTCCTGCTGGGCCACATGGGCGGGCCGTTCTTCGCCAAGCGCGACGCCGGGGCGTGGACCGTCCCGAAGGGCGAGTACGAGCCCGACGAGGAGACCGCCTGGGAGGCGGCCCGGCGCGAGTTCCAGGAGGAGCTCGGTCTTGAGCCGCCCGACGGGGAGGCGGTGGCATTGGGCGAGATCCGGCAGACAGGCGGCAAGACCGTCACCGCCTGGGCGGTCGAGGCCGACCTGGACCCGGCGACGATCTCCCCCGGCACCTTCCGGATGGAGTGGCCGCCGAGATCCGGGCAGACCCAGGAGTTCCCCGAGCTGGACCGGGTGGAGTGGTTCGGGCTGGACCGCGCGAAAGATGTGATCGTCAAGGCGCAGGCCGCGTTTCTCGACCGCCTGGCGGAGCACTCGGAGGAATCCGAGCAATCGGATTAACCGCACAGCCGCCCACGCGTTGCGGTCACCGGCAGCGCGCGGGAAGGTCGAACCAAGCCCGCCCCCAGGAGGTCAGCCATGCCCATCGCGACGGTGAACCCGGCGAACGGCGAGACGCTCAAGACGTACGAGGCCATGGGCGAGGAGGAGCTCGAACGCCGGCTCCAGCTCGCGGAGGCGACGTTCCGCACGTACCGGACGACGCCCTTCGCCGAACGCGCCCGCCTCATGCACAGGGCGGCCGGTCTCCTCGACGACATCCAGCAGGACATCGGCCGCGTCATGACCACCGAGATGGGCAAGCCGATCAAGCAGGCGCGTGCGGAGGCCGCCAAGTGCGCCAAGGCGATGCGCTGGTACGCCGACCACGCCGAGGAACTCCTCGCCGACGAGGAGCCCTCGGAGTTCGACGTGAAGGACTCGGGCGCCTCCCGCGTCCGGGTCCGCTACCGCCCGCTCGGCCCCGTCCTCGCGGTGATGCCGTGGAACTTCCCGTTGTGGCAGGTGATCCGGTTCGCGGCGCCCGCGCTGATGGCGGGCAATGTGGGCCTGCTCAAGCACGCCTCGAACGTCCCGCAGACCGCCCTCTTCCTGGAGGACCTCTTCCACCAGGCGGGCTACCCGGAGGGCTGCTTCCAGACCCTGCTGATCGGTTCCGGCGCCGTCGACGACATCCTGCGCGACGAACGCGTCAAGGCGGCCACCCTCACCGGCAGCGAACCCGCCGGGCGGGCGGTCGCGTCCACCGCCGGGGACATGGTCAAGAAGACGGTGCTTGAGCTGGGCGGCAGCGACCCCTACGTCGTCATGCCGTCCGCCGACCTCGACCGGGCCGCACAGATCGCGGTCACCGCGCGCGTGCAGAACAACGGGCAGTCGTGCATCGCCGCCAAACGGTTCATCGTGCACACGGACGTCTACGACGCCTTCGCCGAACGCTTCGTCGAGGGCATGAAGGCGCTGAAGGTCGGCGACCCGATGGAGGAGGACACCGACGTCGGCCCGCTCTCCAGCGAGCAGGGGCGCGACGACCTGGAGGAGCTCGTCGAGGACGCGCGGCGCAGCGGGGCCCAGGTGCTGTGCGGCGGCCATCGGCTGCGCCGGCCCGAGCTGCCCGGCTGGTACTACCCGCCGACCGTGCTCACCGGGATCACCCGGGAGATGCGCATCCACCGCGAGGAGGCCTTCGGGCCCGTCGCCACGCTGTATCGCGCGTCCGACCTCGACGAGGCCGTGCTCATCGCCAACGATTCGCCGTTCGGCCTGAGTTCGAACGTGTGGACACGGGACGAGGCGGAGGTGGACCGCTTCGTACGGGACCTGGAGGCGGGCGCCGTGTACGTCAACGGGATGACCGCCTCCCACCCGGCGTTCCCGTTCGGCGGGGTCAAGCGGTCCGGTTACGGGCGTGAGCTGTCCGGGCACGGAATCCGGGAGTTCTGCAACATCACGACGGTTTGGCACGGTGCGTGAGTGCCGCGCGGCTAACATCCCGGTTGTGAACCGCGAAGTGACTCTGCCTCTGATCGTCGATGACCGCGGTGTCCTGCAGGTGGCTGCGGCTGATGTGAGCAAGCTGCTGCGGACGGTGGGTGGAAGGTGGCTGCACCTGGTCGAGGCCGGGGAGGCGGGGCTCGATGAGGACACGGTCGCTGCACTGACCATTGAGCTGGCCAAGTTGGCCGACCGGATTGATGTTGCGTGTATTGCTCATAGCAGCGGGACTGCGCCGTAGCGGTTGTTGGTTCGCTGCCGGGTGCGGGTTGTTTGTGGCCGGTCGCGCAGTTCCCCGCGCCCCTGCTAGGCCAGTTGCAGCAACGTTGACCAGAAAAGGGACTCGTAGCTCTGCAGCAGGCGGCCGTACTCGTGTGCACGGTCCTCGTTCAGGAAGCCCGCGTCCAGGCCCGCCTGGACTGCTGCCGTCGCCCTCTCGTCCAACTCGGGGGCCGGCTGGGCGAAGAAGTCGAAGAAGGCGCAGGCATCGTCACTGAAGCCGTAATGGGCGCGCAGGGACTGGGCGATGGTGGCGCAATAGCCGCCCCATGCCGAGAAGTTGGCGGTGATGGCGAGGACGGCGTCGGTCGGAGAGGCGTTGAGGGCGAGCCAGGCGACGTAGGACGGATAGGCCTGGCAGCCCGGCAGCGGCTCGTAGGCGAGCGTCCTCGCCTCGTCGATGCCGCATGCCCGCGCGAACGGCCGCAGCCGTTCGGCTGCCAGCGCCTCGCCGTCGGCGAGCATCCCGAAGAACGCGGCGGCCTCCGGTTCCTCCGTGGCCCGTTGCGCCAGATGGAGGAACGCGCGGCGGTCCGCCGGGATCACCCGGTGCTGTTCCAGTGCCAGCGTGGCGAGTGTGTCGCGGGAGGCCTCGCCCCGGGCGATGCGGGGGACGAGCGGGTTGGCCTGCGGGTCCGGTGCCAGCTTCGCGGTGGCCGTCTCCAGCAGTTCCGTGGCCGTACGCGTCATTGCGTCCTCCATGGGATCGGATGCGGGGCTCCTGCTTCGACCTTGGCACGGGGTCCCCGATACGGAGTAGTCCGGCGCGAGATCGTCGCCTCCTCGGGTGATCGTGGGTGAACCACCCCCTGAGGTGAACCCTTTTCGACCCGGGGGCCGAAAGCCTTCCGGACGGCGAAAGCAGGACGGTTCATGGCGACTTTGTGCAGACCCTCGGTGTCCGTCCCAGAGCATGTGATCACGATGGAGGAGACGCTGGAGCTCGCACGCTCCCGGCACGCCGACCATCCACAACTGCCGCTGGCCCTCCGGCTGATCGAGAACACCGGCGTTCGCACCCGGCACATCGTGCAGCCCATCGAAGAGACGCTGAAACATCCCGGATTCGAGGAGCGCAACAAGGTCTACCAGGCCGAGGCGAAAGCCCGGGTCCCCGCGGTCATACAGCGGGCGCTCGACGACGCGGAGCTGCTGACCAAGGACATCGACGTGATCATCTACGTGTCGTGCACGGGCTTCATGATGCCCTCGCTCACGGCCTGGCTGATCAACGAGATGGGTTTCGACAGCACCACCCGCCAGATACCCATAGCCCAGCTCGGTTGTGCGGCCGGCGGAGCCGCGATCAACCGGGCGCACGACTTCTGCTCCGCCTACCCCGACGCCAATGCGCTGATCGTGGCCTGCGAGTTCTGCTCGCTGTGCTACCAGCCCACCGACCTGGGCGTCGGATCCCTGCTCTCCAACGGCCTGTTCGGCGACGGGATCGCCGCCGCGGCGGTGCGCGGACGGGGCGGCGAGGGCATCGAGCTGGTGCGCAACGGCTCGTACCTGATCCCCAAGACCGAGGAGTGGATCATGTACGACGTCCGGGCCACCGGATTCCACTTCCTGCTGGACAAGCGGGTGCCGGGCACGATGGAGCCGCTCGCGCCGGCGCTCCAGGAGCTGGCAGGTCTGCACGGCTGGGACGCCTCCGACCTGGACTTCTACATCATTCACGCCGGCGGCCCGCGCATTCTCGACGACCTCAGCAAGTTTCTGCAGGTCGATCCGCACGCGTTCCGGTTCAGCCGGGCCACGCTCACCGAGTACGGCAACATCGCCAGCGCCGTCGTCCTCGACGCGCTGCGCCGGATGTTCGACGAGGGCGGAGCGAAGCACCGGGCGCGCGGGCTGCTGGCCGGTTTCGGGCCCGGCATCACCGCGGAGATGGCGCTGGGCCACTGGCACAGCCCCGACGACAGAACGGCATGAGTACGGCATGACTGAAGAGACCCTCACCGAGACCCTCCCCCCGATCCGGCACTGGCCGGCCCTCGATCTGACCGGTGTCGACTTCGACCCGGTGCTGGCCGAGCTGATGCGTGAGGGCCCCGTCACCCGCATCCAGCTGCCCAACGGCGAGGGCTGGGCCTGGCTGGTCACGCGCTACGACGACGTCCGCATGGTGACCAACGACCCCCGCTTCAGCCGTGAGGCGGTCATGGACCAGCCGGTCACCCGGCTCGCCCCGCACTTCATCCCGCAGCGCGGCGCGGTCGGCTTCCTCGATCCGCCGGACCACACCCGGCTGCGCCGCTCGGTGGCCGCCGCGTTCACGGCGAAGGGCGTGGAGCGGGTGCGCGAGCGGTCGCGGCGGCTGCTGGACGAGCTGGTCGACGAGCTGTTGCAGGACGGACCCCCTGCGGACCTCACCGCGACCGTCCTCACCCCCTTCCCCATCGCGGTGATCTGCGAGCTGATGGGCGTCCCGGCCGCCGACCGGCACGGCATGCACACCTGGACCCAGCTGATCCTGTCCTCCTCGCACGGCGCGAAGGTCAGCGAGAAGGCCAAGAACGAGATGGGCGCCTACTTCGCCGACCTCATCGGCCTGCGGGAGGGCAGCTCCGGCGAGGACGTGGCCTCGCTGCTCGGTGCCGCCGTCGGCCGCGAGGAGATCACCCTGGAGGAGGCCGTCGGTCTCGCCGTACTCCTGCAGATCGGCGGCGAGGCGGTCACCAACAACAGCGGCCAGATGTTCTACCTCCTGCTGACCCGCCCCGACCTGGCCGCGCGCCTTCGCGCGGAGCCGGAGATCCGCCCCCAGGCCATCGACGAGCTGCTGCGCTACATCCCGCACCGCAACGCCGTCGGTCTCTCGCGCATCGCGATGCAGGACGTGGAGATCAGAGGCGTACGGATCCGCGCGGGCGACCCGGTCTACGTCTCCTACCTGGCCGCCAACCGCGACCCGGACGTCTTCCCGGCCCCGGAGACGATCGACTTCACCCGCGCCCCGAACCCCCATGTGTCGTTCGGCTTCGGCCCGCACTACTGCCCGGGCGGCATGCTGGCCCGGCTGGAGTCGCAGCTGCTCGTCGACGCGCTGCTGGACCGGGTTCCGGGCCTGAGGCTCGCCGTACCGCCCGGCCAAGTGCCGTTCAAGAAGGGGGCGTTGATCCGCGGTCCCGAAGCGCTGCCGGTCACATGGTGAGCAGCCGGTGACGGCGACGGAGGGCCTGCTGGTACCGCCGGGCCACGGCCGGGTCGTGGAGACCCCGGCCCAGCGCGTCACGTTCAAGGTGACCGGGACGCACTCGCGCACGGCGTCCACCTTCGAGGTGGAGGTACCGCCCGGCTTCGACGTCGGCGCCCATGTGCACACGCGCAGCGAGGAGTTGTTCTACGTGCTCGAAGGCGAACTGGACGTCCTCGCCTTCGAGCCGCGGGTCCGGACTCCCGACAACTGGCAGCGCTGGGAGTCGAGTTCGGGGAATCGCGTGGTACGGGCCACCCCCGGCACGGTGATCGTCGTACCGCCGGGCTGCCCGCACGCGTTCGCCAACCCGACGGACACCCCCGCGAAGATGTTCTTCCAGGCGTCCCCGCCGCCCGATCACGAGCGGTACTTCGAGGAACTGCTGGAGATCCTGGGCGGCGGGGGCCCGCCGGACCATGCGGCGATCGAGGAACTGCGGGCGAGGTATGACATCGAGCAACTCACACCTCTGAAACACCGGTGAGGGACAAGGCCTTTAACGAATGGACATCCCCGAGAGCGTCCGGGCAATCACCAGCCGCTGAATCTCGCTCGTCCCCTCAAAGATCGTGTAGATCGCGGCATCCCGATGCATCCGCTCCACCGGGTACTCCCGCGTATAGCCATTCCCGCCAAGAATCTGCACCGCCTGCGCGGTCACCTTCTTCGCCGTCTCGCTGGCGAACAGCTTCGACATGGACCCCTCGGCGGCCGTGAACTGCTTGCCGTTGACGGCCATCCACGAGGCTCGCCACACCAGCAGACGAGCGGCATCGATCGACGTCCGCATGTCCGCGAGCTGGAAGGCGACACCCTGGTTGTCGATGATCGGCCGCCCGAACTGCTCACGCGTCTTGGCGTAGTCGAGAGCCACCTCGTACGCGGCCCGGGCGGTACCGACCGCCATCGCGCCGACCGCCGGACGCGAGGCTTCGAACGTGGCCATGGCGGCGTTCTTCACGCGCTCGCCGTTGCCCGCCTTCGCGCGCTCCCGGGCCCGGGCGAGGCGCTCGTCGAGCTTCTCCTTGCCGCCGAGCAGGCAGGAGCCGGGGACGCGGACGTTCTCCAGGACGACCTCGGCGGTGTGCGAGGCGCGGATGCCGTGCTTCTTGAACTTCTGCCCCTGGGACAGGCCCGGTGTGTTCGGCGGGACGATGAAGGACGCATGCCCCTTGGAGCCGAGATCCGGGTCGACGACCGCGACCACGACGTGGACGTTGGCGATGCCGCCGTTGGTCGCCCAGGTCTTGGTGCCGTTGAGCACCCACTCGTCCTTGGCCTCGTCGTAGACGGCACGCGTACGCATGGAGGCCACGTCGGAGCCGGCGTCGGGCTCGGAGGAGCAGAACGCGGCGACCTTGACATCGTTCGCGTCGCCGTACATCTGCGGGATCCAGGTACCGATCTGTTCCTCGGTTCCGTTGGCGAGAACGCCCACGGCGGCGAGCCCCGTGCCTACGATCGACAGGGCGATGCCCGCGTCGCCCCAGAACAGCTCCTCCATGGCCATCGGAATGCCCAGCCCGGTGGGGTCGAAGTACTGCTGAGCGTAGAAGTCGAGGGAGTAGATGCCTACCTTCGCGGCCTCCTGGATGACCGGCCAGGGAGTCTCCTCACGCTCGTCCCATTCGGCGGCCGCAGGGCGGATGACGTCGGCGGAGAAGCCGTGCAGCCAGTCCCGGACCTCCTTCTGTTCGTCGTTGAGCTCCATGGTGAACTCGGCCATGTCCCCTCCAGCGGCGGCGGTGCTCTTGCATGTTACTAGCGGTAACTCCAGTGTGTTACTCGCGGGTAGGAAAAGTCAACTCCTGATGACGGGGCGGGACGGGTCGGCAGCCCGTTCGATGCAGGGGCCATGCTGAGTGTTAGTTTGCGCAGGCGTCACCGAATAAGCACGGGTGGGGAGAGCTCATGGACACCACGCAGCGGACCGAGCAGCAGCGGTCCGCCGACCGACGTCGGCGCGAGCTGCTGGAGGCCGCCGACAGAGTGGTGCTGCGCGACGGACCGCAGGCCTCGATGAACGCCATCGCCGCGGAGGCCGGCATCACCAAGCCGATCCTGTACCGGCACTTCGGGGACAAGAGCGGACTGTACGCCGCCTTGGCCAAGCGGCACACCGACGCACTGCTGAACTCGCTCCGGGCGGCGCTGGACGCCCCGGCGGGCCGGCGGGAGCGGGTCGAGGCCACCCTCGACACCTACCTCGCGGCGATCGAGGCACGTCCGCAGGTGTACCGGTTCCTGATGCATCCGGCGGAGGGCAGCCCGGGCGGGGAGCAGGGGTTCGACGTCGGCAAGCATTCGATTCCGCTGCTCCGTCGGATGGGCGAGGAGTTGGCGCAGGTCATCGAGGACCGGCTGGACCTCGGGCCCGGAGGGCAGCAGTTGGCTCGGGTGTGGGGGCACGGGATAGTCGGCATGATGCATGCCGCCGGGGACTGGTGGCTGGGGGAACGGCCTTGTTCTCGGGGGGAGTTGGTGCGGAGTCTCGCCGATCTGCTGTGGGGGCGGCTGGCTGCCGCCGGCGACAGGATAGGTGGGCCGGGGTTCTGAGGGCTCATCGGTGCCAAGACGCTCGCGTCACCTGGCGCATCAGCCTCCGGTGGCGCCAGCCCTTCAAGTGGTCCGCGTAAATCCTGCCCTCCAAGTGGTCGCACTCATGCTGCAAGCAGCGTGCGAAAAAGCCCGTGCCGTGCACCGTCACCGGCTCTCCCCTCACCGTGAACCCCTCCACCACCGCATGGTCGTAACGCTCCGTCCCCGCCTCCAGCCCCGGCAGGGACAGGCAGCCCTCCGGGCCGCGTACGACCACGCCGTCCCTCTCGACGAGTCGGGGGTTCACCACATGGCCCACATGGCGGACGTCCTCGTCGTCGGGGCAGTCGTACACGAAGACGCGCAAAGACTCACCGATCTGGTTCGCTGCCAGACCGACGCCCTGCGCCGCGTACATCGTCGCGAACAGGTTCTCCACGAGGGCTGCCAGTCCGGGGCCGAAGTCGGTCACCTCCTCGCACGGGGTGTGCAGGACCGGGTCCCCGAGCAGGGTGAGGGGCCGGACACGCCCTCGGGCGCCCGGAATGGAGCTGTTTCGCATGGCCGTCAGGGTACGGCGGTTCGGGACTGTGAATGGATCTCGATAGGCTGAGGTCCACACCACGTTGCCGTCAGGCAGATGCGCGGCGCGTACGCAAGGAGGATCGAGAACTCATGGCAGGCAACTCGGACCCGCTCACGCCGCGGGCCAAGCTGGCCGTGACCGCGGGCAAGGCGGTCGCGGCGGCATCGCGCGCCGCAGGGCGCGGGAGCGGTTCGGTGATCGGTGGCCGGGTGGCGCTCAAGCTCGACCCCGACCTCCTCGCGCGGCTCGCCCAGAACCTGGACGTCACCCTGGTCTCGGCGACCAACGGCAAGACCACCACCACCCGGCTGATCGCCGAGGCGCTGCGCGCCGCGGGGCCGGTCGTCTCCAACGCGCTCGGCGCCAACATGCCGGCCGGCATCACCTCGGCCCTCGCGGGCAGCTCGGACGCCCGTTTCGGGGTCATCGAGGTCGACGAGAAGTACCTCGCCGGCGTCGCCCGGGACACCGACCCGAAGTGCATCGCGCTGCTGAACCTCTCCCGCGACCAGCTCGACCGCGCCGCGGAGACCCGCATGCTCGCGGAGAACTGGCGTGAGGGGCTGGCCGGCTCCAAGGCGGTCATCGTCGCCAACGCCGACGACCCGCTGGTCGTGTGGGCCGCGTCCTCCTCCCCCAATGTGATCTGGG
This sequence comes from Streptomyces sp. NPDC001137, assembly GCF_040298885.1. NCBI lineage: Bacteria > Bacillati > Actinomycetota > Actinomycetes > Kitasatosporales > Streptomycetaceae > Streptomyces > Streptomyces sp. NPDC001137. Next base: position 75,798 of record NZ_JBEPBA010000023.1, read on the forward strand.
TCGCCGCCGGGCAGATGTGGAAGGACGACGCCTGGTCCTGCCCGTCCTGCGGTGGCGTGATGCAGCGCCCGGGCGACGACTGGTTCTGCGGTGAGTGCGGTTTCCGCCGGCCCACGCCGAGCTGGGCGCTCTCCGGGGACCACGTCCTCGACCCGCACGGCTCCGCCTGGCCGATCCACCTCCAGCTGCCCGGCCGCGCCAACAAGGCGAACGCGGCCAGCTCCGCCGCCGTGGCCGCCGTCTTCGGTGTGCCGCCGCAGGTCGCCCTGGAACGCATGTACCAGGTGCAGGCCGTCGCCGGACGCTACGACGTGGTGCAGTTCCAGCAGCGCGACCTGCGACTGCTGCTCGCGAAGAACCCGGCGGGCTGGCTCGAAACGTTCAGCCTGATCGATCCTCCGCCCACCCCGGTGATCCTCTCCGTGAACGCGCGCAGCGCCGACGGCACCGACACCTCCTGGCTGTGGGACGTCGACTACACCCGTCTGTCCGGCCACCCGATCTGTGTGATCGGCGACCGGAAGCTGGACCTCGCGGTGCGCCTGGAGGTCGCGAACCAGCAGTTCCAGGTCTGCGACGACCTCGACCAGGCGGTGCAGATGAGCCCGCCCGGCCGGATCGAGGTCATCGCCAACTACACCGCCTTCCAGGACCTGCGCCGCCGCGTGGGCAACTGACACTCAGGGGACTTTTGTGAGCGACAACCAGCTGCGGGTCGTCTGGATCTACCCCGACCTGCTCAGCACGTACGGCGACCAGGGCAACGTCCTCGTCGTGGAGCGCCGCGCCCGGCAGCGCCGCCTCGACGTGGCGCGTCTCGACGTGCGCAGCGACCAGGCGATCCCGACCTCCGGGGACATCTATCTGATCGGCGGTGGCGAGGACCGTCCGCAGCGGCTCGCGGCGGAGCGGCTGCGCCGCGACGGCGGACTGCACCGGGCCGTGGAGAACGGCGCGATCGTCTTCTCCGTCTGCGCCGGATACCAGATCCTCGGCCACGAGTTCATCAACGACCTCGGCCAGCGCGAGCCCGGCCTCGGGCTGCTTGACGTGGTCTCGGTACGGGGTGAGGGCGACCGCTGCGTCGGTGACGTGCTCGCCGACATCGACCCGCGCCTCGGCCTGCCCCCGCTGACCGGCTTCGAGAACCACCAGGGCGTCACCCACCTCGGACCGACGGCCCGCCCCTTCGCCCAGGTCAAGCTCGGCAACGGCAACGGCACGGGTGACGGCACGGAGGGCGCGTACAACGACACGGTCTTCGGTACGTACATGCACGGGCCCGTGCTGGCCCGGAACCCGCAGATCGCCGACCTGCTGCTGAAGCTGGCGCTCGACGTGAACGCGCTGCCCCCGACCGACGACCGCTGGTACGAGGCCCTGCGCAACGAGCGCATCGCAGCAGCCCAGCAGCCCGCCTGACACCCGGATGCGAGCTCCGCTCCACCAGCCCGTCTGACGCCCCGTCCGCACAGGTGAGCGGGGCCGTCCAGCAGGCGGACGCACGGTGCGATCCCGCCCCCTCCTGCCGCTAGGGTGGCGGGGTTCGTGCCGGACGACGGGGTCCGGTCCCGGCCCACGTTGAGAAGGTTCTTTCGGGCTATGCGCATTGGTGTCCTCACGTCCGGCGGCGACTGCCCCGGCCTGAACGCCGTCATCCGGTCCGTCGTGCACCGCGCCGTCGTCGACCACGGCGACGAGGTCATCGGCTTCCGGGACGGCTGGAAAGGCCTCCTCGAGTGCGACTACCTCAAGCTGGACCTCGACGCGGTGGGCGGCATCCTGGCCCGCGGCGGCACGATTCTCGGCTCCTCCCGGGTCCAGCCCTCGCATCTGCGCGACGGCGTGGAGCGGGCCAAGGGCCATGTCGAGGAGCTCGGCCTCGACGCGATCATCCCCATCGGCGGTGAGGGCACGCTGAAGGCGGCCCGGCTGATGTACGACAGCGGACTGCCGATCGTCGGCGTCCCGAAGACCATCGACAACGACATCGCGGTCACGGACGTCACCTTCGGCTTCGACACGGCCGTCGGCGTCGCGACCGAGGCCCTTGACCGGCTCAAGACCACCGCCGAGTCCCACCAGCGCGTCCTGGTCGTGGAGGTCATGGGCCGGCACACCGGCTGGATCGCGCTGCACTCCGGCATGGCGGCCGGAGCGCACGCCATCGTGGTCCCCGAACGGCCCTTCGACATCGAGGAGTTGGCCAGGCGGGTCGGCGAGCGGTTCGAGGCGGGCAAGCGCTTCGCGATCGTCGTGGCGGCGGAGGGCGCCAAGCCCAAGGCCGGGTCCATGGAGTTCGACGAGGGCGGCAAGGACATCTACGGCCACGAGCGCTTCGCCGGGATCGCCCGCCAGCTCTCCATCGAGCTGGAGGAGCGCCTCGGCAAGGAAGCCCGGCCGGTCATCCTGGGGCACGTCCAGCGGGGCGGTACGCCGACGGCGTACGACCGTGTGCTCGCCACCCGCTTCGGCTGGCACGCCGTGGAGGCGGTGCACCGGGGCGAGTTCGGCAAGATGACCGCGCTGCGGGGGACCGACATCGTGATGGTCCCGCTGGCGGAGGCCGTCGAGACGCTGAAGACGGTTCCGTCGGAGCGGTACGACGAGGCGGAGTGCGTTCTGTAGTGCGCGTTTGATCTCGTACGGAATTGAAGAGTCCGCCCCCGGTCGCAGCAGCGGCCGGGGGCGGTTCTACTCTGGGTCCGGACAGACAGCGCACAACCCCCACGAATCAGGAGCCGTTGGATGGATCACAGCGGGCACGGCATGACCATGGATCTGCCGCCGTTCACGCTGGGGCGGGGTCTTCAGTGGTCGGCGGACCCGTTCTTCCTCGTGGCCTGCCTGGTGGGGCTCGGGCTGTACGCGTACGGCGTGGCGCGGCTGCGGCGGCGCGGGGACAAGTGGTCGGCGGCGCGTACGGTGTCGTTCGTCCTCGGGGTGTTGACCATCGGGCTCGTGATGTGCACGAAGCTCAACGACTACGGCATGGTCATGTTCAGCGTGCACATGGTGCAGCACATGATCATCAGCATGCTGTCGCCGATCCTGATCCTGCTCGGCGCGCCCGTCACCCTCGCCCTGCGCGCACTGCCGACGGCGGGCAACGGCCGCAAGGGGCCGCGCGAGCTGCTGCTGATGCTGCTGCACAGCCGGTACATGCGGATCATCACCCATCCGGCGTTCACCATTCCGCTGTTCATCGCGAGCCTGTACGCGCTGTACTTCACGCCGATCTTCGACTTCCTGATGGGCTCCAAGGCGGGGCACATCGCGATGATGGTGCACTTCCTCGCCGTGGGTGTCGTGTTCTTCTGGCCGATCATCGGGGTGGACCCCGGGCCGCAGCGGCCGGGCTATCTGATGCGGATGCTGGAGCTGTTCGCGGGTATGCCGTTCCACGCGTTCTTCGGCATCGCGCTGATGATGGCGTCGACGCCGATGGTGGAGACGTTCAAGAACCCGCCCGCCTCGCTCGGCATCGAGGCGCTCTCCGACCAGACGGCGGCCGGCGGTATCGCCTGGGCGTTCAGCGAGATTCCCTCCGTGCTGGTGCTGATCGCCCTCCTGTTCCAGTGGTACGGCTCCGAGCAGCGGCAGGCCCGGCGCAAGGACCGGGCCGCCGACCGTGACGGCGACAAGGAACTCGAGGCATACAACGCCTATTTGGCCTCATTGAACGCACGCGGGCATTAAGGGCCTCGCCATTCGGAAGTATTCAGTAGCATGAAGCGCATGGGGGGAACCGCCGGGGGGAGCGGTGATGACACTTCGCGCATTTATGCAAGGGGCTGGGAAATCGGCGATTCGCAGGATCGCCGTCCTGCTCGTTTTCCTGCTGGCGCTCAGCGCTTGTGATCGGAGTACGCCGCTGCTCGTCGTGAAGGCGGTGGCCGCGGGAGTTCCCTCTCTCGCGCCTTTCTTCGACGAGGACAGCGGGCTGGGCCACGACTCCGCGATCAGGCCGCAGACGGTGCACGGCAGTCTGCAGCAGGGGGACACGCCCGGGCTGTACGGGGGCACGAGGAAGCCGACCATCTGCGACGTCGAACAGCTCAAGGCATTCCTCATGGACCCCAGGAATCATCAGAAGGCGCAGGCGTGGGCCACTGCGCTGAACATCACCGTCGATGAGATTCCGGGATACCTGGACCGGCTCACTCCAGTTCTCCTGCGTCACGACACCCTCGTGAAGAACCACGACTACAAGAAGGGAAAGGCTGTTCCCTTCGACTCCCTGCTGCAGGCGGGAATCGCCGTACTCGTCGATGAACAGGGACTTCCGGCTGTGAAGTGCTCGTGCGGAAATCCACTGCGTCCCTTCACGGGTGACACGAACAGGATTTCGGTCAAGTTCGGGGACGGGAACGAGAAGTGGCGGGGATATCAGCGTTCCTCCGTGGTCGCCGTGCGGCCGGCGCCCCGGAAAATGCAGCGGCTCGTTCTGGTCGACGTCGGCGATCCCGCCCTGGGCATCGACCGGCCCGTCGGCACCACGGGGGCACAAGACAAGACCTTCGACACGCGCGAGGAACGTGCGGTGCCCCGGGTCGCCGGGACGACGTTCGGGGACGCGAGCCGGCGGCTGGCCGACGTGGGGCTCGCGGTCGGGTACGACGGGAAGGCGCGACCGCCCGACGACGCGCGGGTGACGGCGTCGGACCCGCCGGCCGGGAGCAAGCTGGGGTTCGGGGCGTACGTGACGCTGAGCGTGGCCGAGGGGACGTCCCACGGGCCGGCCACTCCCCCGCCGTCCGTGACGTCCGGACCGGCCACAGCGCCGCCGCCATCGCCTTCGCCGTCCGGGTCGTCACCGGCGTCGCCGTCGTCGCCGTCCGGCAGCGGCCCCGGGCCGTCGTCCTCCGCGGCGTCGTCGAGCGCGCCGTCCGGTTCCAAGGCGCCCCCGTCGAGTGCGCCGCCCAGTTCGCCGTCGACGACCACCGGCTCACCCGCGAAGACCAGCGACCCGGTCACCAGCAGCGCCCCACCGCCCAGCAAACCGGCGACGAGCAGCGCGCCCCCGCCGAGCGCCCCGGTCACCACGAGCGCTCCGGCCACCAGCGGGCCGGCGAGCAGCGCACCTGCCACGAGTGCGCCCGCGAGCTCCGGGTCCGCCTCGACCGCGATCACGTAGCGCCTCCGCAGATCCCTGGAGTCACCGGATGCATTCAGGATCATCCACGTCGGGAGTGGGCCGGGTCATCGCCGGCCGTTATCTGCTGCTGAACCGGCTCGGCAGCGGTGGCATGGGCCATGTGTGGCTCGCCCACGACCAGAGACTCGCCTGCGAGGTCGCGCTCAAGGAGATCGTGTTCCGGGACCCGGACCCGCCCGCCGACGAGCGCGAGGCCCGGGTGGCCCGGGCACGCGCGGAGGCCCGGCACGCGGCAGGACTGCGCGGCCATCCCCATGTGGTGACGGTGCACGACGTGCTGGAGGACGAGGGGCTGCCCTGGATCGTCATGGAGTACGTGGCGGGCGCCGTCGACCTGAAGGAGCTGGTCGAGACGCGCGGTCCGCTCGCGCCCGCCGAGTGCGCCCGCATCGGGCTGGCCGTGCTGGACGCGCTGACCGCCGGGCACGAGCGGGGCGTCATGCACCGGGACGTGAAACCGGCGAACATCCTGCTCGCGCCGGACCGCTCCGGGGCGCCGTACGGGCGCATCCTGCTCACCGACTACGGCATATCGGTGCAGCCGGATGCCGGCGAGACCCGGTACACGCTGGCGTCCGTGCTGGTGGGGACCTCGGGCTACCTGGCGCCGGAGCGGGCCACGGGCGGGCCGCCGACCCCGGCCGCCGATCTGTTCTCGCTGGGCTGCACGCTCTACCACGGCGTCGAGGGACATGGCCCCTTCGAGCGCGAGTCACACCTCGCCGAGGTCACCGCGGTGGTCATGGAGGAGCCGCGTCCGGCCCTGCGCGCCGGTGCGCTGGGGCCCGTACTGCAGGCGCTGCTGGTGAAGGATCCGGGGCGGCGGCCGTCCGCGACGCAGGCGGAGGCGGCGCTGTCGCGGATCGTCACGCCGCAGGCCGAGGCATACGCCCGTACGCAGACCGACCCGGGTTCGCAGCCGCCGTGGGCCGGGGTGGCAAGCGCCCCCCTGCCCCGGCCCGCCCACCGTCGCCGTGAGCTCCCGCGGGCGCTGCGGGCGGTTCTCGCCGTCGCGCTCGGTCTGGTGCTGGCGCTGGGCGGGGTCTGGTACGCCATGGCGCACCAGAAGAGCGGCGGCGACGGGGCGGCCTCGCCGTACGGTTCGGCCGTGGGGCTTTCCGCGCCGCTCAAGGACGGGGAGTGCGTGCTCGCCGACTGGCCGGGCGACCGGTTCCAGGGGGTGCCGCGGCTCACGCCGGATCCGGGCTGTCAGGACAAGGCTCCCGACGGGCAGGTGATGGCGTTCGTGCCGGCCGCGTCCGCTGACGAGGCCCTCAAGCTGGGGCCCGCCCGATGCGAGGAGCGGACGCAGGAGATCCGCGAGCGGCTGGCGGACGTCCGCAGTCTCGCCGTCGTGCCGACCGGGGCCGGGTTCGAGGCCGCGGGGCGGCGCACCGCGTGTCTGGTGCTGGGCGCGCACGGGCCGGTGTACGGGCCGCTCGGCGATCGGCGCAAGGTCGGCTCGGACTTCACCGACACGGCGAACATGCAGCGCCGTGACTGTCTGCGGACCCGCTCCAACCGGGACGCCCGGCTGGTCTCCTGCGGCGGCCCGCACGACGAGCAGGTGCTCGGTTTCACCCGGCTGGGCGAGGACGTCACGCTCACCGAGGCCCGTACGCGGTCGGATGCGGCCTGTGCGAAGGACGTGGCGCCGCGGGACTACGGCTTCGACCCGTCGGTCTACACCTCCGGCTCCTGGAGCAGTCAGGGCGCCTGGAAGTCGGGCACGCATTTCGTCGTCTGCACCGTGCGGAAGCAGAACGGGGGCACCATGGAGGGGAACGAATCCTGAGGAGGGTGTTGCGATGCCCGGTTCTACGGACGGTTCTACGAAGGCGATGGGGGCGCTCACGGTCGGCGGCCTGGTCGTGGTGACCGCCTACACGGTGGCCCTCGGCTCCAACGGCTGGCTGTGGTTCGGCTGGGTGGTGCTGGGTCTGCTCACCCTCGGGATGATCGCCTCCCGCAGCACGTGACGCATCCGGGGCACATGGCGTTCATTCCTCGCTCAGCCGCCCGGCGGAGTGCACCCCCGGCTGGTATTTCGGCAGCCGGGCGGTGATCTTCATGCCCGCTCCCACGGCGGTCTCGATGACGAGCCCGTAGTCGTCGCCGTAGACCTGGCGCAGGCGGTCGTCGACGTTGGACAGTCCGATGCCGCCCGAGGGGCTGACCTCGCCGGCGAGGATGCGGCGCAGCAGGTCGGGGTCCATCCCGGCGCCGTCGTCCTCGATGACGACCAGGGCCTCGGCGCCGGCGTCCTGCGCGGTGATGCTGATGTGGCTCTTGTCGGTTTTCCCCTCCAGGCCGTGTTTGACGGCGTTCTCGACGAGCGGCTGGAGGCACAGGAAGGGCAGGGCGACCGGCAGGACCTCGGGGGCGATCTGGAGGGTGACGGAGAGGCGGTCGCCGAAGCGTGCCCGCACCAGCGCCAAGTAGTGGTCGATGGCGTGCAGTTCGTCGGCGAGGGTGGTGAAGTCGCCGTGCCTGCGGAACGAGTAGCGGGTGAAGTCGGCGAATTCCAGGAGGAGTTCGCGGGCGCGTTCGGGGTCGGTGCGGACGAAGCTCGCTATCACCGCGAGCGAGTTGAAGATGAAGTGCGGGGAGATCTGGGCGCGCAGTGCCTTGATCTCGGCCTCGATCAGACGGGTGCGGGACTGGTCGAGATCGGCCAGTTCCAGCTGGACGCTCACCCAGCGGGCGACCTCCCCGGCGGCCCGGACGAGGACGGCGGACTCGCGGGGCGCGCAGGCGACCAGGGCGCCGTGCACGCGGTCGTCGACGGTGAGCGGGGCGACGACCGCCCAGCGCACCCGGCAGTCCGGGTCGGGGCACTTGAGGCGGAAGGCCTCGCCGCGGCCGCTCTCCAGCGGTCCGGTGAGGCGTTCCATGATCTCGTCGCGGTGGTGGCCGCCGACGCCGTCCCAGACCAGGACCTCCTTCTGGTCCGTGAGACACAGGGCGTCCGTGCCGAGGAGGGTGCGCAGCCGGCGGGCGGACTTGCGGGCGGTCTCCTCCGTCAGCCCGGCCCGCAGCGGGGGTGCGGCCAGGGAGGCGGTGTGCAGGGTCTGGAAGGTGGCGTGCTCGACGGGCGTGCCGAGGCCGCCGAGGCTCTCGGGGCGGGCGGTGCGCCGCCCCAGCCAGAATCCGGCGGCCAGCAGCGGCAGGACGGCGACGCACAGGCCGGCGAGGAATCCGCTCACACCTTCACCTCCGCGCGCAGTTCCTCCGGCAGATGGAACCTGGCCAGGATCGCCTCCGTCCCGCCGGGCACCCGTCCCGGCGTCGCCAGGGACACCAGCACCATGGTGAGGAAGCCCAGCGGTACCGACCAGAGGGCGGGCCAGGCCAGCAAGGCGTGCAGCGAGCCCGTGCCGGGGAAGCCGGCCATCGTCGCGGCCACCGCCAGGAACGCCGAACCGCCGCCGATCAGCATCCCGGCGGCCGCGCCCGGCGGGGTCAGTCGCCGCCACCAGATGCCGAGGACGAGCAGTGGGCAGAACGACGACGCGGACACCGCGAAGGCCAGCCCGACCGCGTCGGCGACCGGCAGCCCGCCGACGATGACGCTGGCGGCGAGCGGCACCGCCATCGAGAGCACCGTGCCGAGCCTGAAGTGCCGTACGCCGCGCGTCGGCAGGACGTCCTGGGTGAGCACCCCGGCCACCGCCATGGTCAGCCCGGACGCCGTGGACAGGAACGCGGCGAAGGCGCCGCCCGCCACCAGCGCACCCAGCAGGTCGCCGCCCACGCCGCCGATCATGCGGTCGGGCAGCAGCAGGACGGCGGCGTCCGCGTCGCCGGTGAGGGTGAGTTCGGGGGTGTAGAGCCGGCCGAGGGCGCCGTACAGGGGCGGCAGCAGGTAGAAGGCGCCGATCAGGCCGAGCACGGCGACGGTGGTGCGGCGGGCGGCGACGCCGTGCGGGCTGGTGTAGAAGCGGACGACGACGTGCGGCAGGCCCATGGTGCCGAGGAAGGTGGCGAGGATCAGCCCGTACGTGGCGTACAGCGGGCGTTCCTCGCGGCTCGAGGCCAGCGAGGTCGACATGCCGCCGTTGGTGCCGCGGTCGGCAGTCGGGACGGTGGTGCCCCTGGCGAAGGCCAGCCGGGTGCCCCGCTCGATGTGATGGGTGCCGGAGGGGAGTCGGATCCGCCCGGCGTCGTGGGTGCGGCCGTCGACCGTGCCGGTCACGGTGACGGTCAGCGGCCGGTCCAGTTTCAGGTCGAGGCTGTCGTCGACGCGTACGACGCGCTGCTCGCGGAAGGTCGCCGGCTCCTCGAAGGCGTGGCGGGGCGCGCCGTCGCCCTGCCAGGCGAGGACCAGGAACAGCGCGGGCACCAGCAGGGCGGTGAGCTTGAGCCAGTACTGGAAGGCCTGTACGAAGGTGATGCTGCGCATCCCGCCGGCGGCGACGGTGGCGACCACGACGACGGCCACGATCAGCCCGCCGAGCGTATCGGGCGCACCGGTCAGCACGGTCAACGTCAGCCCGGCGCCCTGGAGTTGGGGCAGCAGATACAGCCAGCCGACGCCGACGACGAAGGCCCCGGCCAGCCGCCGTACCGCCTGCGAGGCCAGCCGGGCCTCGGCGAAGTCGGGCAGCGTGTAGGCGCCGGAGCGGCGCAGCGGGGCGGCCACGAACAGCAGCAGGACCAGATAGCCGGCGGTGTAGCCGACCGGGTACCAGAGCATGTCGGGGCCCTGCACCAGGACCAGGCCCGCGATGCCCAGGAAGGAGGCGGCGGAGAGGTACTCGCCGCTGATGGCGGCCGCGTTGAGGCGGGGGCCGACGGTGCGGGAGGCGACGTAGAAGTCGGAGGTCGTACGGGAGATGCGCAGGCCGAAGGCGCCGACCAGGACGGTCGCCACGACGACGAGGGCGACGGCGGGGACGGCGTAACTGGAGTTCATCGGTCCTCGTTCATCTGTCTTCGTTCATCGGTCTTCGACGAGGCGCACGAAGTCCCGTTCGTTGCGCTCGGCGCGCCGGACGTACCACAGGGCGAGCAGGACCATCGGGGCGTAGAGGCAGAAGCCGAGGATCACCCACTGCAGGCGGCGGGCGTCCGGGGTGGCGGCGAACACCAGGGGCAGCGGGCCTATGAGCAGGCCGAGGAATGCGAACACCGCGAGGGCGGCGCGCAGTTGGGTGCGCATGAGGGAGCGGACGTAGGTGTGGCCGAGGGTGGTCTGCTCGTCGATCTCGGTGCGCGGGCGGTAGTAGCCGGAGGCGCGGCGGGTGCGGCGGGGCGGGCCGGTGACGACGACGCGGCGCTCGGTGGGGTCCTGGCCCGGCACGGTCACGGCCTCCTCATCAGCAGGTCCCGCAGTTCGCGCGTATGCCGGCGGCTGACCTGGAGTTCCTCGGCGCCGACCAGGACGCTCACCGTGCCCGCGTCCAGGCGCAGTTCGCCGACGTGGCGCAGGGCGACCAGGTGGCGGCGGTGGATGCGGACGAAGCCCCGGGAGCGCCACCGTTCCTCCAGGGTGGACAGCGGGATCCGTACGAGGTGGCTGCCCTTGTCGGTGTGCAGTCGGGCGTAGTCGCCCTGGGCCTCGACGTGGGTGATGTCGTCGACGGCGACGAAGCGGGTCACGCCGCCGAGTTCGACCGGAATGTGGTCGGGGTCGGGCTCGTGCACGGGGATGCGCGGGGTGGTGCCGGTGAGTTCGGCGGCCCGGCGGATCGCCTCCGCGAGGCGTTCCTTGCGGACCGGCTTGAGGACGTAGTCGACGGCCTTGAGATCGAAGGCCTGTACGGCGAAGTCCTCGTGGGCGGTGACGAACACGACCAGCGGCGGCTTGGCGAAGCCGGTCAGCAGCCGGGCCAGGTCGAGCCCGTCGAGGCCTGGCATGTGGATGTCGAGGAAGACGACGTCGATGGCCTCGGGACCGCCCGGACCGGACTGGAGCGCCCGGTTGATGCGGCGCAGCGCCTCGGTCGCGTCGCCTGCGCCCTCCGCGCTGCCGATACGGGGGTCCGCGTTCAGCAGATACAGCAGTTCCTCCAGCGAGGGGCGTTCGTCGTCGACGGCGAGGGCGCGCAGCATGAACCCGGAGTGTAGGTGGAATCCGCACGGGTGGACATGTGCCGTGGTGTGGACGTTCGTGCTGGATACAGTGCCGACATGAACAGCAGGCCGGCCCCCTTCGACGAGCTCGACCGGAAGATCATCACCGCGTTGATGGCGAACGCCAGGACCAGCTTCGCCGAGATCGGTGCGGCCGTCGGGCTGTCGTCCACGGCGGTCAAGCGCCGGGTGGACCGGCTGCGCGAGACGGGCGTGATCACCGGGTTCACGGCCACCGTGCAGCCGGCGGCACTGGGCTGGCGCACGGAGGCGTACGTCGAGGTGTACTGCGAGGGCGCGGCCCCGCCGCGGCGGCTCGCGGAGGTGGTCCGCAACCATCCGGAGATCACGGCGGCGATGACGGTGACCGGCGGCGCGGACGCGCTGCTGCACGTACGGGCACGGGACGTGGACCACTTCGAGGAGGTCCTGGAGCGGATCCGCATCGAGCCTTTCATCCGCAAGACGATCAGCGTGATGGTGCTGTCGCATCTGCTCCCGGAGAGCCCGGAGGCGGGCGCCACACAGCCAGCCCCCGAATAAACGTCCGAACGCGCAGCAGTGCTGCGCAGAACCGGCCGAAGACGCAGCATTCCTGCGCAGACACGCAATTCTTGTTCCTTGTCGCCCGACTCCGTCACTTCCTACCTTGGTGTCAACCCACCCTCGACACCGCAGGAAGCGGAGGAACCCCTCTGTGTCCGATTCCCGTGTGCCGCGCCGGCGGCGCTTCCTCGTCTGCGAACCCAGACACTTCGCCGTGCAGTACGCGATCAATCCCTGGATGCACCCCGACGTCCGCGTCGACGTGGACCTGGCGCAGGAGCAGTGGCAGGCGCTGATCGGCGCCTACCGGGCCCATGGCCACACCGTCGACACCCTGGAGCCGGCGCCCGGTCTCCCGGACATGGTCTTCGCCGCGAACTCGGCCGTCGTCGTCGACGGCCGCGTCTTCGGCTCCCTCTTCCACGCGCCCGAGCGGCGCCCGGAGTCCACGCACTACGACACCTGGTTCAAGGCGGCCGGCTTCGACGTGCATCGTCCCGAGGCCGTCTGCGAGGGCGAGGGCGACCTGGTCTGGACGGGCCGCTATGTCCTGGCCGGCACCGGGTTCCGTACGACCCGCGAGGCGCACCGCGAGGTGCAGGAGTTCTTCGGCCACCCGGTGATCAGCCTGACGCTGGTGGACCCGCGCTTCTACCACCTGGACACCGCGCTGTTCGTCCTGGACGACGACAACATCTCCTACTACCCGGAGGCGTTCTCCCCGGGCAGCCGCGAGGTGCTGGCCCGGCTGTATCCGGACGCGGTGCTCGCCACCCTGGACGACGCGCTGGCCTTCGGCCTCAACTCCGTCTCCGACGGCCGCAACGTCTTCATCGCACCCCAGGCCGAGTCCCTCGCCACCGCTCTCGCCGACCGCGGCTATGTCCCCGTGCCCGTCGACCTGTCCGAGTTCCGCAAGGCGGGCGGCGGCATCAAGTGCTGCACTCAGGAGATCCGTTCATGACCGCTCCCGTGACCACGCGTTCGTCCGCCGAGCTGATCCGCGCCGAGGAACCGGTCCTGGCGCACAACTACCACCCGCTGCCCGTGGTCGTCGCCCGTGCCGAGGGCACCTGGGTGGAGGATGTCGAGGGCCGCCGCTACCTCGACATGCTGGCCGGCTACTCGGCCCTCAACTTCGGCCACCGGCACCCGGCGCTCGTCCAGGCGGCCCACGACCAGCTGGACCGCCTCACGCTCACCTCGCGCGCCTTCCACAACGACAGGCTGGCCGAGTTCGCCGAGCGGCTGGCCGGGCTGACCGGACTGGACATGGTGCTGCCGATGAACACCGGCGCCGAGGCGGTCGAGTCCGGCATCAAGGTGGCCCGCAAGTGGGCGTACGAGGTCAAGGGCGTCCCCGCCGACCGGGCGACGATCGTGGTCGCCGCGGAGAACTTCCACGGCCGTACGACGACGATCGTCAGCTTCTCCACGGACGAGACCGCACGCGCGGGCTTCGGCCCCTTCACGCCGGGCTTCCGGATCGTGCCGTACAACGACCTGGCGGCGCTGGAGGCGGCGGTCGACGAGACGACCGCGGCCGTGCTCATCGAGCCCATCCAGGGCGAGGCGGGCGTCGTCATCCCGGACGACGGCTACCTGGCCGGGGTGCGGGAGCTGACCCGGCGCAAGGGCTGCCTCTTCATCGCCGACGAGATCCAGTCGGGGCTTGGCCGCACGGGCCGCACCCTCGCCGTCGAGCACGAGAACGTCGTCCCGGACGTCCTGCTGCTGGGCAAGGCGCTGGGCGGCGGCATCGTCCCGGTCTCCGCGGTGGTCGCGCGCCGGGACGTGCTCGGCGTACTGCGGCCGGGCGAGCACGGCTCGACGTTCGGCGGCAACCCGCTGGCCGCCGCGGTCGGCACGGCCGTCGTGGAGCTGCTGGAGACGGGCGAGTACCAGCGCCGGGCCGCCGAGCTGGGCGTGGCCCTGCGCGGTGGCCTGGCCGCCCTGGTCGGCAAGGGCGTCGCCGGCTTCCGGGCCCGCGGCCTGTGGGCGGGCGTCGACGTCGACCCGGCCATCGGCACCGGCCGCGAGATCAGCGAACGCCTCCAGCGCGAGGGCGTCCTGGTCAAGGACACCCACGGCTCCACCATCCGGCTGGCGCCGCCGCTGACGATCACCGCAGAGGAGCTGGAGTCCGCGCTCGGGGCACTGGAGAAGGTCCTGGGTTCGTGACCGGGGCGGGGGGCGCTCGGACCGCGCCCCCCGCTTTTCTCTGCGTCCTCACCGGTTGCCCGGAGGGTGAAGATGGGGACAAGAGGTGGTAGACCACTCTCAGCGACAGAGAGGTCGGCCGTGGGCACTGACGAGGAACAGGACCTTGCCCGGCAGCGGTTCGACGTGGCCGATGCCGCGCCTCTGCTGCTCGACGCCCAGGGCGTGGTGACCAGCTGGACCCGGGACGCCCGGCGGCTGCTGGACTACACCGCCTCCGAGGTGGTCGGCACCCCGGTGACCGGCCTGCTGGCTGCGGAGGATGCCGCACGGGTGCCGGAGGTGGCCGAGCGGTGCCGCCGGGACGGCGGCTGGGCGGGCCTGCTGACCGCCCGGCACAAGGACGGGCACCAGGTCCGGGTGATGGTCCGGATCACTCCGGCGGTGGCGCCGGGCGGCGGGGCGCACTGGCTGGTGCTGCTCTCCGACATGGCCGGGGCACGCGGCTGGGACATGAGCCGTGCGGTGCTGGAGCAGATGGTGACCGGCTCCCCCGTCGGCATAGCGGTCGTGGACGCGGATCTGCGGTGCGTCTGGTCGAACGCGGCCCTGGAGCGGTTCGGCGGCGGCTCCCCCGGGGAGCGGCTGGGCCGGCGGCTGGCGGAGATCCAGCCGGGCATCGACTCCGAGGACATCGAGGCACAGATGCGGCGCGTGCTGGAGACCGGGCAGCCGGTGGTCGGGTACGAGCACGTCGGCCATGTGCGCTCGGCACCGCTGCGGGAGACGGCGCACATGATGTCGTTCACCCGTCTCGAGGACGACAACGGCCACCCGATGGGCGTCTACTACACGGTCGTCGACATCACCGAGCGGCACCGCGCCCGGGAGCGGCTGGCCCTGCTCGACCGGGCGGGCGAGCAGATCGGCCGCAGCCTGGACATCGTGCGGACCGCTCAGGAGCTGGCCGACGTGGCAGTGCCGGGCTGCGCCGACTTCGTCTGCGTCGACCTGCTGGAGTGGGTGCTGCGCGGCTCGGAGCCCCCGGCCGGACCGCTCAGCCCCACGGAGGCGGTGCCACTGCGGCGGGCCGGACACCAGTCGGTGAACCCGGGCGTCCCCGAGGCCGTCGTCGAGATCGGCTCGGCGGCCGCCTATCTGCCCGGCTCACCCCCGATCCGCTGCCTGGCCACCGGCCTGTCCTGGCGCGAGGAGCGGCTCGACCCGCTGGCCAAGGAGTGGGCCACCGATCTTCCCGGCGACCGGACGGCCACGTTCCTGGAGCTGGGGCTGCACACCGTGATGGTCGTGCCGATCCGCGCGCGGGGCGTCACCCTGGGCGTCACCACGTTCTTCCGGCGCAGGCGTCAGGAGCCCTTCGACGAGGACGACCTGAGCCTGGCCGAGGACCTGGTCTCCCGGGCGGCGGTCTGTGTGGACAACGCCCGCCGCTACGCCCGCGAACGCAATGCGGCACTGGTGCTGCAGCGCAGCCTGCTCCCCCGCCGGCTGCCCGAGCAGGACGCGGTGGAGGTGGCCGCCTGCTACCGGCCGGCCGACGAGCTGACCGGCCTGGGCGGCGACTGGTACGACCTCATCCCGCTGTCCGGCGCGCGCGTCGCCCTGGTCGTGGGTGAGGTTCCGGGGCACGGCATCGACGCCGCCGCTGCCATGGGGCGCCTGCGGACCGCCGTACGCACCCTGGCGGCGCTGGATCTGCCGCCCGAGGAGGTACTTGCGCACCTGGACGACCTGGCCGCACTGACCGGCCGCGAGGAGGGCGGCGACCCGGACACTCCGGAGGACGTCGACGTGCAGGTCGCGGGGTCCGGCTGCGTGTACGTCATCTACGACCCCGTCGACGGACAGTGCACGATGGCCGCCGCGGGCCATCCCGCGCCCGCCGTCGTCATGCCCGACGGCACCGTCACCTTCGTGGACCTGCCGCAGGGCCCGCCGCTCGGCGTGGGCGGGCGGCCCTTCGAGGCGGTGGAGCTGGTGCTCGCCGAGGGCAGCATGCTCGCCCTGCACACCGACGGGCTGCTGGCCCGCGAGGCCGACGACCGTCCGGTCGACGCGGACCGCGACCGGCTGCGCCGGGCCCTGGAACGGATGGCGACCTCGCTCGACCTGCGCTGCCGGGCCGTGGTCGACACACTGATCCCGGACCGTCCGGACGACGACGTGGCGCTGCTGATGGCACGCACCAAGCTGCTGGGCACCGACCAGGTCGCCGACTGGGACCTGCCCGCCGACCCGGCCGTCGTGGCCGACGCCCGCAAGGAAGCCGCCCGGCAGCTGGCCGAGTGGGGCCTGGAGGAGCTGGCCTTCACCACGGAACTCGTGGTCAGCGAGCTGGTCACCAACGCCATCCGGCACGCCGAAGGCCCCATCCGGCTCCGCCTGATCAGGGAGCGCGCCCTGATCTGCGAGGTCTCCGACGGCGGCGCCACCGCGCCCCATATGCGCCATCCGCGTACCACCGACGAGGGCGGCCGCGGGCTGCTGCTGGTCTCGCAGTTCACCCAGCGGTGGGGCACCCGCTTCGTCCCCGAGGGGAAGGTCATCTGGGCCGAGCAGTCCCTGACGGATCCCCCGGCCTGACACACCAATACCGTGCATACGCCGCATCACGTGGGAAAATGACGTGAACCCGGCGGTGAGGCGGCAGCCATGAACGATGGGGCGATCGACTACGCGGCAGTGTTCCAGTGCCTGCCGGGGATGGTGGCGCTGCTGACGCCCGAGCTGGTGTTCGCGGACGCCAACGAGGAGTTCCTGCGGTTGGCCGGACGCACCAGCGAGCAGGTCGTCGGCCGCTATCTGTTCGACGTCTTCCCCGACAACCCCAACGACCCCACGGCTTCCGGCATGCGCAATCTGGCGGCATCGCTGCAGCGGGTGCTGGAGACCGGCGAGCGCGACGCCATGGCCCTGCAGCGCTACGACGTCGAGAATCCCGACCGGCCCGGCGAGTGGGAGGAGCGTTACTGGAGCCCGGTCAACGCCCCGGTGCTCGGCCCGGACGGCAAGGTGGTGCTGCTGGTGCACCGCGTCGAGGAGGTCACCGAGCTGATCAAGGCCAGGGGCAGTCCGCGCAGCAGCCGGGCCCGGGTGCTCGAGGCCGAGCTGTACACCCGGGCCCGCGAACTGCAGGACCTCAACGAGCGGCTCCGGCAGGCCCACGCCCGCGAGCGCGAGGTGGCCATCGCACTCCAGGAGGCGATGCTGCCCGCCCGCCGGCAGGCCGGCCACCAGCATGCCGCCGTGCGCTACCGGCCCGCCGTCGGATCGCTCAACGTGTGCGGGGACTGGTACGACCTGGTCGACCTGGTGGGCGGGCGCCGCATCGGCGTGGCGGTGGGCGACGTGGTCGGGCACGGTCTCGCGGCTGCCGGGGTCATGGGCCAGCTGCGCAGCGCGCTGAGCGCCGCCTCCCGGGTCGCCGAGGGTCCGGCCGAGGCGCTGAACGTCCTGGGCCGGTATGCGCACGTGGTCGACGGCGCCGAGTCCGCCACCGCCGTCACGACGTTCATCGACTTCGACGAGCACACCATCACCTACAGCAGCGCCGGGCACCCGCCGCCCGTCCTCGTCCACTCCGACGGTCGTGTCGAGTTCCTCGACCAGGCCACGGACCCGCCGCTCGACGCCCGGCCCGACCCGATCCCCAGACCCCAGGCCTGCACGCGGTACGCCGAGGGCGCCACGCTCGTCCTCTACACCGACGGCCTGATCGAACGCAGACGCGAGGACATCGACACCGGCCTGGCCCGCCTCGCCGACGCGCTCGCCCGCCATCGCACCGAGGACCCCGAACAGCTGGCCGACGCGGTCCTGCTGGAGCTGCTGCCGCCGGGGGGTGCGACCGATGACACCGCCCTGGTCATCGTGCGGTTGTGAGGTGAGGCAGACGGGGCGGCGCGCCGCAAGAACCGGGCGTCCGCCAGCAGTTGAGCGCGATCGCGCCATGATGTGTCATCAGGTTGCTGTCTACCAGTCGGTAATTGGAGGCTGGTGCGGCAGTTGTCCCCACGCGCGCGACGCGGCGTCCGCCGTGTTCCGGCGAACTGCCCCTGCACATAGACTGGCGATCCCACGACACGCCGGTTGACCTGCTGGAACGCGGCGGCCCAGGCGATCCGCCGGAGTGAGGAGCGACCTTTTGTTCTACTACGTGCTCAAATACGTGTTGTTGGGACCTCTGCTGAGACTGGTGTTCCGGCCTCGCATCGAAGGCCTCGAACACGTACCGGCCGAAGGCCCGGCGATCGTCGCCGGCAACCATCTGTCCTTCTCGGACCACTTCCTGATGCCGGCGATCCTCAAGCGCCGCATCACCTTCCTCGCGAAGAAGGAGTACTTCACGGGTCCCGGCATCAAGGGCCGGCTCACCGCGGCGTTCTTCCGCAGCGCCGGGCAGATCCCGGTCGACCGCACCGGCAAGGAAGCGGGCCAGGCCGCCATCCGCGAGGGCCTCGGCGTGCTGAGCAAGAACGAGCTGCTCGGCATCTACCCCGAGGGGACCCGCTCGCACGACGGCCGCCTGTACAAGGGCAAGGTGGGGGTGGCGGTGATGGCCCTGCGGGCCGGGGTGCCCGTCATCCCCTGCGCGATGATCGGCACCTTCGAGGCGCAGCCGCCCGGCAAGGTCATCCCGAACATCCATCCCGTCGTCATCCGCTTCGGCAAGCCCCTCGACTTCTCGCGCTATGCCGGGATGGAGAACGAGAAGGCCATCCTGCGCGCCATCACCGACGAGATCATGTACGCGATTCTGAAGCTGTCCGAGCAGGAGTACGTCGACGAGTACGCGGCCGTCGTCAAGGCACAGCAGGCCGAGGAGAAGGAGCGCCGCTTCCCGCGGATGCCGCTGGGATAGGGCGGAGCGAGCACGAGGAAGGGGCGGCCGGAGTGTTCCGGACCGCCCCTCACTTCGTACTGGTAACGCTGCCGGTTACGGCTTGGGCGTGGCGTGCGGGGCGCAGGTCACGTCCGCGGCGTCCAGCTTGCCGCTCAGGAGGTAGTCGTCCACCCTCTGGTTGATGCACGGGTTGACCAGGCCGGTCACACCGTGCGAGCCCGCGTCCTTCTCGGTGATCAGACGGGAGCCCTTGAAGCGGTTGTGCAGTTCGACGGCGCCGTCGTACGGGGTGGCGGCGTCATGCGTGGACTGCACGATCAGGACCTGCGGCAGGCCCTTGTGGGTCTTGACGTTCACCGGGCTCTGCTGCTTGACCGGCCAGGTGGCGCACGGCAGGTTCATCCAGGCGTTGGCCCAGGTCATGAACGGGTAGTTCTTGTTGAGCTCGGTGTTGTCCCTGTCCCACTTCTTCCAGCTGGTGGGCCACTTGGCGTCGGTGCACTCGACGGCCGTGTAGACGGCGTTGCCGTTCTCCGCGGTGATGTTGCCCGCGGTGTCGGACATGTCGGGGGCGGCCGCGTCGACCAGCGCCTGGGTGTCGCCGGCGAAGTACTTGCTGAACGCCGTGGCGACCGGCACCCACGAGGAGTCGTAGTACGGGGCGCTCTGGAAGAAGGAGATCAGCTCGGCCGGGCCGACGACCCCGCCGAGCGGGCTCTTCTTGGCGGTGGCGCGCAGTTCGAGCCACTTCGCCTGGACCGCGTCACGCGTGGTGCCGAGGTGGAAGGTGGCGTCGTTGGCGGCGACCCAGTCCTCCCAGTCCTTCCAGCGGCCCTCGAAGGCGACGTCCTGGTCCAGGTTGGCCTGGTACCAGATCTTCTCCCGCGACGGGTTGACGACGCTGTCCACGATCATGCGGCGCAGATGGCCCGGGAACATCGTGCCGTAGACGGCGCCGATGTAGGTGCCGTAGGAGACGCCCAGGTAGTTGAGCTTCTTCTCGCCGAGCGCGGCACGGATCACGTCCAGGTCGCGCACCGTGTTGGGCGTGGTCATCTGCGAGAGCATCGCCTTGCCGGTGCGCTCGGCGCAGCCCTTGGCGTACTCGGCGGCCAGCTTGCGCTGGGCCAGCTTGTCGGCCTCGGAGTCCGGCACCGGGTCGGCCTTGGGCGCCTTCACGAACTCCTGCGGGTCGATGCAGGAGATGGGCGCGGAGTGGCCGACACCGCGCGGGTCGAAGCCCACGAAGTCGTACGCCTTGGCCACGTTGGCCCAGATCGGGTTCTTGGTCGTGACCCGGCGCGGGAAGCGCATGCCGGAACCGCCGGGGCCACCCGGGTTGTAGACGAGCGCGCCCTGGCGCTCCTCCTTCGTCCCGGTGTTGCCGATGCGGTCGACGGCCAGCTTGATCTGCTTGCCGTACGGGTGCGCGTAGTCGACCGGGACGCTGACGTACCCGCACTGGATGGGCTTCTCAAAACCCCAGTCGGCGGGGCAGTCCTGCCAGTCGATCCCGGCCTTCGCCGCCCGCTCGGCCGCGATGGCGGCACCGCGGGCCTCGCGGTCCTGCCCGGACCGTGCGCCGGCGGTCGCGCTGGCACTCGGCGCCGCGACGGCGCCGGCTATGAGCGTCGCCGCGGCGAGCACTCCGGCCGAGCCGAGCGCCGTGGCCCGCTTATTTCGTCTCATATCCCTCAAGTGGGACCTCCCCCAACGTCATTGCGATTGTCAGAGGGATCCTTTCGGCTGTGAACATGCCGAGAACAGGGGTCGTTGACCTTCTTTACCAATCCGATAAACGGTGACCCCTGTCCCGCTCAGCGGAACCTCACGCCACGGCGGCCAGCGCCTCGTCCAGCACTCGCCGCAGCCGCAGGGCATCGGCCGCCACGGCGCCGACGAGCACGGCGGGCCCGGCGAGCGGCATCACCACGGCCCCCTCCCCCACCACCCGGGCCGCCGGGGGCTCCGCCGCGAACTGGGGCCGTACGACGACCAGTTGCCCCACGGCCCGGTGTCCGCCCAGCACGGCCGGGCCGTCCCACCCGCCCGGCGCTCCGGGCCCGCAGGCCAGCTCCTGGTCGAGGATCACCCGCCCCTCGACGCACACCGTAAGACGACTGTTCAGCCGCCCGGGTTGCTCGCCGACCCGCCCGAGCACCTGTTCCTCGCGCAGCACGAGCCGGGCGGCACCGCCGAGCTCGACCCGCGTCCTGACATGCAGGTCACTTCCGTGCGCGGAGATCAACTGCTCGGGCAGCCACTCCAGTTCGCCGCCGTCGGCGACGTCGAGCCGCACGTCGTAGCGCGCCTCGCCCTTGGCCTGCCCGGGCAGTGCGATGGTGGCGGCGGCCGACCCGACCCGCAGCCGTGCCCCGCTCCCCACCTCGGCCTCGACGGCGAACTCGTCCCCGCCGAGCGGCCCGCTCATCGCCCCGACGAGCATCACCCGCGCCTCGGCACCGCCGCCCCGCGTCCGCCGCAGCGCGAGCGGTCCCTCCCCCTGAAGCACAGGCAGGGCCGTACCGCCTCTCCCATCGTCCCGGGCGACGATCCGAGCGGTGGCCCGCACCCCGCTCACGGTCACGCCGTCCACGCGGCGAGCTGCGCCCGCACCCACCCGGCGACGTCCGTCACCCCGGCCTCGCTCCTGAGCGACTGGAAGACGACGGGCAGTTCGGCCCGCTGCGCCTTGGCGTCGGCGGCCATCCGCTGGAGGTCGGAACCGACGTACGGCGCGAGGTCGGTCTTGTTCACGACGAGCAGATCGGCCGTGGTCACCCCCGGCCCACCCTTCCGGGGAATGTCGTCACCGCCGGCTACGTCGATGACAAAGATCTGGGCGTCGACGAGCCCCTTGGAGAAGGTCGCGGTGAGATTGTCCCCACCGGACTCGACCAGGATCAGATCCAGCGGCCCGACCTCGTCCTCCAGGTCCTCCACCGCCTCCAGGTTGGCGGAGATGTCGTCCCGGATCGCGGTGTGCGGACACGCCCCCGTCTCCACGGCGGTGATCCGCTCGGGAGGCAACACGGCTTCCCGGAGCAGAAACTCGGCGTCCTCGCGGGTGTAGATGTCATTGGTCACGACGGCGAGGGACAGCTCGTCGCGCAAGGCCCGGCACAACGCCGCCACGGTGGCGGTCTTGCCCGACCCGACAGGCCCGCCGAGCCCGATCCGCAGGGCCCGCCGCGAGCCGTCGGGACGACGGGCGTCGGCGCTGACGACGCCGGGGCCGTCGTGGATGTGGTCGAGGTGCATATGGCGGCTCCTACTGTCTGTCTACCTGGTTTTCTGCGGTGCGATCTCAGCGCCGGTCAGGCACTCTCAGCCCGTCCGGCGTTTGAGGACGAGGCCGTTCAGGCCGATACGGGGGTCTGGCGGCAAAGCCCCCAGGGTCGGGAACGGGAAGGGGCGGCGGGGGCGCGGCATCCATCAGCGGCTCCGCCGCGGGCCCTACGAGGCGAACAGCCGCACAGCCCAGGCGGCATGCACCTCCGCGGAAATCTCCAGCAACGGCGCGGAAGCCGCAGGCAACGCATCGACCCCGTCGTCGACAACCGCCCGCGCCGCCTCCACCGCCCGATCCGCAACACGATCGACCTCCGGCGCCAGCCGAGCCAGCACCCCCGTCGCATCGAACGGATCAAGACTCAACAACCGCACCGTCGCACCGGCCGGCCCACTGACGCTCTCGTACGCCGCACAGTAGGCCGCATCCACGGCATCCAAGCCCGCCGCCCGAGCGGCCACCCCGAGCACCACCGGCTGATGCGCCCCCTTGGGGAACTCCCGTGCCAGTGCGTCGAGTTCACCCGAGGGCCAGGCGGCCCGAGCGGCCCGCATCAACTGCCGCCCCAGCTTCCGCCCGGCAACCCGCAACGCGGGCGACGGCGTCCGCGCATCCGCGGCCGCGTCCAACGCCACAGGGTCCACGCCGAGCACGGCGGCGGCCGCCAGCGAGGCCGCGACCAGGCCCGCCGTGTGCAACCGCCCCCGGCAGAAGGACTCCAGGCTCGCGGCCCCACTGATCCGCCCGGCCTTCACGGCCGCCTCGGCCCCGCCGGAGTGCGCATGCCCTCCGGCGGGAAAGCGCCCGTCGGCCAGAACGAGAAGAGCTGCCCTGGACATCAGAAGAGGAAGTACCGCTGGGCCATGGGCAGTTCGGCGGCCGGCGTCGCCTCCACGAGCTCCCCGTCGATGTGCACGGCGAAACTGTCGGGATCGACCTGCACCCGGGGCCGCGCGTCGTTCTCCCGCATGTCGGCCTTGGTGACCCCACGCGTCGACTCGATCGCGACGAACCGCTTCCCGAGCGAGAGCCGCTCCGGCAGCCCGTCCTCGATGGCGAGCGGCGCCACGAAGTTGAAGGAGTTCGAGGCGGGCGCCCGCCCGATCGCCCCGTACATCGGCCGCGGCAGGATCGGCTGCGGGGTCGGGATGGACGCGTTGGCGTCGCCCATCTGCGCGTAGGCGATCTGCCCGCCCTTGACGACCAGCTGCGGCTTGACCCCGAAGAACGCGGGCTCCCACAGCACCAGGTCGGCCAGCTTGCCGGTCTCCACCGACCCGACCTCCCGGGCAAGACCCTGCGCGAGCGCCGGATTGATCGTGTACTTGGCCACGTACCGCCGCACCCGCCGGTTGTCCGCGCGTCCGTCACCCGGCAGCGCCCCCCGCCGCCGCTTCATCACGTGCGCCGTCTGCCAGGTCCGCATGACGACCTCGCCGACGCGTCCCATGGCCTGGGCGTCGGAGGAGATGATGGAGATGGCGCCGAGGTCGTGCAGGATGTCCTCCGCGCCGATGGTGGACGGCCGGATCCGCGACTCGGCGAACGCCAGGTCCTCCGGCACCGCCGGGTTGAGGTGGTGGCACACCATCAGCATGTCGAGGTGTTCCTCGGCGGTGTTCACGGTGAACGGCCGCGTCGGGTTGGTCGAACTCGGCAGCACATGCGGCTCGGAGACGACGGTCATGATGTCCGGCGCGTGCCCGCCGCCCGCGCCCTCGGTGTGGTACGCGTGGATACCGCGCCCACCGATCGCGGCGAGGGTGTCGCCCACGAACCCGGCCTCGTTCAGGGTGTCGGTGTGAATGGCGACCTGGATGCCCGTCTGGTCCGCCACGGTCAGCGAGGCGTCGATGACGGCGGGCGTCGAGCCCCAGTCCTC
The DNA here is from genome assembly GCF_040298885.1 of Streptomyces sp. NPDC001137. NCBI lineage: Bacteria > Bacillati > Actinomycetota > Actinomycetes > Kitasatosporales > Streptomycetaceae > Streptomyces > Streptomyces sp. NPDC001137. The sequence goes on from NZ_JBEPBA010000023.1 coordinate 99,775, forward strand.
GTGCAGTTTGAGGCCCAGTGCGCCGCCGCGGATCTGCGACAGCATCGCCTCGTGCGAGACGGTGTTGCCCTTGCCGAGGAAGCCGATGTTGAGCGGGTACTGCTCCATCGCCTCCAGCATCCGGGCGAGATGCCAGGGACCGGGCGTGACCGTGGTGGCCTTGGAGCCCTCGGCCGGTCCGGTGCCGCCGCCCACCAGCGTGGTGATACCGGCGGACAGCGCCTCGTCGGCGATCTGCGGACAGATGAAGTGGACGTGCGCGTCGATGGCGCCGGCGGTCAGGATCCGCCCGTTGCCCGCGATGACCTCGGTCTCGGGGCCGATGACCAGGTCGGGATGGACCCCGTCCATGGTGTCGGGGTTGCCGGCCTTGCCTATCCCGGTGATCCGGCCGTCGCGGATGCCGACGTCGGCCTTGACGATCCCCCAGTGATCGATGATCACCGCACCCGTGATGACGGTGTCCGGGGTGCCCTCCGCGCGCGTGGCACGGGACTGGCCCATGGATTCACGGATGACCTTGCCACCGCCGAACACGGCCTCGTCGCCGGCGAGTCCGGGTCCGCCGGAACGATCCTCCTCGATCTCGACGATCAGATCGGTGTCGGCGAGCCGGATGCGGTCACCGGTGGTGGGGCCGAACAGGTCGGCGTACGCGGCACGCGAGATCTCAGGCATCGAGGGCACCTCCGGTCTCCCCGCGCAGCCCGGGCACCACACGGGCGCCGGCCAGCGGGACGAGTTCGACGTCCACGGGGATCCCGGGCTCGAAGCGCACGGCCGTACCCGCGGCGATGTTGAGCCGCTTGCCGCGGGCGGCGGCGCGGTCGAAGTCCAGGCCGGGGTTGGCCTCTGCGAAGTGGTAGTGGGAGCCGACCTGGACGGGCCGGTCGGCGGCGTTGAGGACGGTCAGCCGGGTGACCTCGCGGCCCTCGTTGTACACAACGGGCTCGTCCGCGAACAGGATCTCGCCGGGAATCATCGAGGCCCCCTAGACGATCGGGTCGTGGACGGTGACGAGCTTGGTGCCGTCCGGGAAGGTCGCCTCGACCTGGACGTCGTGGATCATCTCGGGGATGCCCTCCATGACGTCGTCCCGGGTCAGGAGCTTGCGCCCGGAGGCCATGAGGTCGGCGACGGTGCGGCCGTCACGGGCGCCTTCGAGGATGTGCGACGTGATGAGGGCGACCGCCTCGGGGTGGTTGAGCCTCAGCCCGCGGGCCCGGCGCTTCTCGGCGACGTCGGCCGCCACATGGATGAGCAGCCTCTCTTGCTCGTGCGGGGTCAGTTGCACGTCCCACCTCACAGTCCTCGCCCGGACCGTGCGGGGTCCGGTTGCCGCAGCCACGGGGCAAAGTCCCTGGTGGCGTGGATCGGCAGGCTAGTTGGACCGAGTTTCAAGCAAGTTAACCGAGCTGTGATCCTGCCACGCTCATCAACGCCCGTAGACCATCGCGCAGGATGTCACCGGAAGCGGGCCCGAACAGGGCCTGCTGGGCGAGGAAGCCCATGACGGCCGCCATCATCGTGCGGGCCACGTCGTCCGGGTCCACGTCCGACCGCATCATCCCGGCTTCCTGGTACGCCTGCGCGATGCGCCCCCAGGTCTCCCGCACCGCGCCGTAGCCCTCGCGCAGCAGGGCCGCGAGCTCCTCGTTGCGGAGGGTCTCCGCCCACACCTGGATCACCAGCCCCGGAAAGGCGGGCCGCCCGTCCACGGTCAGCGACTCCTTGGCCGCGAGCACGCGGCCGAGCACCGACGACACCAGGAGGTCCGGAAGCGGGGGCGGGCTGTTGCGGGCCTCCTCCTCGAAGGCCTTGTGGACCTGGCCGAGCACTTCCGCGACGATCGCGGCGATCAGCTCCTCCTTGCCGCTGAAGTAGCGGTAGACGGCCCCCGCGGAGAGGTCGACCTCCTTCAGCACGTCCTGCATGGACGTGGCGTGGAAGCCGTTGCGTGCGAAGCACAGCGCGGCGCCGTCGAGGATCTGCCGGCGGCGGGCGTCGAGGTGTTCCTGGGATACACGGGCCATGCCCCCAAAGTAAAACGAACGTTCCTTCTTGACAAGTAACCCCGGACGGCAGGACGGTGGTGGCACACCTAAAACGAACGATCCTTCTTTTTAACTCCGTCCGGAGAGGAAGCCATGTCCGCCACGTCCGCCACCCCCGCAAGGACACAGACCCGCCGCCTGATCGCGGTCGCCGTCCTCGTACCGCTGCTCGCCGCCCTGGCGCTGTGGGCCTTCGCCTGGCCCGCCGCGCGCACCGCTCCCCGCGACCTGCCGCTCGGCGTGGCCGGGCCCGCCGCGGCGACCGTCCAGGTGGAGAAGCAATTGGCGCAGCACAAGGGCGCGTTCGAGATCCACCGCTACGCCGACGAGGCCGCCGCTCGCGACGCCATCGAGGACCGGACCGTATACGGCGCGGTCGTCGTCACCGCCCAGGGCCCCGAGCTGCTGACCGCGTCAGCCGCGAGCCCCGTCGTGGCGCAGATGCTGCAGCAGGCGGTGGCCCGGCCGGGATCCGCCGACGGCACGCAGGTCAGGACGGTCGACGTCGTGGCCGCACCGGAGAACGACCCACGCGGCGCCGCCCTCAGCGCCAGCGTGCTGCCGCTTGCCCTGGCCGGGATCGCAGCCGGCTCGGGGGTGACCATGGCGGGGCTGCGGGGTCTGCGCGCCGTGGCCGCGCTGATCGGGGCCGCCGTCCTGGTCGGCGCGGCGGCGGCCGGCATCGCACACAGCTGGCTGGGGGTGCTCAGCGGCGACTGGTGGACCGAGGCCGGCGTACTGGGGCTGGCGACTCTGGCCGTGAGCGCCGCGGTCGCCGGGCTCGGCGCCCTGTTCGGCCGGGCCGGCATCGGGGTCGCCGCGGGCACCGTGATGCTGTTCGGCAACCCCTTCTCCGGCGCCTCCTCGGCCCCGCGGATGCTGCCCGAGCCGGTCGGCACGATCGGCCAGTGGCTGCCGCCGGGCGCGGGGACGACCCTGCTCCGCTCGGTGTCGTTCTTCGACGGCGCGGCGGCGACCGGCCCGGCTCTGACCCTCACCTGGTGGGCCCTGGTGGGCCTGGGCGCCGTACTGCTCGGCCAGGCGGTCAGGACGCGGGCCAAGGCCGCCGAGCCCGCCGCCGAGCGGAACCTCGCCCCTGTCGGCTGACCCTCCGTCGCACCGGACCGACCGTGCACCCCCGCCGTAGCGGACGAGGGTGCACGGTCTTCGCGTTTCCTACGAGGCGCCGGTGCCGCGATGGTGAGCCGCGATGCCGAAGCGCTGTTGTTCGCGGGGAGCGGACGCCACCTCGCGGACGGTCGACACCGAGCTGATCACCTGCTCCTCGGCGGGCTCCGGGAGATCCTGCGGTTCCTCCAGCAGTTCCAGGTCAGCGGCGGAGACCAGGGCGACGAGGGGCTTTCCGTGCCGTGTCACGACGACGCGCTCGCCCCCGTACACCACCCGGTTGATCAGATCGGCGAGCTCAGCCCTGGCTTGCGTCACCGGAATCTCGTAGGCCATACCCCCATCATAACGTCATGTACGTCCTGTACATTTTTTACAGACGCAGAAGGAGGGGTACCGATGACCCGACCGTCCGCCCGTTACGTCCTGCCCGAGTTCACCGAGCGCACGAGCTCCGGCACCAAGACGATGGATCCGTACTCCAAGCTCCTGGAGGAGCGGATCGTCTTTCTCGGGACGCCGATCGACGACACCTCGGCGAACGATGTGATGGCCCAGTTCATGCACCTCGAGTACCAGGCCCCGGACCGGGACATCTCGCTCTACATCAACTCCCCCGGCGGCTCGTTCACCGCCACGTCGGCGATCTACGACACGATGCAGTACGTCGGCTGCGACGTGGAGACGATCTGCCTCGGGCAGGCCGGCTCGTCCGCCGCGGTGCTGCTGGGGGCGGGCACGCCGGGCAAGCGGTTCGCGCTGCCGGGGGCACGCGTGGTGATCCATCAGCCGCTCCTGGCCGAACCCATCGAGGGACAGACCAGCGATCTGGCCATCCAGGCCGAGGAGTTGGGCCGGATGCGGGCCCGGCTGGAGGAGATGCTCGTACGGCACACGGGACGCAGCCCGGAGCAAGTCGCCGCGGACATCGAGCGGGACAAGATCCTGAACGCCCAGGAAGCCGTGGAATACGGCCTGGTGGACCGGATCATCCCCAGCCGCAAGTCCACCCTCGCCCCGCCCACCGGGCGGTGAGCGGCCGGTGCTCCCACCCGAACTCCCGCCGTTGCCCGCCCTCACGCACGCCGAGGGTGAGTTGATCGACCGTTACCTCGACGTGGTCGACCTGCTCGGCCGCATCAACCCCGCGCAGCACGGCGACACGTATCGCGGGCTGCGGGCCGCGCAGGCGCTGGTGAGCAAGGCGGCCCAGCTGCGCGACGCCCTGGCGCTGATGCACCAGCGGGGCGAGACCGAACTGCACGCCCCGACGCTGGGGCGCGCCCTGCGGGTGCTCGACGGGGAGCGGCGCACCGCCCGGGTCACGGTGCCGCCACCGCCCCACAGTTGACGCACGTATGACCGGTCCGGGCCTTCCGCTTGTCGGCGAAGCGTCCGGACCGGAGGTCAAACGGACCAAACGAGGTACCCCCATTCGGCGTAGTCGCGGCTCCTTTTTCGCGACCGTCAGGGTTGCGCAACGCGCCTGCCGCAAGGCCGGAATCTGGTGCTCCGGTGCTGGTCCGGGCCTCCTCGGGGGCCTCAACGCCCCCTCGAACGCAGGGGTGTCCACCCGAACGGGTGAGTGGTGAGTAACGACACAAACTCCCGGTTCCATTGGGATTTTCGGACTTGTATGGGTGAAGATCCCTGTCTGACGACAAGCCCCCGCCGCAGCGGCGGGGCGATCCGGGCGGACGCCGAGTCCTGCCGCCGCCCGGATGACCGGTCGACAGGAGTGGATCGGCAGGAGTGGAGGACCCAAGCAAGACGGGTCGCCGGAACGGTCACGCCATGACCGGGTCGAGCAGCCCTTGGGGTGAAGCCGCGTCAGCGGCCGGGCAACTTCGCCAGCCCGAATCCGACAGGTCATCCTTCACAGGCGGCTGACGAAGGGTTGCGCATGACTGCGCTCAATCGTGTCCCGTCGCTGATGGTCCGGGCCGGTACGGCCTCGGCCCTCACCATCGCCGCAGTGGGCGGCTCCATCGTGGTCCCGGGCGTCGCCTCCGACGCCTCGGCAGCCACCATGGCGACGAAGGCACTTCAGATCGCGGCTTCCAAAAAGGGTTCCCCGTACAAGTGGGGCGCCAGCGGACCACGCCGGTTCGACTGCTCAGGGCTCACGCTGTACTCGTTCAAGAAGGCGGGCAAGAAACTGCCCCGTACGGCGGCCCAGCAATACAACAAGACCCGGCACATCTCCGCGAAGAGCCGGAAGGCCGGAGACCTTGTGTTCTTCCACTCGGGCTCCAACGTCTACCACGTGGGCATCTACGCCGGGAAGGGGAAGATCTGGCACGCCCCGAAGTCCGGGGACGTCGTGAAGCTGCAGAAGATCTGGACCTCCAGCGTCTGGTACGGCCGGGTCAGCTGACTCTCCCGCGGGGGCGACGGCAACCTGACGTGCCGTCGCCCCCGCGGGGCATGACGCGACATCAAAGGCCCGGCGGCGCTTCGAGGAGAAGCACCGCCCCCAGAGCCGCCGGCAGCAAGCAGCAGCGTCCGGGGCAGCGCCGCACCGCCCGCGGGCACGAACCGCGGCAGCAGACTCAGGAAGGTGATCGGCGCCTTGGGGTTCGGGGCATTGGTCATGAACCCCTACGCGCGGCGGACACCGGCACCTCGACGCTCCCCGTACGGGACCGGCGCAGCCCCCGCAGCGTCCTCAGGCCCACGTACAGCACCGTAGCCGCCGCCGAGCAGCCGAAGTGCCCGGAAGAGCGCCGGAACGGCGGCCAGGACCGCGGCGACGCCGGCCACCGCAAGCGCCGTCTGCAGAAGCGGCCCGCCCCCGACACCGAGTGCGCAGGCGACACCGGCCCGGCGGGAGACGAGGGTGCCGTGGCGGAGGCGGGCTCGATCACCCGCGCCGCCGAGCGACTCGGCTGTACGGCGCCCGCGCCCTCCCAGCAGCCGGCGAAGCTGGAGCGGGAGGCCGGCACAGCGCTGCTCGTGCGGCATCACCGCAGGGCGCGCCTGACGGGTGCGGGAGAGCTGCTCGTTGCCCGGGCGCCGGGTGCTGGACGAATGGGAGCGGGCGCGGCACGAACTGGCGCAGCTGACCGGGCTCTCGGGCGGCACGCGCCTGCTGGGGACGTTCCTGACGGCGGGGATCCAGCTGCTGCCGCCGGTGCTCAGCGCGTTCCGCCGGGCACATCCCGACGTGGAGGGATGCACCTGCTGGAAGGGGGCGAGTTGCGCCGTACGGTCTCGGTCGCCCACCGCCCCGACGAGGTGGCACCGGCCGCGGACGCCTTCCGGGCGCTGTGCGCGGGGCGTTCAGCCGGGCGCGGCTCGGTTGAGCGACTACGGCTCCTGCTGCCCCGCCGCCGTCACGGGCTGGGCCGGTACCGTCCACGGGAGTTCGATGGTGACCGTCTTGCCGCCCTCGCGGGTGGGGCGGACATGCAGTCGGCCACCGCATTCGGCAGCGAGCCAGCGGATGATCACCATGCCGCGGCCGTTGTCCTGCTGCACGGCGGCGGGCAGCCGCTTGGGGAAGCGGGGGTGACTGTCGGTGACACCGATGCGGAGCTGCTCGTCCCGGTGGAGTTCGATGTCCACCGTGAAGGTGGGCGACTGACCGAAGGTGTGCTGTACCGAGTTGGTGGCGAGTTCGGAGACGATGAGGCGGATGGTCTCGGCGGCCTCCGTGTCCGCCGGCAGTCCCCACTCGGCCAGCGTGGTGACCACGAAGCCGCGGGCCGCGGAGACCGAGGCGGGATCGCTCGGCAGAGTGACGGATGCTTCCAAATGGTCTGCCATGGCGCGGTCGTCCCTTTCCCACGGGACCGGAGTCCGACACGGAGCGGATGGTTCGAGTACGGTCCCGGACTGGTGCTTCGTCGCCAGACTGCCATTACCGCGCCCGTCACGGGTGGCGATCCACCAAGATATGCATATATCTGTCCCCCAAAGCGGTGAACTCTGCGACGAGAGACCGTATTTGGGTGGCACGGAAGGAGTAAGGAGAAGCGCATGCAACACGGTCCCGCGGTGCGCCGCCGGAAACTGGGCGCCGAACTGCGTGCGTTACGCACGAGCGCGGGGCTCACCAGTGGTGAGGCCGCCCGGCTCGTGGGCTGGCACCAGTCGAAGGTGAGCCGGATCGAGACCGGCGCCAGCGGGGTGAAACCGGCCGATGTGCGGTTACTCCTGGACGCCTACGCCGTGGCGGACGCCCAACTCCGTGAATTGCTGCTGGTGTTGGCAGGATCCGACGAAGGAGGCGGCCGGCATCACTGGTGGCACGCCTATCGCGGGGTACTGCCCCCGACCTACCGCGATTTCATCAGTCTGGAGTCCCAGGCGAGCTCGATGAGCACGCTGGAGACGTCCGTGGTGCCCGGCCTTCTGCAGACGCCCGCGTATGCGCGCGCGGTGACCCGGGCAGCCGTCGGCGGACTGGACGACGAACGGCTCGACGCCCTGGTCGAGGTACGGCTGGCCAGGCAGGACGTACTGCGTTCGGATCCGCCGCTGGAGCTGAGCGCGGTACTGGACGAGGCGGTGCTGCGCCGGGAGATCGGCGGCCCCGAGGTCATGGACCAGCAGCTCGAACGGCTCCTGGAGGCGGCGCGTCTACCTCAAGTGCGGCTTCAGGTACTGCCGTTCGCTGCCGGAGCGCATGTCGGCGTCACCGGACCTTTCGTAATCTTCTCATTTTCGAGCACTTCCGATCTGGACGTGGTTGTTCTCGACCACTTGACGAGTAGCCTCTACCTCGAACGGAAAGAAGACCTCCGGGCCTATACCGAGGCCTTCAACGCCCTTCAGAGCCACGCCCTTTCGCCCGAGGACTCGTTGGATTACATCGCCGGGATAGGTGACGGCGCGTAAGGAGGCACCATGTCAGCACTGCCTCGGAACGTACCCTCCAGTACCGATCTGCACGGCGTGCGGTGGCTGCGCAGCAGCTACAGCACGGGTGCGAACAACTGCGTGGAGACGGCACGGCCGCACTCCGGCCCGTGGGCCGGACTGCTCGCCGTGCGCGACTCCAAGGACCCGGCCGGGCCCGCCCTGCTCCTCTCCCCCGAGAGCTGGACGGACTTCACGGCCGCATACAAGTCCTGATCAGTCCCGATCGGCCCTGGCCAGTTCCGATCAGTTCCGCATCGTGCGGCACACGGCCGTGTCACGCCGACTCATGGTCGCGTCTCGCCGATCACACGTACAGCGCGTTCGATCTGCGCCTCGGAGAGGTCCGCGCGGGCGGTCAGCCTCAGCCTTGAGATGCCGTCGGGCACGGAAGGAGGACGGAAGCAGCCCACGGCGAGCCCTGCCGTACGGCAGTCGGCGGCCCATTGCACGGCCCCCTCCGGGGACGGAGCGCGCACGGAGACCACCGCGGCGTCCGGTCGTACCGCCTCGTGACCCGCGGCGGTCAGGCGTGCGTGCAGTTCGCCGGCGACGGCACGCGCGCGTGCCGCACGCTCCGGTTCGCGGCGCAGCAGTCGCAGTGCCGCCAGAGCCGCGCCCGCCGCGGCGGGCGCGAGGCCCGTGTCGAAGATGAAGGTGCGGGCCGCGTTGACGAGGTGGTCGATGACCCGGGCGGGGCCGAGGACGACTCCGCCCTGGCTGCCGAGCGACTTGGACAGCGTGGCGGTCACGACCACGTCGTCGGCGCCCGCCAGGCCCGCCGCGTGCGGGGCGCCGCGGCCGCCGTCACCGAGGACGCCTAGGCCGTGCGCGTCGTCGACCAGCAGTCCCGCGCCGCGCTCCCGGCAGGCGGCGGCCAGCTCGGCCAGCGGGGCGGCGTCGCCGTCGACCGAGAAGACCGTGTCGGAGACGACCACCGCGGTGGCCGCGCCGTCCTCGTGGGTCTGGAGCGCCTTGCGCACCGCCTCCGGGTCGGCGTGCCCGACGACCTGGGTGGTGCCCCGGGCCAGCCGGCAGCCGTCGATGAGGGAGGCGTGGTTGCCCGCGTCGGAGACGATCAGCGAGCCGTGCGGGGCCAGCGCGGTGACCGCGGCGAGGTTGGCCGCGTAGCCGGAGGAGAAGACGAGAGCCGCCTCGAAACCGCAGAAGTCGGCGAGCTCGTGCTCCAGCTCGGTGTGGAGCTGCGTCGTACCGGTGACCAGTCGCGAACCGGTCGAGCCGCCGCCCCAGGTCCGCGCGGCCTCCGCCGCACCCTCGGCAATGGCCGGATGGTGGGTCAGGCCCAGGTAGTCGTTGCTCGCGAGGTCCAGCAGCGGGGAGTCGGCCGGGCGCGGGCGCAGGGTCCGTACGAGTCCGGCGCGGCGGCGCAGCCGCGCCTGTTCGTCGATCCAGCCGAACGCCATGGCTCCTCCGGGGCTTTTGTAGGCAGTGGACAGACACTAGCCGGACGGGCCGCACCCCATGGTGTGGCAATACACACACGACGAAGTGTCCCTCTTGTTCAATCTCTCCTTGGCCGGGAGCGCTTCCGTAGGACAGGATCGGCTCTCATGGACCTGCTGAACACGCTGGTGGACAAGGGGCTTCGGCGCGAGCTGCCGACCCGCGAGGAAGCTCTGGCCGTCCTCGCCACTTCCGACGACGACGTGCTCGATGTGGTGGCCGCGGCCGGAAAGGTGCGCCGGCACTGGTTCGGCCGACGGGTGAAACTCAACTACCTCGTCAACTTGAAGTCCGGACTGTGTCCGGAGGACTGCTCTTACTGCTCCCAGCGGCTCGGTTCCAAGGCCGACATCCTGAAGTACACCTGGATCAAGCCGGACGAGGCCTCGCAGGCCGCGGCGGCCGGTCTGGCGGGTGGCGCCAAGCGGGTGTGCCTGGTGGCGTCCGGGCGCGGGCCGACCGACCGGGACGTGGACCGGGTCGCCGGCACCATCAAGGCGATCAAGGAGCAGAACGAGGGCGTCGAGGTGTGCGCCTGTCTGGGTCTGCTCTCCGACGGCCAGGCCGAGCGGCTGCGCGAGGCGGGCGCGGACGCCTACAACCACAACCTGAACACGTCCGAGGCGACGTACGGGGACATCACGACCACGCACACGTACGCCGACCGGGTGGACACCGTGAACAAGGCGCACGCGGCCGGTCTGTCCGCCTGCTCCGGTCTGATCGCGGGTATGGGCGAGAGCGACGAGGACCTGGTGGACGTGGTCTTCTCGCTGCGCGAGCTGGACCCGGACTCGGTGCCGGTGAACTTCCTGATCCCGATGGAGGGCACCCCGCTCGCCAAGGAGTGGCACCTCACCCCGCAGCGCTGTCTGCGGATCCTGGCGATGGTGCGGTTCGTGTGCCCGGACGTCGAGGTGCGCATCGCCGGCGGCCGCGAGGTCCATCTGCGGACCATGCAGCCCCTGGCCCTGAACCTGGCCAACTCGATCTTCCTCGGCGACTACCTCACCAGCGAGGGCCAGGCCGGCAAGGCCGACCTGGAGATGATCGCGGACGCCGGCTTCGAGGTGGAGGGCGCCGGCGAGGTGACCCTGCCCGAGCACCGGGCCGCCGCGGGCGGGGGCTGCGGTTCGCACGCCGGGACCGGCTGCGGCTCCCACCAGGACGGCGGGTGCGGATCGCACGCGGACGGCGGTGTCTGCGGTACGGCGGCCCCGGCGCCCTCCGCCGAACCGCGCACCGACCTGGTCGCCATGCGCCACCGCGGTGTCGGAACGGATCTCGCGCCCAATGCCTGACCTGCCCGTCTCCGAGCTGCTGGAGCTCGACCGGCGGCACGTCTGGCATCCGTACGGGCCCATGCCCGGCCGCGTCGAACCGCTCGTCGTCGAGTCGGCGAGCGGGGTGCGGCTGCGGCTCGCGGACGGCTCGGGCGAGCTGGTCGACGGCATGTCGTCCTGGTGGTCGGCCATCCACGGCTACAACCACCCGGTGCTCAACGAGGCGGCGCGCGAGCAGCTCGGCCGGATGAGCCATGTGATGTTCGGCGGGCTCACCCACGAGCCCGCCGTCCGGCTCGCCAAGCAGCTTGTCGACATGTCGCCCGACGGTCTGGAGCATGTCTTCCTCGCCGACTCCGGGTCGGTGTCGGTCGAGGTCGCGGCCAAGATGTGCCTGCAGTACTGGCGTTCACTGGGCCGCCCCGGCAAACAGCGGCTGCTGACCTGGCGCGGCGGCTATCACGGCGACACCTGGCAGCCCATGTCGGTGTGCGACCCCGAGGGCGGGATGCACGAGCTGTGGAGCGGTGTACTGCCGCGCCAGGTGTTCGTGGACGCGCCCCCGGCCGAGTACGAGGAGTCGTACGCGGAGCAGCTGCGCTCGGCGATCGAGCGGCACGCCGGTGAACTGGCCGCCGTGATCGTCGAGCCGGTGGTGCAGGGCGCGGGCGGGATGCGCTTCCACTCCCCCGCGTATCTGCGGGTGCTGCGGGAGGCGTGCGACGCGCATGACGTGCTGCTGGTCTTCGACGAGATCGCGACCGGGTTCGGCCGCACCGGCGCCCTGTTCGCCGCCGACCACGCCGCCGTGACGCCCGACGTGATGTGTGTGGGCAAGGCGCTGACCGGCGGCTATATGACGATGGCCGCGACGCTGTGCACATCCCGTGTGGCCGACGGCATCTCGCAGGGCGAGGTGCCCGTCCTGGCCCACGGCCCGACCTTCATGGGCAACCCCCTGGCCGCTTCCGTCGCCTGCGCCTCGATCGAGCTGCTGCTCGGCCAGGACTGGCTCGGCGAGGTCAAGCGGATCGAGACGGGACTGCGGGACGGGCTGGCAGCGGCGCTCGACCTCCCGGGCGTGCAGGACGTACGGGTCCTCGGAGCCATCGGGGTCGTGCAGCTGGACCACTCCGTCGACATGAAGGCGGCGACGGACGCGGCCGTGCGCGAGGGCGTGTGGCTGCGGCCGTTCCGCGATCTGATCTACACGATGCCGCCGTACGTCACCGGGGACGCCGACGTGGCACGGATCGCGCGCGCGGTGTGCGCGGCGGCGCGGGAGGGATGAGAACGGCATGACGATCCTGGTGATCACGGGTACCGGTACGGAGGTCGGCAAGACGGTCACGACCGCCGCGGTCGCCGCCTGCGCGCTGGCGGCCGGCCGGTCGGTGGCCGTGCTGAAGGCCGCGCAGACGGGCGTGGGGCCGGACGAGCCCGGGGACGCCGCCGAGGTCGCCCGGCTGGCGGGTGGCGTGACGGCGGCCGAAATCGCCCGCTATCCCGAGCCGTTGGCGCCGGGGACGGCGGCCCGGCGGGCCGGGATGACCCCGGTGCGCCCGCGGGACGTCGCGGAGGCCGCCGCCAAGCTGGCCGCCGAGCACGACCTGGTGCTGGTGGAGGGGGCGGGCGGGCTGCTCGTCCGCTTCGACCAGGAGGGCGGGACGCTGGCGGACGCGGCGGAACTGCTGAAGGCGCCGGTGCTGGTGGTGGCGTCGGCCGGGCTGGGCACGCTGAACACGACGGAGTTGACGGCCCGTGAACTCCGGTCGCGTCGGCTCGACCTGGCCGGAATCGTGATCGGCAGCTGGCCCGGGTCCCCCGACCTCGCCTCCCGCTGCAACGTGGCGGACCTGCCGGAGGTGGCGGGCGCGCCGCTGCTGGGGGCGGTGCCGGCCGGAGCGGGCTCGCTGAGGCCCGCCGAGTTCCGCGCGAACGCGCCGAGTTGGCTCGCGGCGCGGCTGGACGGGGTCTGGGACGCGGAGGCGTTCCGGGGACGGCAGGCACCGTAGGCGTTTTTCGCCCCCGCCGCCCCTTCCCGTCCCGACCCGGGGGCCAGCCCCCGGCCCCCCGCTCCTCAAACGCCGGAGGGGCTGGATTTGGCTCAGCCATCTCAGCCCGTCCGGCGTTTGAGGACGAGGCCGTTCAGGCCGAAAGCGGGGGTCTGGGGGCGGCAGCCCCCAGGTACGGGACGGGAAGGGGCGGCGGGGGCGAGATCACGTTCTTGCCCCGGGCCGGGCCGGTACCCGACGTCTGATCGCCGGTCGGCCGTCCGTGCGGTCGTCGGCGAGAGCGCGGATCAGTGCGTGGTCCGGCGAGAGCCGGCAGGCGGGGTCCGTGCGGGCTGCGTCGCCCGTGAGGGCGTACGCCTGGCAGCGGCAGCCGCCGTGGTCCTCCTCTCGGCGGGAACAGCTGCGACACGGGTCGGCCATCCAGTCGGTGCCCCGGTAGCGGCTGAAGGCCGGGGAATGGTCCCAGATCCAGGCCAGCGGATGGTCCCGGATGTTCGGCGGGTCCAGGTCCGGCAGCGAGGCCGCGGCCGGGCAGGGCAGGACGGTACCGTCCGGGGTGACGGTGAGCGAGACCGCGCCCCAGCCGCCCATGCACGGCTTGGCCACACCGTCGAAGTAGTCGGGGACGACCCAGACCAGCTCGGGGCCGTCCGGAGTGAGCCGCTCCCGCCACCGCTCGACGGCGTCCCGTGCCCGGGCGAGCTGCTCGCGCGTGGCGAGCAGGGCCGCGCGGTTGAGCAGCCCCCAGCCGTAGAACTGCGCGTTGGCCAGTTCGATGCGGTCCACACCCCAGGACAGGCCCAGTTCGACGACGGCGTCGACGGCGTCGAGGTTCCCGTGGTGCAGGACGACGTTGAGGCCCAGCGGGAGGCCCGCGTCCCGTACGAGTGCGGCCGCGCGTTCCTTGTCGCCGAAGGAACGGCGTCCGGCGATCCGGTCCGAGGCACGCGGGTCGGCATGCTGGACGGACAGCTGGACGCTGCGCAGCCCGGCGGCGGTGAGCGCGCCGAGCCGCTCCCGGTCCAGGCCCACACCGCTGGTGACCAGCTGGGTGTAGATCCCGGCGGCCTCGGCCGCGGCGACGATCTGCTCCAGGTCCCGGCGCAGCAGCGGTTCACCGCCCGAGAGATGGGTCTGCACCACGCCGAACCCGCCCGCCTGGCGCATCACGTCCGCCCACTGCCCGCCGGTCAGCTCGCGTGAACGCCGCGTCAGCTCCAGCGGGTTGGAGCAGTACCCGCAGTGCAGCGGGCAGGCGTGGGTGAGTTCGGCCAGCAGCGCCCAGGGCCGGGCCGGCACGGGCGCCCGAGGGGCGGGGGCGGTCGGATCGGTGAGGGTCATCGCAGCCAGCCCTGCTTGTGCAGCCGTTCGAGGAAGGGAGGGACGTCGGTGGCGACGGGGGCGCCGGGGAAGCGTTCGGACAGTTCGTCGACGATGTCGCGCACGCTGCGGGAGCCGTCGCACAGGGCGACGACCGCGCCGGCCCCGCCCCGCAGCACGACGACACGTTCGGGAAGGAGCAGCAGATCCGTGTCCCGGGTGTGGTCGTGCCGCAGCAGGACGGCGGGTGCCGGCACGGGCCGCCAGTCGGTCACCGACGTCGTACTCACCCCTGCTCCCGGCGTCCCGCCAGGTCCACGGCGTCGAGCAGCGACCACAGGACGTCGCACTTGAAGCGCAGCGCCGCCAGGGCCCGTTCCTGCTCGTCACGGGTGCGGGCCCAGCCGAGGACCAGGTCGAGTGCCTCGCGGCTGTCGCGCCGGCCCTGGGAGACCCGGGTGCGGAAGTAGGCGAGGCCCTGGGGTTCGATCCACCGGTAGTGGCGCTGGAAGGCCTCGATGCGGGTGCGCATCAGATCCGGGGCGGACAGTTCCGTCAGCGACGCGGCGACGGCTTCGAGGGGCGTGCGCAACCGGCAGAAGTTGACGTATCCGTCGACCGCCAGGCGTACGCCCGGCAGCACGCCGTCGCCGGCGAGCAGCGTCTCACGGGGCAGGCCGGCCGCCTCGCCGAGCCGCAGCCAACGGTCGAGGCCGCCCTCGCGGTCCTGCTGCCCGTCGTGGTCCTGGATGCGGCGCAGCCACATCCGGCGCAGCACGGGGGTGTCCAGCTTGGCCGTGATCAGGGCGTCCTTGACGGGGATGTGGCGCTGGTAGTGGAAGCGGTTGACGATCCAGCGGCGCAGCTCGTCCTGGCTGAGATCGCCGCTGTGCATACGGAGGTTGAAGGGGTGGCTGTCGTGATAGCGCTCCTCCCCCACCGCGCGCAGTCGGGCCTCGAACTCCGCGGGGCGCCAGGGTTCGGCGAGCGGGTCGGGCGCCGTGTTCAGGGCGGTCGTATTCAGTGCGGTCGTATTCAGTGCTGTCGTGCTCATAGGTCGATCACCATCCCGTCGTACGCCACCTCGAGGCCCAGCCGTGCGAGCCGCTTGTGCTGGGGCGCGGCCGGGTCGACGAGGGGGTTGGTGTTGTTGAGGTGGGTGTAGAGGCAGCGGGCGGAGAGGCGGGCCAGGCGTTCGGCGGTTCCGCCCGGTCCCTCGATGGGCAGGTGGCCCATGCCGGTGGCGGTGCGTTCGGAGATGCTCGTGCGGCGGGGCTCCTCGTCGTCCCAGAAGGTGCCGTCCACGATGACGCAGTCGGCCTCGGCGGCGGCCTGCTGGAAGCGGTCCGGCCAGGCGGCCAGGGCGGGTGCGTAGAGCGCGGTGGCGCCGGAGGCCGGGTCGTACAGGCGCAGCGCCACCACCCATGCGTCGTCGTCCGGGGCATCGGCGGCGTACCGCGGGCGCTTGCCCGACACCGGGATGCCGCTGATCTGCAGGCCCGACGCGCCGCGCTCCAGGGGTTCGGCGCCGCGCGGCGGCAGTTCCCGCCAGGTGATGGAGGTGTACGGCGCGAGTACGTCGCCGAGGTGCAGACGGTCCAGGAGCGCTCGCCGGACCGGGGCCGTGGAGATCACCTGGAGGGCGTCCGCCTCGCGCAGCCGGGCGATGCCCAGCGTGTGGTCGAGTTCGGCGTCGGTGAGGACCAGTCCGGCGATCGGAGTCTGCCGGGGGCCGGGTCCCGGGTGGAGTTCGGGCCGGGCTTCGATCTGGTCCCCGATGTCGGGTGTCGCGTTGACGAGGTACCAGCGGCCGTCGTCGGTCCGTACGGCGAGGGAGGCATGACGGCGGCGCCGGCCCGGGTGGGCGCGTGCCCCGGAGCATCCGGAGCACGCGCAGTTCCACTGGGGGATGCCGCCGCCGGCGGCAGTGCCGAGTACCAGCAGCAGCATGGCGTCGGCTAGCGGGAGCTGAGGGAGTAGGCGGTGACCTCGAGCGCGGTGTCGACGACCTCGTAGGCGGGCGTCTGCCAGGTGGCCCCGGCCGTGTCCTGCGAGGCGATGCGCTCGACCGGCTTGAGCTGCTCCGTGGCTTCGTTCATGGGTGATACGTCCTCTCCGGTGGGGTTTCTGGGTGTGCAGGGAGGGTCACTTGAGGGAGACGCGGAGGATCTTGTCCTTGCCGTATCCGAGGTCGCTGGTGCCCACCCACAGTTCGTCCGCGCCGGGCACCTTGGCAATGGCGCGCAGACGACCGAACCGGCCGGGGTAGAAGTCGACCGGCGTGCCGGTGAACTCGCTGTCCCCGTCGATCGGGATGCGCCACAGCCGCTTGCCGCGCAGCGACGTCACATAGATGACGTTGTCCACGATGACGAGTTGGGCGGGCACGCCCCACTCCGGGTGGAACACGACCCTGGGAGTGGTCATGCCCTTGACGTCGCAGCCGCCCTCGCAGGCGGGAAAGCCGTAGTTGGCGCCCGGTTTGATCAGGTTGATCTCGTCCCAGGTCTGGTCGCCGACCTCCGTCTCCCACAGGCGGCCGTTGCGGTCCCAGGCCAGGCCCTCCGGGTTGCGGTGGCCGTAGCTGTAGACGCGGGTGCCGAACGGGTTTCCGGGGGCTGCGGCGCCGGTCCTGGTGATACGGAGGATCTTGCCGTTGAGCGACTTCTTGTCCTGCGCCAGCTTCGGCTGGTAGGCGTCGCCGGTGGAGACGTAGAGGTAGCCGTCGGGGCCGAAGGCGATCTGGCCGCCGTTGTGGTTGCCGACCCTCTTGATTCCGCCGAGCACCACCTTGTAGTTCGAGAGCGACCTGCCGTCGTAGTCCATTCTGACGACCTCGGTCCGGGTCCTCGTGGTGTGCACGAAGAACACCTGCTTGTCGGTCGTGCCGTTCCAGGTCGGGGACGGAGCGACGCCCAACAGGCCGCCGGGGCCGTCGTCATAGGGTTCGGGGACGGTGTTCGGCACTTCGCCGACCAGTGTCTTACGCCCGTCCCGGTCGAGGCGGTAGACCTGGTAGGTGAGCCGCTCGGTCACCAGCGCCGAGCCTCCGTCCGGCATGAACTTGATTTCCCAGGGCGTCTGCCATCCGGTGGAGAGCGTGCTGACGTCGTCCGTCGGATTACCGCCGTCCGCGGCGGCAGCCGTGAGTGCGGGGGTGGAAGGCGCCGCCGCGGCGGCAGGCGCCGACTGCGGCAGGCCGGCCGCGAGCAGTGCGGCCGCGGCGGCGAGCGAGCCCAGAACGATCCGGGATGGACGCCGCACTGAGCGGCCTGGGTCTGTCATGTCGACGCCCTTCGTCGTTCCTCGAGTGAACCGTCGTGACGCGGCGTGTCCACACGCTCGCGAAGGGCAGCGTATTGCGCGGACATAGCTACAGCCTGTATTGAAATCATGACAATTGACGGCATGTCAGCCATTCAGGTGAGCCGCTTCGGCACCCTCCGGAGTGCTCCGCCCGGGTCATGGAGTGCGCCCGCCGTCGCCGAGCAGCCGGACCAGGTCGATCCGGGAGCGGATGCCCAACCGGCTGAACACGCCCCGCAGATGGTGGTCGATCGTGCGGGGGCTGAGGGCGAGGCGGGTGGCGATCTCCCGGTTGGTGGCGCCGTCGGCGGCCATGCGGGCGATCAGCAGCTGCTGGGCCGTCAGGCGTGTGACCGGGTCGTCGGTGCGGCCGCGCGCGGGGGCGGCGGGGGCGCCCAGCGCGCGCAGTTCGGCGCGGGCCTGCGTCGCGCAGTGCGGGGCGCCGAAGTACTCGAACGCCTCCGCCGCGCTGTACAGCCGGTCGCGAGCCTCCGCACGGTGGCGCAGCCGGCGCAGGGCGCTGCCGAACAGCAGTTCCGTGCGGGCGCGTTCGAAGTCGCGGTCGCCTTGCGCGTGCAGGTCGAGCGCCGTGCGGTAGTGCTCGACGGCCTCGGCGCCGGGCGCGAGCAGGGCGCGGCAGCGGGCGCTGAGCGCCAGGTCGTCGCTGCTGCGCACGGCACGCGCCCAGCGGTCGTAGTCGGCATGCGCGGCCCGGGCGACGCGGGTGTCACCGGTGCGTACGGCGGCCTCGACGTAGTGCGGGGTGGCGAGGTGGCGGATGGCGCGGTGGCCGTGGCCGGGGCCGAAGCCGGCGAGGGCGCGCAGCCGGGCCGCGGCGTCGGAGTAGCGGCCCTCGGCGAGGTCGAGGAAGGCGAGCGCCCACTGGGCGAGCGCGGCGGGCAGGCCGAGGCCTCGGGCGAGGGCGTAGGACCGTGCGGCTGCGGCGCGTTCGCGGCAGGTGGACGAGTCGCCGGTGACCGCCGCGAACATGGCGAGGGCGGCCTGGAGATGGCAGGCGCCGTTGTCCTGCCCGGTGGCGTACGCCTGCCGCAGGGCGTCCGTGGCGGTGGCTGCGCCGGCCTGCGGGCGCCCGGTCCAGAAGTCGGCGTAGGCACGGAACTCCAGCGCCTGTGCCACGGTGGCGGCGGCACCCCGCGCACGGGCCGAGGCGGCCGCCCGGACGGTGGCGGTGGCGGCCCGGGTGTGGTCGCCGAGCATCAGCGCGGCGATACCGGCGTGCACCAGCATGGTGGGGTCGCCTCCCGGCCCGCACCGCCCGGCCGCCGCCTCCAGCAGCCCTCTTGCATCCTCGTACCGCCCCTCGAAGGCGGCGACGAGTCCACCCAGGGTGCCGGGCATCCCGATCCCCAGCCGCCCGGCCACCACGGCAGCCTCCCGGCAACGGCGCAGGTCACCGGTGTAGACGGCGGCTTCGGTGGCGCGGGCGAGGAGGTGGGAGGCGGAGGTGGCCCGGGAGGGGACGGCGTGTGCTGCCCGGCCGGGCGAGGCCCCGGCCTCCCGAACGGCCGCCGTCAGCAGCGAGTCGAAGGCCTCGGTGGCGTTGCCGGCTCGGAGTGCGAACAGGCCCGTCAGCCCGTCGTCGGGTCTCGCGTGGGCCGCGAGCCGGCGGGCACGGTCCGCGTCGCCCGAGTGCCAGGCGGCCGTGGCGGCGCGGGCACGGAGGCGGGACTGTTCGGACGGCGTGGGGCACAGGGTGGCGGCGCTTTCCAACAAGGCGCGGGTCAGGGTGAGTTGGCCGACGGTGCGGGCCTGCTCCGCCGCGGCGCCCAGTTCCGCCGCCAGCCTGGCGCTCGGGCCGAGGGCGCCCGCGCCGCGGTGCCAGGAGCGGCGGGGTGTTTCTCCGGCGCCGTGCAGGACCCGTGCGAGCAGGCGGTGGACGTCGCGGCGGTCCGCCGGGGAGCCCGTCTCGTACGCCGCGATCCTCGTCCAGGCGTCCCGGAAGACGACGCCGCCCGCTCCCGTCTGCGCGATCCCGGCCGCCTCGGCGGCTTCCAGCGGGCGGGTGTCCAGGCGGACGGCCGCGACGGCGCGCAGGAAGGCGTGGGTGGCGACCGGGTACTGGTCCGCGGCCGCGAGCAGCAGGAGCAGACGGGTGTCGTCCGGGAGGGCCCGGATCTCCGCGCGGTGCGCTCGCAGCAGACCGGGGGCGAGTGCGGACGGCTCCGTCGGCAGCGGGTCGAGGCCCGCCGACTGCCGGTCGGTCAGCAACGGTACGGATTCGGCGGCGGCGCGCGGATCACCGTAGACGGCGTGCAGGAGCCGTACGCGGACGCCCTCGGGAAGCTCGGGCGTCGTGCGCTGCGGTGGCGAAGTGCGGTCAAGAGGAGGGGGGTTCACCGGAGTCACCACGCAACTGACGTTACTGGCGGGTTAATTGAACCGTAAAGACCGGCGATTTCGCCGATGCGCCGCGCGTAGACCCGAGCCGACACTCCTGGCGACCCCACCCCGTCAGGAGGCACCATGCAGCGCCACAAGCGTCGTATCGCCACGGCATTCCCGGCCGTGGTCGCATCGCTCCTGCTGTCCCTCTCCCTGTCCGCCGCCCCCGCTCGGGCGGCGACCCACGACCCGATCGTGTTCGTGCACGGCCTGAGCAGCGACGCCGGCAGCTGGAACGACTGGGTCGCCGACTTCGAGGCGGACGGCTACTCGTCCTCCGAGCTGTACGCGTGGTCGTACGACTGGGGACAGTCCAACGCCACCACCGCGCAGCAGCTGGCCACCGAGATCAAGAACGTGCTGGCGAGGACCGGCGCCTCGAAGGTCGACATCGTCGCCCACTCGATGGGCGTGCTCAGCTCCCGCTACTACCTGAAGAACCTCGGCGGAACGTCGTACGTCGACGACTTCGTCTCGGTCGCCGGGGTGAACCACGGCACGTCCGTCGCCTCCTGGTGCGCCTGGCTGTACACGTCCTGCAAGGAGATGCAGACCGGCAGTTCGTACCTGACGGCTCTCAATTCGGGCGACGAGACACCGGGCGCCGTGTCCTATGCGAGCTACTGGTCGGACTGCGACGCCGCGGTGGTGCCGAACAGCTCGGCGCTCCTGAACGGCGCGACCAACGTCGACGCCGGCTGCATCTCGCACAGCGACATGAACAACGACCACGGCGTGTACGAGCAGGTGCGTGGCTTCGTCTCGTGAGCCGGGCCTGAACCGGCGGGGGTGCGCGGGGCCCGTACGGGGGAGAATCGCGGTAGGCCCGTCCTGTCGAGGAGGTCCTCATGCCGCTACGGTCCCCGGGCGTCACCAAGGTGGCGCGGGATCCCGTGCACCATCCGCTGTTCGCCCGCTACTACGCCCGGATCAGCGTGACCGCCGAGACCCGGCTGGGCATGGGCGGCGTCCGCGAGCGGCTCCTGTCCGGACTGTCCGGGCGGGTGATCGAGATCGGCGCGGGCAATGGACTGAACTTCGCGCACTATCCGAGGACCGTCTCGGAGGTCGTGGCGATCGAACCGGAGCGCCGGCTGCGGCAGCTGGCCCTCGACGCCGCCCGCCGCTGCGAGGTGCCGGTGGATGTCGCCCCGGGGGCCGCGGAGGCACTGCCCGTCAAGAGCGAGGCCTTCGACGCGGTGGTGATCTCGCTGGTGCTGTGCAGTGTGCGGGACCTGCCGCGGGCGCTCGCGGAGATACGGCGGGTGCTGCGGCCCGGCGGCGTGGTGCGGTTCTTCGAGCACGGCCGCGGCGGCGGACCGGCGATGACCTTCGCCCAGCGGGCCCTGGACCGCACGCTGTGGCCGCCCCTCAACGGCGGCTGCCATCTGGCCCGCGACCCGGTCGCCGCGCTGCGCGAGGCCGGGTTCGAGCTCGGCCCCTACCGGCGGATGCTGATGCCTCAGAAGGGGCCGCGGCTGCCCACCTCGTACTGCGTGCTGGGCACGGCGTGGCGGCCGGAGTCCGAAGGAACGGAGACCTGAAACGCCCTGCTCACATGGTCCAGCCGCGCAGCTCCGCAGCGATGTCGTACACCGTGGCGCTGCCCTTCTTGACCAGGCGGGCCAGATCGCGCACCTGCACCGGCGAAGTGGTGACCCTGAGGCCGCTGGCTACGAGGTAGGCATACGCGACGGCCGAGGCGAAGAGGGCGTTCGAGCGCTCCAGTGCGGGGACGTGGATGAGGAGTTGGAGCAGAGCCGCCGCGCGTGCGTGCGGGTTGTCGTAGACGGGGACGTCGAATATCTCGGCCTCGTGGCGCGCGACGGCCGCGACGAGGGCACCCCAGTCGGTGACCTGGGGGTCTCCGGGTGTCTTCTGTTCGGCGAGCATGAGGAGCCAGGCGAGATCGATGCTGAGGTTGCTCAAGGTCTCAGCGGCTGCCTTCGCGCGTGCTGTCGTCCTCGCCGGCGAACTCCTCGGCGAAGACCGCCTCGTACTGCTTCATGAAGTCGGCGGCGGCCTCGACGAATGTCTGGCCGACCTCCCCGGTGTCCTGTTTCACGAGTTCCTCGATGTAGCGGTTGACGCTCATGCCGCGGGCCAGAGCGCGCTCGCGGGCGGCACGGGCCGTGCCCTCGTCCACTCTCACGTTCAGCTGGGTCTTCGCCATACTTCGAAGCTAGCGCCAAAGTGCTAGCACGACAAGAGCTCCTCCCACGGGTGGAGCGTGTCCCTTACATCGGAATCAGGGACCCGACCTGCGGTGGAGACCGTCCCCGACCTTCGGTGGATATCCGATGTGGGCGGAATCACACTACCCTCGGCCAGGACGAAGGAGTCGACAGTCCGAGTGAGCGAGGAGGCAGCGTTGTCCACAGCAGCTGCGGAGCATGCCCCCGGCCATGCGTCGGCCGACGGGATCGCGGCCCGCGCCCGCGGTCTGACCAAGGCGTACGGCTCGGGCGAGACGACCGTGCTCGCCCTGGACTCGGTGGACGTGGACATCGCGCGCGGCCGCTTCACCGCCGTGATGGGGCCTTCGGGCTCCGGGAAGTCCACGCTGATGCACTGTCTGGCGGGGCTCGATTCGGTGTCCGCCGGCCAGGTGTGGCTCGGGGACACCGAGATCACGGGGCTGAAGGAGCGCGAGCTGACCCGGCTGCGCCGGGACCGGATCGGGTTCATGTTCCAGTCCTTCAACCTCATCCCGACACTGAACGCGGCCGAGAACATCACCCTGCCCATGGACATCGCGGGCAAGAAGCCCGACGAGAAGTGGCTGGACCAGGTCATCGACACCCTCGGCCTGCGGGACCGGCTGGGGCACCGGCCCTCGCAGCTGTCCGGCGGGCAGCAGCAGCGGGTGGCGTGCGCCCGGGCGCTGGCCTCCCGGCCTGAGCTGATCTTCGCGGACGAGCCGACCGGCAACCTCGACTCACGGGCCGGCCTTGAGGTGCTCGCCTTCCTGCGCGAGGCGGTCGACAGTCTCGGCCAGACCGTCGTCATGGTCACCCACGACCCGGGCGCCGCCGCCCACTCCGACCTGGTGCTCTTCCTCGGGGACGGACGGATCGTCGACGAGATGGAGCACCCGACGGCGGAGGCCGTCCTGGAGCGGATGAAGCGTTTCGACGTGATCCGCAGCCAGTTCGACGAGAGCACTGCTCCCGCCGAGGAGGACTGACACCGTGCTCAAGGCGACGCTCCGCAGCTTCCTCGCCCACAAGGGGCGGCTGCTGCTCTCCGCGCTGGCGATCATCCTGTCCGTGGCCTTCGTCGCGGGCAGTCTGATCTTCTCCGACACGGTCACCCGCACCTTCGACCGGCTCTTCCACTCCACCTCCGCCGATGTCACCGTGGAGCCGAAGCAGGACCTCAAGTCCCAGGTGCCGACCGGTGCGGTCGAGACCGTGCCCGCCTCGCTCGCGGCGCGGGTGGCGAAGGTCGAGGGGGTCGCCTCGACGCACGCGGACGTCAGCGTGCAGAACATCACGGTCGTCGACAGCAGGAACAAGTCGGTCGGCCCGACCACCGGGGCGCCCACCATCGCCTCCGACTGGTACCTCACCCGTCGCAGCCCCGTGAGGCTGACCTCGGGTCACGCCCCGCGGGGCGGTGGCGAGGCGCTCCTGGACGCCGACACCGCCGACAAGAAGCACGTGAAGATCGGCGACACCCTGACCGTGCTCGCCCAGCCGGGCACCTTCAAGGTCAGGGTCGTGGGTATCGCGACCTTCACCACGACCAACCCGGGCGCGGCTCTCGTCTTCCTCGACCCGAAGACGGCGGCAGCCCAGCTGCTCGGGTCTGCGGACAAGGCCACCAGCATCCAGGCCGACGCGGCGAAGGGCGTGAGCGACGCCGAGCTCAAGAAGCGCGTCGCGGCCGTGGTCGACACCGCCGCCTACGACGTGAAGACCGCCGACGAGCAGGCCAAGTCGGCCGCCTCGGACCTCGGTGGCTTCCTCGACGTCATCAAGTACGTGATGCTCGGCTTCGCCGGGATCGCCGTCCTGGTCGGCATCTTCCTGATCGTCAACACCTTCTCCATGCTCATCGCCCAGCGCACCCGGGAGCTGGGCCTGCTCCGGGCCCTGGGCGCCGACCGGCGGCAGGTGCGGCGCTCCGTGCTCACCGAGGCGCTCCTGCTCGGCCTGGTCGGCTCGACTCTGGGCCTGGCGGCGGGCATCGGGCTCGCGGCCGGGCTGATCAAGCTGATGAGCGTGTTCGGAATGAACCTGAAGACCACGGAGATGGTCGTCGGGTGGGGCACCCCTGTGGCGGCGTACGTCGTCGGGGTCGGCGTCACGTTCGTGGCCGCGTACCTGCCGGCCCGGCGTGCGGCGGCCGTCTCCCCGATGGCCGCGCTCGCGGACGCCGAGATCGCCGGGATCGGCAAGCCGCTCAGGACGCGGGCGATCGTCGGCTCGGTCGTGGGAGCGCTGGGCGCGGCGGCGCTGGTCGGCTGCGCCACGGCGACGAAGACGGCCTCGTCGGCCTCGCTGCTGGGGCTCGGCGTCGTCCTGACCCTGATCGCGACGGTGATCGCGGGCCCGCTGCTGGTCCGCCCGGTCATCCGGGTCCTGGGCGGGGCCTTCCCGGCCCTCTTCGGCTCGATCGGCCGCATGAGCCAGCGCAACGCCCTGCGCAACCCCCGCCGTACCGGCGCCACCGCCGCCGCCCTCATGGTGGGCCTCGCCCTGGTCGGCGGCATGTCCGTGGCCAGCGCCTCCATGTCGAGGTCCTTCGACCAGCAGATCGACAAGACGCTGGGCGCCGACTTCATCGTCCAGAACACCAACTTCGTGCCCTTCAACCAGGAGGTCACCGACAAGGTGCGCGCCACGCCGGGCGTCGGCCTCGTCGTACGGCAGCGGTTCGCGCCGGTGGCCGTACGTCTCCCGGACGGCAAGCGCATCGAGACCACCGCCGCGGGCTACGACGACGGAGTGGACGACGTCGCGCACGTGACCTATGCGGCCGGGAACACGGCGGCGGCGCTGGCGGGCGGCAGCATCGGCATGGACGTCAAGTTCGCGAAGAAGCACGACGTCAGGATCGGCAGCACCATCCCCGTCGAGTTCCCGGCCGGGAGGAAGACCGAGCTGAAGGTCGGCGCCCTCACCGACCAGGACCAGGCCGAGGGCTTCGGCATGCAGGGCGGGCTGTTCTTCGGGATCGCGACGGTCGAGAAGTACGTGCCCGGCGGGCAGGACTCCGCGCTGTACGTCAACAAGGCCTCCGGCACGAGCGCCGACCAGCTGCGCAGGAACCTGGAGCACACGCTCAAGCCGTATCCGCAGGTCCAGGCCCGTGACCAGGCCGACTACAAGAAGCTGGTGCACGACCAGATCGCCGTGCTGCTCTACCTCGTGTACGCGCTGCTGGGGCTGGCGATCATCATCGCGGTGCTCGGCGTGGTCAACACCCTCGCCCTGTCGGTGGTGGAGCGGACCCGGGAGATCGGGCTGCTGCGGGCCATCGGGCTCGCCCGGCGGCAGCTGCGCCGGATGATCCGGCTGGAGTCCGTGGTGATCGCGGTGTTCGGGGCGGTCCTCGGGCTCGCGCTCGGTCTGGTGTGGGGTGTCTGCACCCAGCAGGTGCTGGCGCTGCAGGGCATGAAGGCGCTGGCGATCCCGTGGACCACGATCGTCGCGGTGGTGATCGGCTCCGCGGTGGTGGGCATCGTGGCGGCTCTACTGCCCGCGTTGCGTGCCTCCCGCATGAATGTGCTGGCGGCCATCGCACACGAGTGAGGGAATCGCGGCAGAGGCTCAAGTCCCTTGCAGGCGAGGAGAGTTCATGCCGCGTCCGTTCCGTTTCGGTGTCAGCCTGCTCGACCCCGCGCCCGCCGAGGAGCGGCAGGCCAGGTGCCGCCGCGCCGAGGACCTCGGCTACGACGTGATCCAGGTCCCGGACCAAACCGTGGCGGAGCCGGGCGGGCGCTGACCTGAAAACGTCCATGCCGGACGTGCAGCCACCCGCCGCCAACGGCCCATATCATCAGCCCGGGTTCGCGCGTGCCGCGCGCGGGGAGGGGTGGGGATGAGAGAGCTGGAGCTGCTGGGTCTGGCCGTGGTGCCCTTGGCCACCTACTACGGCGTGGCCCGGCAACGCCGCTGGCGCATCCTGGTGTCGGCGTTGTACGCCCTGGTCGGCGTGCTGCTTTACGCCAACGACGACATGCACGGCTGGCGCATGGCGTGGTATCTCGTCGACCTGGTCGCGATGCTGCTGATACTGCGCTTCCTGAACAGCCCCGAGCGGGTGGACCGGCTGGTGGAGAGAATCTGGGCGCTGACACCGCCCGAGGAGTCCGACAGAACCGGGGTGGAGCAGGAGCTGCACCGTCTGTCCCACGAACCTCGGCTGCACTGGATGTGCCTGGAACTCGACACCGGTGGCGACCTGTTGGTCACCACGAACCTGAACGGCCGGTCGGCGCGGCGCCGGTTCCGTGTGGCGGAAGAGTGCCCCCATTGCCTCCTGGAAGGGCTTCTCGCGTCATTCGTCGCCGTCGAGCCGGTCGAAGAAATCGAGTTCTACCGCACCGGAACTTCTCAGGGCGAGGGATACGCCGCGTACGTCTACTTCGACAGGTCAACGGCAGGCGTACGCGTCGACGTCGCTCAGACCAGCCGTATGGTGGCCCTGCCGGCCGGCGACTGTTCCGTTCACGCCCTGTGAGCCGCGCAGCCCCGCGGCGGCCGGTTTCCGGGCGCCCGTGTCAGCTGCCACCGAGAGTCCGGTGCCGGTGCGCGAGGTGCCGCAACCGGGCGACCTCGACCTGCTCCCGCAATCGGGCCTCGACACGCTCTCGGGCTGTCGGGTCCTGGCTCTCCTCCCACCACGCCTCGCCCGTCTCGACCCGCCGCTGCTCCGCTGCGTTCGGCTGTGCCCCCATTCGAAGACGTTGGCAGCGGCAAGGGCGGTAGCGCAACCGGTCGGGATGGTCCGTGCCCGGATCCCATCGGGCCAGGAGGAGGGCGACGTCCGTTGCGTCGTGGTGCTCGGCCAGACCGCGCACGCGATCGGCGTACCTCAGCACCTCCAACTCCCGGCACAGCGCGCAGCACCGGCACCAGGGCACCAGATCCCCGTTGGCGCGGACCAGGTCCGCGATGGCGTCGGCCAGCGGCCGGGGCAGATGGCCGTGCGCAGCGAGGTGGGCCAGTTGCAGGAGGTCCCTGACGGGATGGGGTGCCTCCCAGGCCGCTGTGATGTGTCCGGCGGCCAGGACCGTGTCGTCGGCGTCGCGGCGGCGGGCCAGGAGGCGAACGTCGAACAGAGCCCGCACCTCCCCCTCGGCCCCGGCATCCCGTTCCGACGGATCCATGTCCCACCAGAGGTGATACTCCAACGCGTCGTCGGCAGCTGACCCGGCTTCGAGCGGCAGATGGAGGACGTGTGACGACTCCGCACGCACGTGTGGGGTCATGTCCTCCCACAGGCCACCGGGCGGCAGAGCCGACGAAGGTGGCAACCGGCGACGCAGTGAGGTGATACGAGCGCGGAACAGCCGCAGCCGCAGCCGCAGAGCGGTCTCGGACGCGGGGGCGAGGTCGGCCGGGGGCCGCACGACAATCACGGCGTGCCCTGCGAGGACACCGGCCGGCTGCTCCGACTCGAATCGCAGGTCCAGCACCCCGGCTCCGCCGTCGGACATCACGGGCACACCCTCCTCGTTCGGCACGCCATCGGAACACCTGGTACGCCCGTGTTCCCTCCGGGCGAAGTTACGGGTCGGCTGCCCGGGTCGGCAACGCCGCGACAGCGCCCGGGATTTGTCGCGGTCCATGAGGCCGGCGGTTCGGTGCCGACGCCGCAACAGGACCCGACAGCACGTGATCGTCAGCCCGCGCGACATGCCCGGACACCGGGCCGCGGTCCTTGGTCCTTCTCGGCCGAACCGGGTCACCATCCGCAGTTCACCGGCCGGGCCGGGGGCGTCCGGGCCGGGCTGCGGCCGGAGCTGGCCGAGCGGCTCAGGGAGGCGAAGTTCCTCTGGCGTTCCTCACAGGCCGACCTCCTGATCCCCGCCCGGCCCCGGCAGACCCTCGCCGAGGAGCTGGACGACGTGGACCGGATCGACGACGAGACGTATGTGACCGCCGCACTCGTCTGCTCACGACTCGGCGGCACGGCCGTTACGTCCGGTACACCCTCAGCCTGCCCGATCTGGCGACGCTGGGCGCCGACCTGCTGGCGGCCGTACTGCGCTGACCGACCGGTCGGGCCCGCTCCGCCCGTCGCATCGGAACTGATGTGAACGTGTCACGCGTGGCTTAAACTCACGGCGATACGGGGCGGGTTCGTGTGCTCTCCGCCCAAGATGTCCCGCCCTGCTGCGGCCCGAGTACCGCCCGGAGACAACATGAGGCCCCTGGATCCCGGGGATCCGTCGGCCGTCGGCGGCTACCCGCTGCTGGCGCTGCTCGGCGCCGGCGGCATGGGACAGGTCTTCCTTTCCCGTACGGCTTCCGGGCGGCTGCTGGCGTTGAAGACGCTGCGGCCCGAGTTCGGCCTGGACCCCGGCTTCGAGGAGCGGTTCGCCCGCGAGATCGCCAGCAGCGACCAAGTGCGTTCCGCCTGGACAGTGTCGGTCGTCGACTACAGCCCCGCCGGGCAGCGTCCGCAGTGGCTGGCCACGGAGTACGTCGCCGCCCCCTCCCTCGCCGACTGGGTCGGGCGAAGGGGGCCCTTGCCCGAAGGCACCGTGCGGGCCCTGGCCGCGGAACTCGCCGAAGGGCTGCGGGCCGTGCACCGGGCCGGCCTCGCCCACCGTGACGTGAAGCCGTCCAACGTGCTCCTGGCCCGCCGTCATCCCCTGCTCATCGACTTCGGCATCGCCCGTGCCGCCGATGACACCCGCCACACAGGCACGGGCGGCGTCATCGGGTCGCCGGGATACATGGCGCCGGAGCAGGCGACCGGCGGGATATCGGCCGAGCCCGGCGACGTCTTCTCGCTGGGGGCGACGCTGGTGTACGCCGCCACCGGCATCGGCCCCTTCCTGCACCCGGGCGAAAACCCCTCGGCGGCGCAGCTGCTGTACCGGATCGTGCACGAGGAGCCGACGCTGCACGGCGTGCCGGAGACGCTCGCGCCACTGCTCGCCGCCTGCCTTCACAAGTCGCCGCAGGCCCGCCCGACCGCGGACGAGCTGTTGGACCGCGTCGGCGCCTGTCCCGGCGGCTGGACAGCGGCCCTGCCGCCGGATCTGTCCGCGGACATCGCCGCGAGGGAAACCGCGGCCCAGGCGGTGCTGCGGCGCCCGGTGCCGCCGCCCCCGCATCCCGCGCCACCGGCCGGGTTCGGACCGCCCGGTGAGGGCATCGGTTCCCCGTCACCCGCCGCCTACGGGCCACCCGCCGCCCCCACGCACCCCCCGGCCTCTGCGGCCGGAACCGCTCGTGGCCTCGCCCCGGTCGGGGCCGCCCCCGCGCGCGGTCGGCGTGCCGCACGGCTGCGCACGGCCGCCGTGGCCGCGGGCGTGGCGGCGACCGCAGCCGTCGTCGCCGCCCTGTCCTGGCCGCACGGCACCGACGACGGGACGGGCGGCGGGCACACCTCCGCACCGACCTCCCCCGCTCCGTCCTCGTCCGGCGCGACCGCCACGGACGCCCTGCCCGCCTCCTGGGTGGGCACCTGGAAGGGAACAGGACCCGGCAGTGCCTCCGGCGACGGTGTCGTGAACGCCCGCACGAGCAAGGTGTCCGTGACCGTCACCCTGCACGCGGCGTCCCGGGGCGACATCGTCGGCCGACAGGTCAGCCACGTGACCGACGCCGACAGCGGCCAGGACATCGGCTGCACCGAGACCCTGCGCCTGCGGGAGACGCACACGTCGTCGATGGTCTTCGAGGCGGCCACGAGCACTCCCACGGACCCGTCCAACGCCGTGCTGTGCGTGCGGGGCAACATCTACACCCTGACGAAAACGGGCGCGAACACCCTGTCCCTGGGCGACGAGGGCAGCCAGACGGCGGGCGCACCGTCACGGCTGACCCGCTCCTCCTGATCCACGGCCGACATCGACCGAGCCGGCAATCCGAAGGACCAGCGCGTCGGAATGCCGACTCCCGGCCACAGAAACCGATCGCCAGAGAGGCGAACCATCTGCTTGGCTCGCCTCATGAGTGATCTTCGCATCCGTACCGCGACCCCGGACGACCTCGACGACGTCCTGGCCTTCTGGAAGACGGCCGCCGAGGGCACGAGCATCAGTGACGACCGGGACGGGGTCGAGCGGCTGGTGGCGCGCGACCCGGAGGCGCTACTGCTGGCCGAGCAGGACGGGCAGCTGGTGGGCACGGTGATCGCGGGCTTCGACGGCTGGCGCTGCCATCTGTACCGGCTGGCGGTACGCCCGGACCGCCGCCGCCAGGGCATCGGCTCGGCGCTGCTGGCCGCGGCCGAGGAACGCTTCGTACGGCTCGGAGGGCGCCGTGGGGACGCGATGGTGCTGGTGCGCAACGAGATCGGACAGCATGCCTGGCGGTCGGCCGGGTACGCGCCCGAAGAGCACTGGCGGCGCTGGGTGAAGCACCTCGCACCCTGACCACCTTTGCCGATCCTTTACCATTGGAGTGACCGTGTCCGGATCCGTTCTGGCCCTCCGATGAAAGGTGTGAGCGTCCGCCCATGGGCGAGCCTCCCAGTAGTGCGCGCAGTACACGACATCGCGCGTTCCTCCCGCCCCTGTCCGACGATGGGACGGAGGTGACCCGATGACCGAAGTGCTCCTCCTGCTGGTGGCGATCCTGCTGTCGCTCGCCTGCGGCGCCTTCGTCGCGGCCGAGTTCTCGCTGACCACGGTCGAGCGGGCCGAGCTCGAACGGGCCGTGGAGCGCGGCGAGCGGGGGGCGGCGGGCGCCCTCAAGGCCGTCCGGAGCCTGACCTTCCAGCTCTCCGGCGCCCAGCTCGGCATCACCGTCACCAACCTGGTCGTCGGCATGCTCGCCGAACCGTCGATCGCCAAGCTGATCGCGGGCCCGCTGGAGGCCCTCGGCATCTCGCCCTCGGCGGCGAGCTCGCTCGCCCTGGTGCTGGGTACGGCCCTGTCCACCGTCTTCCTGATGGTCGTCGGGGAGCTGGTGCCCAAGAACTGGGCGATCTCCTCGCCGCTGGCCGTGGCCAAGCGGGTCGGCAACGCGCAGCGCCTGTTCAGTGCGGCCTTCCGCCCCTTCATCAGCCACCTCAACAACACGGCCAACCACGCGGTGCGCCGCTTCGGCCTGGAGCCCACCGAGGAACTGGCCTCGGCGCGCGGCCCCAAGGAGCTGGCCGCTCTCGCCCGGCACTCCGCCAAGGAGGGCGCCCTGGAGGCGGACACCGCGGAGCTGTTCGTACGGACCCTGAACCTCGCCGACCTGACCGCGGAGAACGTGATGACGCCCCGCGTCCAGGTCATCGCCCTCGAGGTCCAGGCCACCTGCGAGGACGTGGCGAACGCGACCCGGGCGACCGGACTGTCCCGCTTTCCCGTCTACCGCGGCAGCCTCGACTCGGTCGTGGGCACCGCCCACATCAAGGACGCCCTGGCGATACCTGCCCACCGCCGCACCCACACCCGCGTCTCCGAACTGATGCGTGAGCCGCTCCTCGTCCCCGAGACCCTCACCGTCGACCGGCTGCTGGACCGGCTGTCCGGCAAGCGCACCATGGCCGTCGTCATCGACGAGTACGGCGGCACCGCGGGCGTGGCCACCCTGGAGGACATCGTCGAGGAGGTCGTCGGCGAGGTGCGGGACGAGCACGACCCGCACGAGACGCCCGACCTGGCCCCCGCGGGCAGCGACGACGCGGGCCGCACGCTGTACTCGGCGGACGGCTCGGCCCGGGTGGACCAGCTCGTGCGCGTCGGCCTCAGGGCGCCGGAGGGGCCGTACGAGACGCTGGCCGGCCTCGTCGCCACGGAACTCGGCCGCATCCCGGCCGTGGGCGACTTCGTCGAGGTCGGCGGATGGCGGCTCGACGTGGTGGACGCCTCGGGGCGCAGGGCCGCTCGCGTGCTGATGCACGCACCCTTCGAGGACGGGGCGGACGGTACGACGAACCAGGAGGCCGCGAAGTGACCGCCGTACAGCTGCTGATCGGCCTTGCGACCCTCGTCGTCAACGCCTTCTTCGTCGGCGCCGAGTTCGCGCTGATCTCCGTACGGCGTTCGCAGATCGAGCAGTATGTGGAGGGGGACGCGGAGGGCGACCGGCGGGCCAGGAGCGTGCTGTGGGGCCTGGAGCACGTGTCCGCGCTGTTGGCGGCCGCGCAGCTCGGCATCACGCTGTGCACGCTGGTCCTCGGTGTGGTCGCGGAGCCGGCCATCGCGCATCTGCTGGAGCCGGTCTTCCACGCCGTCGGCGTGCCCGAGTCCGCGGGGCACGCGGTGTCCTTCGTCATCGCGCTGACCCTGGCGACGTATCTGCACATGCTGCTCGGCGAGATGGTGCCGAAGAACATCGCGCTCGCGGAGCCGGTGCGCAGCGCGCTGCTGCTCGGGCCGCCACTGGTCGCCCTGGCGCGGGCGCTGCGCCCGGTGATCTTCGCGATCAACGCCTTCGCCAACGCCCTGCTGAAGCTGTTGCGGGTGGAGACCAAGGACGAGGTCGCGGCCACCTTCTCGGACGCCGAGCTGGCCCGGATCGTGCGGGACTCGGGCGAGGCGGGGCTGATCGACGACCGCGCGCTGGAGCGGCTGCACGACGCGCTGGAGCTCGGCCGCCGTCCGGTGCGCGACGTGGTGCTCCCGCTGGAAAGCGTCGTCTACGCGCGCGTGGGCGTCACTCCGGAGGAACTGGAGCGGCTGTCGGCCCAGTCGGGCTTCTCCCGCTTCCCCGTGGTCGACGAGGGCCGTCGTATCGTCGGCTATCTGCACGTCAAGGACGCGCTGGACGCCTCTCCCCGGGATGTGCCGTTCCGGGTGCGGGACATGCGGCCCATCGCACGCGTGCGGGAAGGCACACCACTGGACGACGTGCTCACGGCGATGCGGGGCAGCCGCACGCACCTGGCGGCAGTACTCGGCAGCGACGGCCGGCTGGCCGGCCTCGTGACCATGGAGGACGTGCTGCAGGAGCTGTTCGGGCAGCGGGCCTGAGCCGTCCGTTCGAACGAGCGGGGGCCGACCGACCGACGGGTATGGAACCGGGATACCATCTCCTCCGCCATGCAGAAGAACCCCATACACACCAGCCTGGTCGCGGTCGGCGACTCCTTCACCGAGGGCATGTCGGACCTGCTGCCGGACGGCTCCTACCGGGGCTGGGCCGATCTCCTCGCCGGGCGGATGGCCGCGGTCAACCCCGGGTTCCGGTACGCCAACCTCGCGGTGCGCGGCAAGCTGATCGGGCAGATCGTCGAGGAGCAGGTCGACGTGGCGGCCGCCATGCAGCCCGACGTGATCACGCTGGTGGGCGGCCTCAACGACACCCTGCGGCCCAAGTGCGACATGGGGCGGGTGCGGGGCCTGCTCACCGAGGCCGTGGAGCGGCTGGCCCCCGCCTGCAAGCAGCTCGTGCTGATGCGCAGCCCGGGCCGCCAGGGGCCGGTCCTGGACCGCTTCCGGCCGCGCATGGAGGAACTGTTCGCCACCGTCGACGAGCTCGCCGCACGGCACGACGCGGTGGTCGTCGACCTGTACGGGGCCCCGTCGCTGGCCGACCCCCGCATGTGGGACGTCGACCGGCTGCACCTGACGGCGGAGGGGCACCGCAGGGTCGCCGAGGCCGTCTGGCAGACACTGGGCTACGACCCCGAGGACGCCGACTGGCACACGCCGATGGCGGCGACCCCTCCTCCGGGGTGGGCCGCGCGACGGGTGGCGGACGTCCGCTTCGCCCGTCAGCACCTGCTCCCGTGGATCGGCCGCCGCCTGACGGGCCGCTCCTCGGGCGACGGCCGCCCGGCCAAGCGCCCGGAGCTCCTGCCGTACGAGGGCCCCGTGACGTAAGAAGCCGGGAGGCTCCTTTCAGCCCGTCCGGCGCTTGAGGACGAGGCCGTTCAGGCCGAAAGCGGGGGTCCGGGGGCGGCAGCCCCCGGTGTCGGGACGGGTAGGGGCGGCGGGGGCGAGCACATTCGTAGGTTCCACCGAACGCACCCGTGGCGCTGGCCTGCACGATTCGCCAGTAGAATCCGTACACGTGACTTCTGCTCCCGCCAAGCCCCGCATCCCGAACGTCCTCGCCGGACGCTACGCCTCCGCCGAACTCGCCACGCTCTGGTCGCCCGAGCAGAAGGTGAAGCTGGAGCGGCAGCTCTGGCTCGCCGTACTCAAGGCCCAGAAGGACCTCGGCATCGAGGTGCCGGACGCGGCGATCGCCGACTACGAGCGGGTCCTCGACACCGTCGACCTGGCCTCCGTCGCCGAGCGCGAGAAGGTCACGCGGCACGACGTGAAGGCACGGATCGAGGAGTTCAACGACCTCGCGGGGCACGAGCACGTGCACAAGGGCATGACCTCCCGCGACCTCACCGAGAACGTCGAGCAGCTGCAGATCCGGCTCTCGCTGGAGCTGATGCGCGACCGCACGGTGGCGGTCCTGGCCCGCCTGGGCAAGCTGGCGGGCGAGTACGGCGAGCTGGTCATGGCCGGCCGCTCCCACAATGTGGCGGCGCAGGCCACCACCCTCGGCAAGCGCTTCGCGACCGCCGCCGACGAGCTGCTCGTCGCGTACGGCCGGGTCGAGGAGCTCCTTGGCCGCTACCCGCTGCGTGGCATCAAGGGCCCGGTCGGCACGGCGCAGGACATGCTCGACCTGCTCGGCGGTGACGCGGGCAAGCTGGCCGACCTGGAGAACCGGATCGCCCAGCACCTCGGCTTCTCGCAGGCGTTCACCTCGGTCGGCCAGGTCTATCCGCGCTCCCTCGACTACGAGGTCGTCACCGCGCTGGTGCAGCTGGCGGCGGCCCCCTCCTCGCTCGCGAAGACGATCCGTCTGATGGCCGGGCACGAACTGGTGACCGAGGGCTTCAAGCCGGGCCAGGTCGGCTCCTCGGCGATGCCGCACAAGATGAACACCCGCTCCTGCGAGCGCGTCAACGGCCTGATGGTCATCCTGCGCGGCTACGCGTCGATGACCGGC
Source organism: Streptomyces sp. NPDC001137 (assembly GCF_040298885.1). Lineage (NCBI taxonomy): Bacteria > Bacillati > Actinomycetota > Actinomycetes > Kitasatosporales > Streptomycetaceae > Streptomyces > Streptomyces sp. NPDC001137. Next base: position 134,694 of record NZ_JBEPBA010000023.1, read on the forward strand.
GAGCTGGCGGGCGACCAGTGGAACGAGGGCGACGTGTCCTGCTCGGTGGTGCGCCGGGTCGCGCTGCCGGACGCGTTCTTCGCGCTGGACGGTCTGCTGGAGACGTTCCTGACCGTGCTGGACGAGTTCGGCGCCTTCCCGGCGGTCGTGGCCCGTGAGCTGGACCGCTACCTTCCCTTCCTGGCCACGACCAAGGTGCTGATGGGTGCGGTGCGCGCGGGAGTGGGCCGTGAGGTGGCGCACGAGGCCATCAAGGAGAACGCCGTCGCCTCCGCCCTCGCGATGCGCGAGCAGGGCGCGGAGCGCAACGAGCTCCTCGACAAGCTGGCCGCCGACGAGCGCATCCCGCTCGACCGCGGACAGCTGGACGCGCTGATGGCGGACAAGCTGTCCTTCACGGGCGCCGCCGCCGACCAGGTCGGCGTCGTCGTCGGCCGCATCGAGGAGATCGTCAAGCAGCACCCGGAGGCCGCGGGCTACACGCCGGGGGCGATCCTCTGACCCGCTTCACCCCGGCGGAACTGGAGGCCGCCCGCGACCGCCTCGTCCCGGACGTGGTCGCGGACGGCCTTTCTGTACTCTTCTGCGGCATCAATCCCGGCCTCATGACGGCGGCCACGGGACATCACTTCGCCCGCCCCGGAAACCGCTTCTGGCCGGTGCTGCACCGGTCGGGCTTCACGCCCAGGCTCCTGAAGCCGTCGGAGCAGAGCGAGTTGCTGTCGTACGGGCTGGGCATCACGAACGTCGTGGCCAGGGCGACGGCGCGGGCCGACGAGCTCGGTCCGCAGGAGTACCGCGAGGGCGGGCGGCTGCTGGCGCTGAAGGTGGCACGGCTGCGGCCGCGCTGGCTGGCGGTGGTCGGAGTCACCGCTTACCGGGCGGCATTCGACGACCGCAGGGCCCAGGTGGGGCCGCAGGAGCGGACGTTCGGCCGGACGCGGGTGTGGGTGCTGCCGAATCCGAGCGGACTGAACGCGCACTGGACGGTGGAGACGATGGCGGAGGAGTTCGCGCGCCTGAGGGCGGCGGCGGGCTCCTGAAGATCAGACGGGGTCTATGTCCGAGGCCACGGCGAGCAGGGGGGCCTCGTCGGTTTCACCCCGGTCGGCGATACCGAGGGCGATCCAGCGTTCGGTGCCGGGCGGCTGCCACAGGTTCAGCTGCTGCGTGAGGATGCTCGTCGCCAGCCAGGGTTCCGGTATGTCCTCGCCCCGGTCGATGCGCACGCGGAGCGTGGGCATGCCCCATGGGTCGTGCTGCTCGCCCCAACGGGCGTTCAGCACCTGGGAGATCCACTCTCCGAGCACATGCACGTCGTCCCCGTCCACTAACCGCACGATGCGGTAACCGGATCCCGCCAGGAACAGATCCGACCCGCTGTACTCCGCGGAGAGATCCGCGGTGCACAGCGCATCGATCGTGGCGAGGTGCTTGTCCATGTCCATGTGATCCAGTATCGCGGCCGCCACTGACAATTGGCGGCGCGTCAACCGCCTTCAGTCGTCAGGCATCGCGCCGCCGTACGCTCCACGCCCCCGCGAGCAGCGCGACCGCCGTCCACAGCCCCGTCACCGCGAGCCCGGTCCAGGGCCCCAGGGCGCCGTCCCACCTCCCGTGGAACACCACCTGCCCCGCCCGGTCCGGCAGGACGTCCGCCACGGAACCGGACATGTCCCCGATGACGAAGGACACAATGAGCAGGAACGGGATCAGGATGCTCAGCGTGGCGACACCGCTGCGCAGCACGGCTGTCAGGCCTGCCGCGAGCAGCGCCATCAGCGTCAGATAGAAGGCGCAGCCGACGACTCCACGCAGTTCCTCGCCCCAGGTCAGCCCGTCCGCCTTCGTCCCGAGCACCGCCTTGCCGACAGCGAGGCTCACTCCTCCCGTCGCCAGACCGACCCCGAGCACGGGCGCGGCGATCGCCCCCGCCTTGGCGACGAACCACCGGCCGCGCCGCGGCACCGCGGCCAACGTGACGCGCAGGGCGCCGCCCCGGAACTCGGACGACACGGCGGTCGTACCGAAGGCGATCGCCGCGATCTGCCCGAAACTGACGCCGAAGAACGCGGAGAACAGCGGATCGAAGTCCGCTCCTTCGGTGTCGCTTCCGGCGAGCGCCGAGAACGCGGCGGTGGCGAGCAGGACGGCGGCCAGGCTGCCGACGAGCGAGCGCAGCGTACGGATCTTGAGCCACTCCGAGTGGAGCAAGGGCGTGAATTCCATGGTCAGGCCTCCTGGTGCGGTGCGGTGAACTCGGTTTCTGCGCCGGTCAGGTCCAGATAGGCCTGCTCCAACGTGCCCTCTTCCGCCGCCAGTTCGAGCAGCGGCACACCGGCGGCAGAGGCGAGGCGACCGATGTCGTCCCCGCGTGCGTGGTCCACGATCCAGCGCCCGTCCTCGTGCTCGACGGCGTCGTGGCCGTGCCGGGCGAGCGCGCTCTTGAGTGCCGTGGGGTCCGTCGTCCGGATCCGCACACGGGGCTGCACGCGTGCGTCGATGAACTCCCGCATCGGGGTGTCGGCCAGCAGCCGTCCGCGTCCCAGGACGACGAGGTGGTCGGCGAAGGACGCGGTCTCGTTCATGAGATGGCTGGAGACCAGGACCGTACGGCCCTCCCCCGCGAGCCGGCGCAGCAACGCGCGGATCCAGATGATGCCTTCGGGGTCGAGGCCGTTGGAGGGTTCGTCGAGCATGACCACCTGGGGCTCGCCCAGCAGCGCGGCGGCGATGCCCAGGCGCTGGCGCATGCCGAGGGAGTACGTCTTCACGCGGCGTCGCGCCACCGATGCGAGCCCGGTCTCCGCGAGCACCTCGTCGACCCGGCGCTGCGGGATGCGGTTGCTCGCCGCCAGGATGCGCAGGTGGTCGCGGCCGGTACGGGAGCCGTGCGCGGCCCGGGCGTCGAGCAGGGCGCCGACGTGGCGCAGCGGATCGTGCAGCGCGGCGTAGGGGCGGGCACCGATCGTGGCGGAGCCGGAGGTGGGCCGGTCGAGGCCGAGGACGAGCCTCATGGTGGTGGACTTTCCGGCGCCGTTGGGACCGAGGAAGCCGGTGACACGGCCGGGGCGGACGCTGAAGGTCAGGTCGTCCACGGCGCGCAGGCTGCCGTACTCCTTGGTGAGGTTCTGGACGTCGATGCTGGTCATGGCAGCAGCGTCGCCGCTCGGGCGGGGTGTTCTCCTCCCCCGCCGGTGGAGAGCCGCTCCCCCACGCGGGGGAGGTCCGTTGTCAGTGGCGGCTGGCACGATGACGAAATGGCCCGCCTTCTGCGCCCGTTGCTCCGGGGGACGACGTACACACGACTGCTGCACCTGTGGGTGCCGATGCTCGTCGTGAGCGTGTGGCTGTTCATCGACATGTCGATGCCCTGGGTGCCTGCCGCCGTCCTGGTCCCGGTCGGGCTCATCCCTGCCGTGCGCATGGGCGAGGGCGTGCAGGCGCGACTGCTGCTGACGCCCGGCGAGCAGGACTCGGGTATCTCCGTGAACCCGTCCGCGACCTGGCGGGACCGGCTGCGCACCGTGCTTTGGCTCGAGGTGCGGATGGGGCTGGGCGCGGTGGCGATGGCGAGCTGCGTCTGGCTGCCGGCGCTGGTCTACGAGCTGGTCCGCGTCGCGCTCGGACACGCACCGAACGCCGCCATCCCCGTACTGGGCGAGGCCCAACCACACTGGGCGTACGCCCTGTTGGTGCCGTTGCCGCTGCTCGCGCTCTACGGGGCCGTGGTCGGCCTGGGCGAGCTGATCACCGCGGTCGCCCGCCGGCTTCTGGGCCCGTCCGCGGCCGAGCGTCTCGCGGCCCTGGAGGAGCGCACGGATCAGCTCCTGGAGCGCAACCGCATCGCGCGCGAGCTGCACGACTCCATCGGCCATGCCCTGACGGTGGCGGTCGTGCAGGCGGGCGCGGCCCGCGCGGCGGGCGACCCCGAGTTCACCGACCGGGCGCTGGGGGCCATCGAGGACACCGGGCGCGCCGCGCTGGAGGACCTGGAGCGTGTGCTCGGTGTGCTGCGCGAGGCGGAGCGGCCGGTGAGCAGCCGTCCGACGCTGGCCGAGGCGGACCGGCTCCTGCAGTCCGCGCGCGCATCCGGCGCGAAGATCGACATGGAGGTGTCCGGTGCGCTGGAGTCGATACCCGGCCCGGTCTCACGGGAGGGCTATCGCATCCTCCAGGAGGCCCTGACCAATGTGCTCCGGCACGCGGGATCCGTCCCGGTGCGCGTCCGTGTCGACGTCACGGACAGCGCGCTCGCCCTGGAAGTGCGCAATCCGCTGACCGCCGACATACCCGGGCCCGGACGGGGCAGCGGGCTGCGCGGCATACGGGAGCGCGCGGCGCTGCTCGGCGGCCGCGCGCGAACCGGACCGGACGAGGGTGACTGGCAGGTACATGTAGCGCTCCCGTTGAGTTGATCTACGCTGGCCGGATGCCGGTGACCGTTCTGCTCGTCGACGACGAACCCCTCGTACGCGCCGGTCTGCGGGCCGTCCTGGAGGCACAGCCCGACATCGAGGTCGTGGGAGAGGCGGCCGACGGGGCGGCTGTGATCCCGCTCGTGCGGCAGCTGCGACCGGACGTGGTCGCCATGGACGTGCGGATGCCGCTGATGGACGGCATCGAGGCCACGCGTGCGGTGCTCCGGACGGTCGACGATCCGCCGAAGATCCTCGTCGTGACGACGTTCGAGAACGACGAGTACGTGTACGAGGCACTGCGGGCGGGCGCCGACGGGTTCCTCCTGAAGCGGGCGCGTCCGGCCGAGATCGTGCACGCGGTGCGCCTGGTCGCCGAGGGCGAGTCGCTGCTGTTCCCCGCGTCGGTACGGCAGTTGGCCGCCGATTACGGCGACAGCGGCGGAAACCGCGCCGCCCGCGCCGCCATGGAGCGGGCCCGCCTGACCGAACGGGAGGGAGAGGTACTGCGACTGATGGCCCGGGGCCTGTCGAACGCGGAGATCGCCGCCCGTCTGATCGTCGGCACGGAGACGGTGAAGTCCCACGTCAGTGCCATCTTGGCCAAGCTGGGAGCGCGGGATCGTACGCAGGCGGTGATCGCAGCATACGAGTCGGGTTTCGTGGCACCGGGGTGAGCGGCAGCGCGCCCCCAAAGGGGCGCGGGGCCGTGACATCAGCGGCTCCGCCGCGGGGCGCGACCAGCCACGACGGCGCGACAGACAAAAGACGCCCCATCGCGGCACTACCAAGCGGCCCAACCCAGCGGAGCGACCCGGTACGATCCGGCCAACACGCGCACGAGCTGGGAGGACGGGACGTTGGGGCGGCTGACCGGCGGGGATCCCTCGCTGCTGCGAAGGATCAACTCCGCGGTGGTGCTGCATGCGCTGCGTGCCACGGACGCGGCGACACTGACGGAGATCACCCGGGTGACCGGGCTGTCCCGGCCGACCGTCGAGGGCGTCGTCGAGGGCCTCATCGAGGCGGGCTATGTCGTCGAGAAGGCGGCGGACGAGAGCGTGGTGCGACGTCAGGGGCGGCCTGCGCGGCGCTTCCGGTTCCGGGCGGAGGCCGGGCATCTGCTGGGGCTGGACATCGGCTCCCACCGGGTCGCCGCGCTCCTCGCCGATCTGGACGGGCGGGTGCTCGGCTCGGTCGCCAAGGAGGTCGACGAGACCGCTCCGGCCGACGAGCGCCTGGAGCGGCTGCGCACCGCGGTGGCCGAGCTGCTGCGCCGCGCCGGGGTCGCACGCGACTCGCTGCGGGCCGTGGGGGTCGCCTCACCCGGCATCGTCGAGGCCGACGGCACGGTACGGCTGTGCGCGGCGCTGCCCGAGTGGACGGGGCTGCGCCTCGGCGAGCGGCTGAGCCGGTCCTTCAAGTGCCCGGTCCTGGTCGAGAACGACGCCAACGCCGCAGCCGTCGCCGAGCACTGGAAGGGCGCGGCGACCGAGTCCGACGACGTGGTGTTCGTGCTGGCCGGTCTGAGCCCCGGCGCCGGTTCGCTGATCGGCGGGCAGCTGCACCGGGGCTACGGCGGGGCGGCCGGCGAGATCGGCGCGCTGCATCTGCTGGGCCGCGAGGTGACCCCGGAGACGCTGCTGTCGACCACGGACGAGCCGCTGCACCCCCTCGACGAACAGGCCGTCGCCGAGGTCTTCGCACAGGCCCGCGAGGGCGACCAGCGGGCCCGCGCGGCCGTCGACCGCTTCATCCAGCGGCTCGTCCACGACGTGGCCGCCCTGGTCCTGGCGCTCGACCCGGAACTCGTCGTCGTCGGCGGCTGGGCGGCCGGTCTGGACGGCGTGCTGGAGCCGCTGCGCCGCGAGTTGGCGCGCTATTGCCTGCGTCCGCCGAAGGTGGCGCTGTCGCTGCTGGGCGAGGCGGCGGTGGCGACGGGCGCGCTGCGGCTCGCCCTGGACCACGTGGAGGAGCAGCTGTTCGCGGTCGAGGGCACGGTGACGGGACGGCGCTGAGCCGGCGGCGCCGCAACGCGCTGTGCCCCGGAGATTTCCGGGGCACAGCAGGTCAGGCGGGACCGGGGCTCAGGAGGCCTGGCGCTCGGGCCCCTGGTGGATCTCCACGCCGCCCGAGTCGCCGAAGGTCAGACGGCAGGTGTCCGCACGGTAGGTGGCGACGGAGAGCGCCGCGGTGCGGCCCTCGGCGAGGAAGCGGGTGGTGACGACGAGGACGGGCGCCCCGGGGAGGCGGTCCAGTTCCTTGGCGTCGTCCGCGCGGGCGGAGCCGAGCTCGACGGCGCTCTCCCGGCCCTCCAGCTCCAGGCGCGCCAGCTCGCGCAGCACGGCACGCGCGCGTGCCGGTCCGGACGGCGCGTCTATGGCGGAGAGCTCGGGCACCGAGGACTCCGGGACGTAGAGAAGTTCCGCGGCGACGGGCTGGCCCTGGGAGACGCGGGAGCGGCGCACCGTGTACACGGTCTCCTCCGGGCCCGTCTCCAGTGCGGCGGCGACGGCGGCCGGCGGGGCCGCGGGCATGCAGTCGACGGCCTGCCAGTCGTCCCCGGAGGCCCCCGGCCAGGCGTGCTGCTCGGTGCCGACCGCGACGCCCACGCGCGGCGGGGCGACGGTCGTCCCGACACCGCGGCGGCGCTGCAGCCTGCCTTCCAGTTCGAGCTGCTCCAGGGCCTGGCGGAGCGTGGCGCGCGCGACGCCGAAGCGGGCGGCCAGATCGCGTTCGTTGGGCAGGATCTCGCCCACGGAGAACTCGGAGTCCAATGCCTCACTGAGCACGGTCTTGAGATGCCAGTACTTCGGTTCCGGCACCGATTCCAACTGCGTGGTCCCCACCCTGTCCTCCGCAATCGCCGTGGTCCGGCGGCGTTTTAGCGCCCTTGTTTATTAAAGGTTGTTGCACTTATCTGCGACCATAGGGCGGCCCAAACCCTTGGTCAAGACCAATCCTGGATCCCATGGGCGCTACACAGGGCCCTCGCGGCACAGGGTTCACGAGGTGTTCGTACGGAACCGTCCTCCTCGCCTACGCGGAGGCGAGCGAGAGCAGCTTGTCCGGGTTGCGGATGATGTAGAGCGACTGGATGCGCCCCTCGAAGACGTCCACCTGGAAGACGCTGTCCGGCTTGCCCGCCGACAGCACGACGACCGCAAGTCCGCCGTTGAGCTCCATGAACCGGAAGGACTGGTCCGGCACGCCCTTCCGGGCGGCCCCGACGAGGAAGCGGCCCACCTTGTCGGCGCTCTCCAGGACCCGCAACGGCGCCCTGGACTTGCCGCCGCTGTCACCCACCAGCCGCACGTCGGGCGCGAGCAGCGCCATGAGCCCTTCCAGGTCCCCCTCCGCCGCGGCGGCGAGGAACCGCTCGGTCAGCTCACGGCGCCGGCCGGGGTCGACCTCGTAGCGCGGGCGTCGCTCCTCGACATGCTTGCGGGCCCGCCCGGCGAGCTGGCGCACCGCCGCCTCGCCGCGGTCGAGCATCACGGCGATGTCGGCGTACGGGTAGCCGAAGGCCTCGCGGAGCACGAACACCGCCCGCTCCAGGGGCGACAGCGACTCCAGGACGACGAGGACGGCCAGCGAGACGGATTCGGCGAGCACGGCCCGTTCGGCGGTGTCCGGGACGGTGTCCCCGAAGTCGGTCACATAGGGCTCGGGCAGCCACGGGCCGACGTACGTCTCGCCCCGCGCCTTGATCTGGCGCAGCCGGTCGATGGCGAGGCGGGTGGTGATGCGCACCAGGTAGCCGCGCGGTTCGCGGACCTCGCTGCGGTCGGCGCCGGACCAGCGCAGCCAGGCCTCCTGGACGACGTCCTCCGCGTCGGCCACCCGCCCGAGCATGCGGTAGGCGACCCCCAGCAGGACGGGGCGGTGCGCTTCGAAGACGTCGGTCTCGGTGTCGGTGGTCACCATCCCATCCCATGCGACGCGTCCGGACATGTCTAGGAGAAATCCGCGTGTCCCGGAGCAGAATGACCCGCGGGCCCGCCGGCGGTCGGCGGCCGGACTTCGGAGGTGGCCATGCGGTACGCGGTTCTGGGCACGGGTGACGTCGGCCGCACGCTCGGCGGCAGGCTGGCACAGCTGGGCCACGAGGTGACGCTGGGCTCGCGCACGAAGGACAATCCCGCGGCCCTGGAGTGGGCGCGCACCGCGGGCGCGCAGGCGCGGGCCGGCACCTTCGCGGAGGCGGCCTCGTCCGCCGAGGTGGTGGTGGTCGCCGTCGGCGGGCGGGTGGCGCTCGCCGCGCTGGAGGCGGCCGGGGCGGCGAATCTGGACGGGAAGGTCGTCGTCGACGTCTCCAACCCGATGGCGTTCGAGGACGGGGAGGTGCGGCTGTCCCCCGTGGAGTCGGACAGCGTGGGCGAGCAGATCCAGCGCGCCTTCCCGCACGCGCGCGTGGTGAAGACGCTCAACACGGTCAACTGCAAGGTGATGGTCGATCCCGCGCTGGTGCCGGGCGAGCACCAGGTCTTCGTGAGCGGTGAGGACGCGGAGGCCAAGGAGCAGGTCCGGGGCATGCTCGGGGAATTCGGGTGGCCGCCGCACCGGGTGCTCGACCTGGGCGGCATCCGCTCGGCACGCAGTGTGGAGATGCTGCTGCCGCTGTGGCTCGATCTCTTCCGGCATCTCGGGCATGCGGAGTTCAACCTCGAGGTGCGCAGGGGCCATTGAAAGCCGTACGGCCGGGTGGCCGGCCACCGCCAGGGTCTACCCGTCGGTAGCAATTGCTGACAAGCTGTCTACACGGCGTCCGCCGGCGAGCCCAGACGAGGAGCACCCCCATGTCCGCCACCGTCTCCTTCAAGGTCCCCACCCCCAGTGGCCCACAGGCCGTGACCGTCTCCTACGCGCGCGTGGGCAGCGGCGAACCGCTGCTCCTGCTGCACGGCATCGGTCACCACCGGCAGGCCTGGGACCCGGTGGTGGACATCCTGGCGACCGAGCGCGACGTGATCGCCGTGGATCTGCCCGGCTTCGGCCTCTCTCCGGCCCTGCCCGACGGGCTCGCCTACGACCTGCCCACGACGACGGCCGTCTTCGCCGCGTTCTGCGAGGCGCTGGAGCTCGACCGTCCGCATGTGGCGGGCAACTCGCTCGGCGGTCTGCTCGCCCTGGAGCTCGGCCGCGAGCAGCTCGTGCGGTCCGTGACCGCCCTGTCCCCGGCCGGGTTCTGGTCCGAGGCCGAGCGGCGCTACGCCTTCGGCGTGCTGCTCACCATGCGGCACATCTCCCGGCGGCTGCCGCTGCCCCTGGTGGAGCGGCTGTCCCGCTCGGCGGCCGGCCGCACCATGCTGACGAGCACCATCTACGCCCGCCCGGGCCGCCGTTCACCCGAGGCCGTGGTCGCCGAGACGCTGGCCCTGGCGCAGGCGACGGGCTTCGACGCGACCCTGCGGGCCGGCAGCGCCGTCCGGTTCACCGACGACATCCCCGCCGTCCCGGTCACCGTGGCCTGGGGCACCAGGGACATGCTGCTCGTACGGCGTCAGGGGGTGCGCGCCAAGCAGATCGTCCCCCGGGCCCGGCTGGTGCGGCTGCCCGGCTGCGGGCACTGCCCGATGAACGACGATCCGGCGCTGGTCGCCCGCGTCATCCTCGACGGCAGCCGCTGACCCGGCACGCCTCGGGCTCATTGCCCCCGAGCCGAGGGCGACTCCGATGCCGACCAGCGCACTGCCGACGGCCTGCGCGGCCCCGTAGGAGCCCGTGTCGACGAGCGGGGCCGTGCAGGCGGCGGCGACCGGGATCAGGCCGGAGAACAGCGTGGCGCGCTCGGCACCGAGCCGCTGCATGCCCATGTACCAGCACACGAAGCCGACGACGGTGACGACCGCCGCCTGCCACAGCAGCGCGGCGGTCTCCGTGGCGTCGGGGCGCCGCAGCCACGCCGTGCCGTCCGCCAGAAGTCCGGCCGCCGCGGACTCGACCGCTGCCAGACCGCACACCGTGGCGGACAGCAGCCGGGGCCCCAGAGGCCGCAGAACGGGCACGGCGAGGACGGCGAAACCGACCTCGCCCGCCAACGCGCAGGCCGAGAAGCCGATCCCCGTGCCGTCCGTACGCCCCCACCCCTGGACCGTGAAGGCACCGCAGGCGACGAGCAACGCCCCGTGCAGGACCCGGCGTTGGGGGCGGCGGCCGTCCAGGAGCGGAACGAGGACGGCCACGACCACGGGCGCGCATCCCACGAAGACGCCGGGCACCGCCGGTTCCGCGGAGCGCTCGGCCGCGATGACGGCCAGGTTGAAGCCGACCATCCCGACTGCGGCGAGCAGGGCGAGGCGGGCCCACTGACGGGGCGCGAGCAGCCGCAGCCGCGCCGGCGCTCCCGGCCCGGTCAGCGGGAGCAGCAGCAGACAGGCGAGGGCGTAGCGCAGGAACTGGCCGCCCGCGTACGGGAAGTGGCCAAGGACGCTGTTCGCGGTGAAGGACCCGCCGACGAGGACACAGGCGAGCGCGGCGAGGAGGGCTCCGCGGGTGGTGGGGGCGTTCATGGCAGCGACGCTAGGCAGCGCGGCGGTCCGGTTTAAGGTCCATTTCCATGACGCCATCGGAGACCAATCGGGTCGGCACCCACGCCTGGGAGCTGCTCCTGCCGGCCGCCTCCGCGCCGGCACGCACGCGTGGACGTTCGCTGCAGGCGGCGCTGCGTGAGGCGGTGCGCACGGGGAGGCTCGCGCCGGGCACCCGGCTGCCGTCGAGCCGGGATCTCGCCGCCGATCTCGGGGTGTCGCGGGGCCTGATCACCGAGGCGTACGAGCAGCTGACGGCGGAGGGCTATCTGCACAGCGGGCGAGGTGCGGGCACCTGGGTGGGAGGCGCGGTGCGGGCCGCTCCGCCACGCGCGCGTGACCTCGCCCCGCGCTCCCCCGGCGCACGCGCGGACTTCGTGCCCGGCACACCGGATCTGTCACTGTTCCCGCGCGCCGCCTGGGCCGCGGCACAGCGCGCCGTCCTGGCCGAAATGCCCCACCAGGACCTCGGCTACCCCGATCCCCGGGGGCTGCCCCAGCTGCGTACCGCCCTGGCGGAACTGCTGTCGCGTCGCCGGGGCGTGGTCGCGGATCCGGAGCGGATCGTGGTCGTCTCCGGGGTCGCGCAGGCGACGACGCTGCTGGGATTCGCGCTCCACGCGCGCGGGTTGCGCACGGTCGGCGTCGAGGATCCCGGCAGCCCCCAGCACGACGCGCTGTATGCCTCGGCCGGGGTCACCACCGTGCCCCTGCCCCTGGACGGCGAGGGAGTCGTCGTCGGAGCGCTGCGGGACTCGGACGTTCGGGCCGTCGTGACGACGCCCTCCCACCAGTTCCCCACCGGGATCGCCTACTCGGCGCGCCGCCGCACCGAACTGCTCGACTGGGCGCGGTCCGCGGACGGGCTCGTCCTGGAGGACGACTACGACGGCGACTTCCGCTACGACCGTGCCCCCGTGGGCGCGCTGCAAGGACTGGACCCGGAGCACGTGGCCTACACCGGCTCGGTGAGCAAGTCACTCGCCCCGGGCCTGCGGCTGGGCTGGCTGCTGGTGCCCGAGGCGCTGGCCGAGGACGTCGTCGAGCGCAAGCGCACCATGGACCTCGGCCATCCCACCCTCGACCAGGCCCTGTTCGCCCGCTTCGTGGAGCGCGGCGACTACGACCGCCAACTGCGCCGCTGCCAGCGGGCGTACCGGGAACGGCGCGATGCGCTCGTGGCCGCGCTGCAGGAGCACTTCCCGGGCGCACAGGTCGCCGGGATCGCGGCGGGACTGCACGTCATCGCCCGGCTGCCGGAACGGTACGGACCCCTGGAGCGGTTCCTCGACCGGGTGACGGCGGCCGGAGTGGCCGTACGCGGGCTGGCGGACTACACGCGCAGACACGTCGAGACCGCGGACGTACAACTGGTTCTGGGGTACGCGCATCAGCCACCCGCGCGAATCCGGGACGGCATACGGCTGATGGCCCAGGCCACCGCCGTATGACCACCGGCTGACCGGCAGATGGCTCAACCCTTGCGTCGACGGGGCCACTGATATCGCACGCCAGTTCCCTTGTCTCGGTGGTCAGTTGTTCACTTCTGGTTTCCGTGTGCGCTGCGGCGCGCGAGTAGTTGTGGCACCGCACACTGGCCGGATCCCGTCCTGGAGGCCCCCTATGTCCCTTTCGCTCCCTGGTCGTCGCAGCGTCCTGCGCGGCTCCCTCGCCGCGTCGGCGGCCCTGACCCTGCCCACCTCCCTCGGCGCGGCACCGGCGTTCGCCCTGTCGGGGCGTCCCACGGCGGGCTGGGGCGTCCAGGCGGGAGACGTGACCTGCGACTCGGGGCTGGTATGGGTGCGCTCCGACCGTCCGGCCCGGATGATCGTCGAGACGTCCGCGACCGAGTCCTTCCGCAACCCGCACAGATGGCACGGTCCGCTGCTCGGCGCCGACTCGGACTTCACCGGCACCACCCGGCTACGCGGACTGCCGTCCGGGGAGCAGATCCACTACCGCGTGCTGCTCGCCGACCCGGACGACCCGCGCCGCACCGGTGAGCCGGTGACCGGTACGTTCCGCACCGCCCCGTCGAAGCGTCGCCAGGGCGTGAAGTTCGTATGGTCCGGCGACCTGGCCGGGCAGGGCTGGGGCATCAACGAGTCGATCGGCGGCTACCGCATCTTCGACGCGATGGCCAAGGTGGACCCGGACTTCTTCCTGTGCAGCGGCGACAACATCTACGCCGACGGCGTCATCCCCGCGACGCAGGCGCTGCCCGACGGCAGCATCTACCGGAACGTCACCACCGAGGAGAAGTCGCACGTCGCGACCACCCTGGACGACTACCGGGGCAACTTCCGCTACAACCTGCTCGACCGGGCGCTGCGCCGGTTCAACGCCCAGGTGCCGAACATCATCCAGTGGGACGACCACGAGGTCCGCAACAACTGGTACCCGGGCGAGGTCATCGGCACCGGCACGCCCTACCCGGCCGGCACCAGGCTCGACGACCTGGCCCTGCGCTCCCGGCAGGCCTTCTCCGAGTACTTCCCGATCTCGACCATCAGCGGGCGCCCGGACGGGCGGATCTACCGCAAGGTCAGCCACGGCCCGCTGCTGGACGTGTTCGTGCTCGACATGCGCACCTACCGCAACGCCAACTCGCCGGACAACCAGACCACGGACCCGGTCGGCATCCTCGGCCGCGAGCAGCTGGAGTGGCTCAAGCGGGAACTCGCCCGGTCCCGCGCGGTGTGGAAGGTGATCGCCAACGACATGCCGCTCGGACTCGTCGTGCCCGACCCGGTCGAGGGCAAGCCGAACTACGAGGCGGTCGCGCAGGGCGACCCGGGCGCCCCGCTGGGCCGCGAGCTGCAGATCGCCGAACTGCTGCGGTTCATCAAGCACCGGCGGATCACCGGCACCGTGTGGCTGACGGCCGACGTGCACCACACCTCCGCCCAGCACTACGACCCGTCAAGGGCAGCGTTCAAGGACTTCGAGCCGTTCTGGGAGTTCGTGTCCGGCCCGCTCAACGCCGGTGCCTTCCCGGCCAACGCGCTGGACGGCACCTTCGGCCCGGACCGGGTGTTCGTGAAGGCGCCGTCGACCGCGAACGTGTCGCCGGCCCAGGGCTACCAGTTCTTCGGCGAGGTCGACATCGACGGGGACAGCGGCGAGTTGACGGTGCGGCTGCGCGAATACGACGGCACCGTGCTGTTCACGCAGGTGCTGCAGCCGGGCCGGGTCGGCCAGTAGCTCCCGTACCCTTTCCGTGGGCCGCGCACCGGCGTCATCCCCCGGTGCGCGGTGCCGCTCCGCGGCCGCGAGTCACCGTTCCGTACGTGTGTTCGCAGCCACAAAAGGACATAACGACACTTTACCGATCAGTCACAAAGCGTTCGTGATCACGCAACACCTTTCCTTCACAGTGGTTGCATGAGTCGAGAAATGTCTGATGTGACCCGTGCGAGGCATGGCCGTCCCGTGCACCACTGGCGGCGCGACGTCGTCGAACTCGCCGCCCTGTTCACGTCCGTCGCCGTCGCCGACGGCGTGGCGAACCTGGTCGGGCACGGGCCCGACGGTCCGGCGCTGCTGGTGATCTCGGCGGTCGCCCTGGCCGCCACGGCGGCGTTCCACACATGGTGGACACGCCGCCACGGCCATGCGCCTCCGGCCGGTGATACCGACGCCCGGTCGCTGCCGCACGAGCAGCAGACCGGGCCGTCCGACGAGTCGTCGGCCACGCCGGAGACCGAGCCCGGTCAGAGCGCACTGTGGCGGATGCGGACGACGGTGAAGGACGAACCGGGGTCGCTGGCCGCGCTGTGCACGGCGCTGGCCGGGCGGCAGGTCGACATCCTGAGCCTGCAGACGCATCCGCTGGCCGAGGGCACGGTGGACGAGTTCCTGCTGCGGGCCCCCGGCGGGCTCATGGCCTCCGAGCTGACCAAGGTGGTCTCGCTGGCCGGGGGTACCGACACCTGGATCGAGCGGGCCGACGCCCACGATCTGGTGGACGCCCCCACCCGGGTCCTGGGTCTGGCCGCCCGCACCGCCCTGGACGCGGCCGAACTGCCGCTCGCACTACGGCAGTTGCTGGGCCGGTGCACCATCCGCCAGCTGCCCGCCACGCCGGTCGGCGGCGGTCGCGGTCCTGGCGGCGTGCCCGTGGAGGGGGCGCTGGAGGACACCGTGATGCGGCTGCGGGCGCCGGAAGGCGGAGTGATCACCGTGGAGCGGCCGTATCTGCCGTTCACCCCGACCGAGTTCGCCCGGGCGCGGGCGCTGGTGGAGCTGGACGCCCGGCTCGGTCCGCGCGTGCCGCACAGCCAGGACGTGCTGACGCTGCCCGAGGGCAACGAGATCACCGTTCGGCGGGCCGACGCACGTGACCTGGAGGCCGCGAAGGCGATGCACGAGCGGTGCTCGGCGCGGACGCTCGGCATGCGCTACCACGGGCCGGTCGGCGACGCGGACCGCTACCTGAGCCACCTGCTCAGCCCGCGCTTCGGCCGCACGCTCGCGGTGCAGACCGCGTCGGGGCGCCTCGTCGGCCTCGGCCACCTGCTGTGGGACGGCGACGAGACGGAGGTCGCGCTGCTCATCGAGGACAAGTGGCAGCGCCGCGGCGTCGGCGGTGAACTGCTGGAGCGGCTCGTGGCGATGGCGGCCGAGGCGAACTGCGAGAGCGTGTACGCCGTGACCCAGGCCTCCAACACCGGCATGGTCGCGGCGATGCGCGGTCTGGGGCTCCCCCTCGACTACCAGATCGAGGAGGGCACCCTGGTCATCACGGCACGCCTGCAGACGGGCCGGGCCGGCTCCCGGCTGCCCTACGAGGCGGCACAGGAGCCGGTCGGCGAGCGGATGGCACGGGACTAGGTCCCGGCACAGGCCACCTGGGGACGGCCCGGCGGGAACGCCGGGCCGTCCCGCGTACCGAGCTCCGGAGGACGTCCTACGCCCTCGGCTCAATCCGGATGACGCGCGGCAGCCACTCGTACGAGGATGGACCGCATGTCACAGACCACTAACCCGCTGCCCCGCGAGGTCGCCGACGCATACGTCGACGAGCTCATCGCCCTCGACCCGGTGACCGGAACGTACCTCGGTGTGAAGGAGAGTTCGAGCAGGCTGCCCGACCTCTCGCCCGCGGGCCAGGAGGCGCTCGCGGAGCTGGCGCGGCGGACCCTGGCGCGGCTCGACGAGGCCGAGCGGCAACCCGGCGCGGACAGTGACATCGAGCGCCGCTGCGGCCGGCTGCTGCGTGAGCGGCTCAATGCCGAACTGGCCGTGCACGAGGCCGAGGAGGGTCTGCGCCGGGTCGGGAACATGGCCACGCCCGCGCACTCCGTGCGCGAGGTGTTCACCGTGACGCCGAACCAGTCCGAGGAGGACTGGGCGGCGATCGCCGAGCGGCTGCGTGCCGTGCCGGCCGCGTACGCCGGTTACCGCGAGTCCCTCTCCCTCGGTCTGGAGCGCAAGCTGTACGCGGCTCCGCGCCCGACAGCCACGTTCGTCGAGCAGCTCACCGAATGGTCGGACACGGACGGCAAGGGCCGCGGCTGGTTCGAGGACTTCGTCGCGGCGGGCCCCGAATCACTGCGCGCGGAGCTGGACGAGGCGGCCCGCAAGGCGACCGCGGCCGTCGTGGAGCTGCGCGACTGGATGCGCGACGTGTACGCGCCGGCGATCGAGGGCGCGCCGAACACGGTGGGCCGTGAGCGCTACGGGCGCTGGACGCGCTACTTCAACGGCACGGACCTCGACCTGGACGAGGCGTACGCGTACGGCTGGGCCGAGTTCCACCGGCTGCTCGGCGAGATGAAGCAGGAGGCGGAGAAGATCCTGCCCGGCGCCGAGACGCCGTGGGTGGCGCTCGCGCACCTCGACGAGCACGGCAAGCACATCGACGGGGTCGACGAGGTCCGCGACTGGCTGCAGGGCCTGATGGACCAGGCGATCGACGAGCTGGACGGCACGCACTTCGAACTCGCCGAGCGGGTACGGAAGGTGGAGTCGTGCATCGCCCCGCCCGGCGGCGCGGCAGCCCCGTACTACACCCCCCCGACGGAGGACTTCTCCCGTCCGGGCCGCACCTGGCTGCCGACGATGGGGCAGACCCGTTTCCCGGTCTACGACCTCGTCTCGACCTGGTACCACGAGGGCGTCCCCGGTCATCACCTGCAGCTCGCGCAGTGGGCGCACGTCGCCGCGGACCTCTCCCGCTACCAGGCCACCATCGGCGGGGTCAGCGCCAACGTCGAGGGCTGGGCGCTGTACGCGGAACGGCTGATGGACGAGCTCGGCTACCTGACGGACGCGGAGCAGCGGCTCGGCTACCTCGACGCACAGATGATGCGGGCGGCCCGTGTCATCGTCGACATCGGCATGCACCTGGAGCTGGAGATCCCCGCGGACTCCCCCTTCCACCCCGGTGAGCGCTGGACTCCGGAGCTGGCCCAGGAGTTCTTCGGCGCCCACAGCAGCCGGTCTGCGGACTTCGTGGAGAGCGAGCTGACCCGCTACCTGACGATCCCCGGCCAGGCGATCGGCTACAAGCTGGGCGAGCGGGCCTGGCTGCAGGGCCGCGCCAAGGCGCGCGAGCGGCACGGCGACGCGTTCGACCTCAAGGCCTGGCACATGGCCGCGCTCTCGCAGGGCTCGCTCGGCCTGGACGACCTGGTGGACGAGCTCGCCCAGCTCTGACGGCCGGGCAGGTCAGCGGCGGAAGCCACCCTCCGAGTCGATCACCTGGCCGGTGATCCAGTCCGCCTCGTCCGTGGCGAGCCACGCGATGAGGCGGGCGGGGTCGTCGGGCATCCCCCAACGCCCTGCCGGGAAGCGGGAGGCGATCGCCTCGTACGTCTCCCCGGTCGCGTAGTCCGTGTCCACCGGGCCGGGGTTGACGGTGTTCACCGTGATCGCCCGCTCGGCGAGTGTCGTCGACAAGGAGCGCGTGATCGAGGCGAGGGCGCCCTTCTGGAGGGCGTAGGCGATCTCGCCGGGCATGCCGCCCGCGATGTCCTGGCCGGAGGTCATCATCATGACGCGTCCGCCCGGGGTGCGGGGTGGCAGTGCGGCGCGGTGCCGGGCGTAGGCCTGGACGAGGAGCAGCACCGAGCGGGTGTCGACCGCCCAGTGCGCGTCCAGCATCGTGACGTCGATGGTGTCGAGGGTGCCGTCGCTGCCGCTGAGGGCATGGTTGGCGACGAGGATGTCCAGCCGTCCGCCCAGCGCCGAGGCGGCCGTGGCGATGAGTTCGGCGGGGGCGGCCGGGTCGGCGAGGTCGCCGGGTCCCGCGAGGATCCGGGCCGCGGGATCGCCGAGTGCCGCGCGCACGGAGGCGACCACGTCCTCGGTGCGGTCGGCGCCCCAGGGCATGGCGGCGTCGTGCGGGACGTGGTGGTGCAGATAGACGCTCGCTCCGTACGCGGCGAGCCGCCGGGCCACGGCATGTCCGATGCCGGCGCGTCTGCCGGCCCCGGTCACCAGGGCGGTACGGCCGCGCAGGGGCAGCCGCTCACGGCGCAGGTCTTCGGGGGCGGGGTGCGGCAGTCGGGGCATGGACGACCATGATGGGCAACGCCTCGGACCGGCGCACGCGATTATCCGTGCTCGATCGCCGGTGCCCGACCAGCCGGGCCCGGCTGTCCGTGCTCGACGCGCCGCAGCTGGACGAGGCCGAGCCAAGTCTCCGGTCCCGGCTGGACATTGGCCGCGCGCACGGCATACCGCCCCGGTTCCAGCACCACCCGGAGGCATTCGGTCCGCTCCGTTTCGCATCCGGGCCAGGCCGAGTCGAACAGCACGACCGTGCCGGGCACTTCCCAGCGCACCTCGTGTCCCCAGTCCGCCGTGGCGAGGGCCGCGGGGACCCCCGCCAGGAGTTCGGCCTCGGAGTTCGCCGCCCACCACCGTATGAAGGTGCCGTGCTCGGGCAGGAAGGCGGTGGAGGCGGGTTCGTCGCCCAGGACCAGGGCGGCCGAGTCGCCGACCGGGAGCAGCCCCACGGATCCGTCGACCTCGCAGGCCCGGTCGTAGTCGGAGGCGGTCTCCTCGCCGTCGGCGCCCGCCCAGAACGGCAACACCGTCTCCGGCACCGCAATGAGCGGCCCACCGCCCGACTCGACCCATTCCAGCGCACCGGGTTCCGCGTATCGCACCATGGCGCAGAACCGTACACGTCCGCGGAATCCGTGAATCCGGTCCCCCGTCCTCCCGCCTCGCACCCGGCCCGGTTCAGCAGCCGCAGTCCTCCGCGTCCACCGGCGCCGTCAGCGGGTCGGCGGGGCGGCGCTCGCGGCCCTGCCAGGTCTCGTACTCGAAGCCCTCGCGTGCCCAGTACTCGAAGCCGCCGAGCATCTCCTTGACCTGGTAGCCGAGTTCGGCGAGGGCGAGCGCGGCGCGGGTGGCGCCGTTGCAAGCGGGGCCCCAGCAGTACGTGACCACCGGCACCGACTTGTCGAGGAGCTGTTCGGCCTGCTCGGGAATGAGCGCGGTCGGCAGGTGCACCGCGCCGGGGATGTGGCCCTGGTCCCAGGACTCGGTGGAGCGGGAGTCCAGGACGACGAATCCGGGGTCGCCGTCGGAGGCGAGTGCGGCGGCGACATCGGACACATCGGCGTGGAAGACGAGGCTCGCGCGGAAGTAGGCGGCGGCCTCGGCCGGGGCCGCGGGGGCCACGCGCAGGACAGGGTTGACGGCGGTCGCGGTGCTGCTCATGATCTGGCCTGCTTTCTCCGGCGTTGTCGCTACGGCAGAAAATCTACGGCTGCCGATGACCTCCCAGAAGGGGCAATCACCGGCCCGCTCCTTGCCCGGCCGTGGATTCCCCTGCTATTCCTGCGGCATGACCGTGTTTTCCCCGGACGCCACCGACTGGCGCATCCTCGACGTCCTCCAGCGCGAGGGCCGGGCCAGCTTCGCCGAGCTGGCACGCGCCGTCTCCATGTCGCCCAGCGCGGTCACCGAACGGGTGCGCCGCCTGGAGGAGGCGGGGGTGATCCAGGGGTACGCGGCCGTGGTGGACCCCGAGCGGCTGGGGCTGCCGATCCTCGCGTTCGTACGGCTGCGCTATCCGAACGGCAACTACAAGCCCTTCCACGACCTGGTCGCCGTGACGCCCGAGATCCTCGAGGCCCACCATGTGACGGGCGACGACTGCTTCGTGATCAAGGTCGCCGCCCGCTCGATGCGCCACCTGGAAGAGGTGTCGGGAAAGATCGGCGCGCTCGGCTCGGTGACGACGAGCGTCGTCTACTCGTCCCCGCTGCCCCGGCGGCCCCTCGGTCACTGACCTCGCTGCCGGACCACCGAGCCGGATCTCCCCTTGACGACCTCCAGTTGGGCGTGGATACGTCGTCTCAGGTCGGCGACATGGCTGACGATCCCGACGCTGCGGTCGCGCTCGCGCAGGGAGTCGAGGACATCGAGGACCTCGTCGAGGGTCTGGTCGTCGAGGCTGCCGAAGCCCTCGTCGATGAAGAGGGGCTCACAGGTTCGACATCCGAGGACGCACCAGCTCTGAACAGGTAAAACGGGGTACGCAAAGCCCCTCGAAGTGATCTCCGAGGAGCTTTTTTGATGGCGGGGGACGAACGGGGGACAGCGTGATCAGGCGGCGTCCTGTGCCTCATCCCGAGGGGCGGGCTGTACGACGCGCAGATGGCGATCCCCTGTCACTTCCGTATCCGAGGCGGGTGTGGCGTCTTGCTGAACCTGGTCTCCCTCGGGGACTGGGGTGGGCGACTGAGTGGAGTGTGTCTCGGCCGCGGTGGCTTGCTGATCGCTGGGCTTTTCGACGCCGTTGCGGCGCGGCACCAGGTCAACGGGGGCGTTAGCGGCTGCTTGCTCGAACTGTGGCAGAAGGCTGGTGTATGTGTCGGCGGTGAGCTGGTAGCTGCTGTGGCCGAGCAGGGCTTGGATGGCTTTCATCGACAGGCCGGCGGCCAGGCTGAGTGATGCGGCGCAGTGGCGCAGGTCGTGCAGGCGAATTGGTGGAAAGCCGATGCGCTGGATGAATCTGCCGAAGGCCTGGGAGACATTCGTAGGGTGGTGGGGACGGCCGTCGGGTCGGGTGAAGACGTAGCCGGAGTCGATGTACGGGCTGTACTTCGTGGAGTCTTGGCGGTACTTGTCCTCCCATTCGGCGCGTTGGGCTTTCTGTACGTCGCGCCAGGCTGTGAGTAGGGCCAATGTGGCGTAGTCGAGGGCGATGGCGCGTCGGCCGCTGCGGCTTTTGGGGGTGTCTTTCCACACGTTGTAGTGGGAGTCGGTGACGAGTTGCCCGGAGACGTAGGCCACGCCTTTGGTCAGGTCGAGTTCGGTCCAGGGCAAGCCTGTTGCCTCGCCTCGGCGCGGTGCTCGGTACACCATGAGGTGCCACATGATGTACATCGGGTGGTTGACGGCCGCGTCGAGGAACTGGCCGGTCTGTTCGGGCGTCCAGACCATGACGGGTCCGGGCTTCTCGCCGGTTTCGCGCCAGCGGGCCACCCGTTCGTCGGTCCATACGAGCGGTTGGGGACGCTCGTATTTGGGGATGACGACGAGCTTGGCCCAGTTCTGGGTGATCAGCTTCTCGTTGACGGCGTCGCTGAGTGCGGCGGCGAGGCAGTCGAGGTACTTCTTCTGCGAGGCGGGGCCGGTGTCCTGGCGGGGCTTCGCCCGGGCTGCCTTGAGGGCTTCGCGGGCCTGGTCCCAGGCCTGGCGTAGTTCCGGTGGCCGTGGGGTGGAAGCTTGTCTCCAGGCGTGGTGGGCGGCTTCGTATTCCAGTTTGGCGAGCTCAGCTGCTTCCCGGTTGGCTTTCTTGATGTCGTTGTAGGCCCATATCTGCTGGAACATCTCTTGGATGTGGCGGTCGCGGAGGTCGCGCAGGGGGAGGTGGCCGAGGGCGGGTTTGAGGATGCGGTTGATGAAGTCGTGGTAGTCGCCGCGGGTTTTGCGTTTGAGGTCGACGCGTTTGGCGTGCCAGCGGTCGAGGTATGCGGCGACGGTCTCCTTGCTGTCGACGTCGATGCCGCCTTGGGCCTGATCCCACAGTTTCTGTGCTTCCTCTTTGGCTTTGGTCTGGGTGAGGAAGCCGCCCTTGCGGGGGCGTCGGCGCTTGCCGCCGGGACCGTCGGGGAGCTTGACGTAGTAGTACCAGGAGCCGTGATCGCGTTTCTTGAGCAGGGGGCAGGTGGAGCCGAGTTCACGCAATGCGGGCTTGCCGTTCGCGTCGGTGATGGGCTGTCCGTCTTCGTCGAGCTTGGGTTCGGTGCACTTGCATCGCTTGTAGGTGCTGCCGTCGAACACGCGGGGTCCCCCTGAATGTGCCGGGTTGTGCCTTACGTGTCCTGATCATGCTGTAGCGAAGAGGACGCTTCCTTGGGCGCCGTAGGCTTCTGGTCAGGTGGCGCGGGGAAGAGGGATGTGACCACCTTTGTCCTCATCTGTGATGACCTTGCAGCGTACTCGTTCCGAGGGGCGTCGCGGCGGGATGTCGGTCGAGGAAGTGAAGTCCCTGCCGGCTGCGGTGAGTGTGGTGACGGCGGCTCGCGCGTTGGGGATCGGTTCGGACAAGGCGTACGAGTTGATCAGGGACGGCGCGTTCCCGGCGCAGACGATTCCACTGGGGCAGACGCAGAAGGTGTCGACGGCGAGCTTGTGGAAGGCGCTGGGGATCACCCTGGATGTGTAGCAACCTATGAGGCCCCGGGCGTAGCGTCGTTTGCGCACGTCCGGGCTCCCCTTCCGTCTCGCTCCAGCATGGGTGTAATTACTGATGATGCAACTTGCCCCGTACAGGTTGCTATGAGCCGCGTCACGTTCGGAAGCAGGCGATGCTCGCTGGCCTGCAAATATCGCATTAAGGCTGGCCAGTTCATGGGAACTTACGCATGTATGGCCCCCGCCTCGGATATACATTGGCCTATGTCAGGTCTAAGGGACTCCTAACGCGTTGTCGGCGCGAGGGGTCGCAGGTGCGAATAGTTGATCGGAGTCAGCTGCGTGGGACGGTTGTCGGGCTACGTGCGCGCAGGGGTGGTGCATCCACAGGAGGCGCCGTTGCTGCGGGAGGCCGTCACGCTGCTGTTCGGTGGCGTTTCGGAAGCCGAGGCGACGCGGTGGCTGACGAGCAAGGGCATGCTGACCCCGCGCGGCAACGAGTTCCGCCGTGAAGTTCTGCACCGCCTGCTGGTCAATCCGCGGCTTGCGGGTCTGGATGAGAACGGCGAGCCGATCGAGGGCTGGGACGAGCGGGTTCTGGAGCCGGACGTCTACATGCGTCTGCAGGATCTGTTCGTGGAGCGCAGCGAGAGGCGCGGCACGCCGCGTGAAGCCCACGAGTACCTGGTCACCGGCGGGTGCGCGGTGTGCGACGAGTGCACGCAGGGCATGATCGGCAGCCGCGCCCACGCTGAGGCCCCGCCGTCCTATAAGTGCGACGGCTGCGGGAGAACCCGCATCAACGCCGAGAAGCTCGAAGACTTCGTGGCCGAGCACGTTCTGGCTGAGCTGCTGAAGCCGGGGGCGCGTGAGCGGCTTGAGCAGTTGCAGTGTGACATCGAGGCGGAGATCGCCCGGTTGAAGGAGCACATTGCGGGTGCCGACGAGCGGTTCGCTGGCATCGGTGATCTGTACGGGCGAGGGCTGATGGTGAAGGCCGCGTTCGTCGCCGCGCAAAAGGCCAGCAAGGAAGACCTGCGGACGTCCAAGGTGCGGTTGAAGTACCTGGAGCAGATGACAGACCTGCCGATCGGTGACGTGCACGACCTGGTGACTTGGTGGCGTTCGGCCCCGTTCGCGTCGAAGCGGGGCCTGGTGCTGCTGGAGATCGAGCATGTTCGGGTCGGACGCGCGGAGGGCAGCCAGGCTCCGGAGAAGCGGGTCCTGCTTGACTGGCGGCAGCCCGTCAGCTGAACCGATATCGCGCCCTCGTTGGCGACCGGGGCGGGGACCGCACCCTGGTCAGTGATCGTGGACGCCCCTCAGCGGCTATACGCCCGGGATAGCGGAGGGCATGGCTTACTGAGCGAGGTCGCCGGGTGCAACGATCATGAGCCGGGTGTTGTCGCCCAGCCTCTGCAGAGCCACGAACTCGACTTCGGTCTCCTCGTGCTGGTGCGGCAGGTAGAGGCGGCGCCGGTCGCCGTCGGGGTGGGTGACGGTGGTGACGTCGTCGTCGAGGATTCGGCGGGCGACCGGATCGGCTTGCCTGATGTGGTCGCAGACCTGGCTGAGACGTGCGTCGTCCGGGTTCGCTTTGTGCGCGAGGCGCAGTTGTGAGGCCATGGGCTTGGCCCAGGTCTCCTCCCAGTCGATGAGCTGCAGGCGCGCTTCGGGGAAAGTGAGCGCCCAGATCATGACGTTGATGCCGTGCAGCATCCACGGGTAGTCGCGGGCAGCAGCCTCGTTGAAGACGCGTACGTCCCAGCTGTGGGTGTAGGTGTACGCGGGATATATCTGGCTGTGGACGATGGCCGCACCTACGGGGTCGATGGAGCTGGCGTCCGAGTGCGGGAGCGGTGGAGGTTCGCAGCCGTTGGCCTCCAGCCACAGGTGGGCGCGTTGCGCGCTGTCCAGGCCGAGGACGCGCACGATCCGCTCCAAGAACTCGTCGCCGACGTGATCGAGGACGCCGCGCTCCAGCTTTCCGTACCAGCCCTCGGTCACGCCCGTGAGTTCGGCCAGGTCCCGTTGGGTGAGGCCCGTGCGGCGGCGTGCGCCGTAGCGGGCGGTGAATCCGGGCACGGCGTGCGGGTCGCGTGATTCGCGCCATGACTTGAGCATGCGGGTGATCGGAGGCAGGTTCCGCGCCATGAAGGTGTAGAGCTCCCCTTAAGTAAAGAACAGGAAAAGTATTAGGGAACCCTAACGCAACTTATACGTGTGTCCGACTTGAGGGGCCTGCCGTACAAGACATGCATATTTACGCCCAGTCCAGACATTCCGACATCTCGGATAGGCGATAACCCGTACTCGCAGTGCCGGTTGTGCGGGTACCGGCACGCCTAGAACCGGCCTAACGGGCTGGAATCCGGGCAATGTGTGGCACCGCCGCCGAGGTCACCTTCCTCGACGGCCCTCTCGCCTCCGATCTCTGCCCCACCGGGCGACGAGCCGTGGGCGGACATTGCATCGACGACGATCCCAGAGGTGTCAGGCATGAGCGTCTTCATCACCGGCGGCAACCGAGGCATCGGCTACGCCATAGCCACCGAGCTTGCAGAGGCCGGCCACAACGTGGCCGTCACCTACCGCTCCGGCGAGCCCCCCGCCCATTCCTACCTTCCGGGCCAGGAGCACACCGGGGGCCGCTTCCTGGCCGTGCGATGTGACGTCACCGACCCCGAGCAGGTCGACATGGCGTTCAAGCAGGCCGAAACCGAGCACGGCCCGGTCACCTCCCTCGTCTCCAACGCGGGGATCACCCGTGACGGGCTGCTCGCCCGCATGAGCGAGGACGACTTCACCACCGTCCTCGATGCGAACCTGACCGCCGCCTACCGGGTCGCCAAGCGCGCACTGCCGAGCATGCTGCGCGCCAAGGGCGGGCGCATGGTGTTCATTTCGTCGGCGACTGCGATGCACGGGGAGGCCGGACAGACCAACTACGCCGCCTCCAAAGCCGGGCTGATCGGACTGGCCCGGTCCATCGCCCGCGAGTACGGCTCGCGCAGCATCACCGCGAACGTCGTCGCGCCGGGGCTGACCGCCACGGACATGGCCGCCGCCCTGCCGGAGGACCGCATCAAGACGCTGCTCGGACAGATCCCTCTCGGCCGTCTCGGGCAGCCCGAGGAGATCGCGCGCACCGTGCGATTCCTCATCGACGAGGGCTCCTACGTCACCGGCGCGGTGATCCCGGTCGACGGTGGCGCGGGAATGGGGCACTAACACGTGACCGCATCGAGGCGGCCCGCCTGGGGCTGCGGGGGAAGGCGGAGGCGAGGCCGCAAGCCGGGACGGCGGCACTGCGTACTAGTTCAGGAAGGGGCAGCCGGTCTACGCACTGCCGGGACAAGGGGGCAGGGGTGATCGACGTTGACCGCATTCTGGCACTGGCGGCGCAGCCTGCCCGGGCGGAATCTAGCCGCGGCCGCGATGCGGACCGCATGGCCGCTCTCGCCGGACTCGCGGGCAGGCATGAGGCGCCGGCCCTGCCTGTGGCGTGGTCAGCAGCCCTGTGCACCGAGCATCTCGGGCGGACAGAGCCCCAGGCGCCGGGCAACCGGGCGGCGGTGCGGGTGTGCGGGGCGTGCCCGATCCGCAAGGAATGCTTCGCCGTTCCCGCATCGGGGGCGCCACCACAGGTGCGGGCTTGGCGCGAGCAGGTGGACGAGCAGTCGTAGGTGACGCTGATGGGCGTCGGGGTTCTCCCGGCGCCCATCAGCGTTTCCGCATGTCAGAGCCAGTTTTGAGGACGTGATCGAGGTCATGTTGGCGGAGGATGTCGGGAGTGGACACCCTCACCGACCATAGTAGAATTAACTCAAGAGATGAGGGGGAACGAACCTCACCACCACCACTTGGAGCCCGAAATGCAGCGCGTCCTCAAGATGAGCCAGGTCCACCGCAACCCGCGCCAGCCGCGCGAGTACTTCAGCGAGGACGCACTGAACGAACTGGCCAACTCCATCGACACGTACGGCCTGATGCAGGCCATCGAGGTCCGTCCCGATAACGAGAAGGGCGGCTACGAGATCGTCGCCGGTGAGCGCCGCTGGCGCGCCCACCAGATCCTCGGCCGCACCAAGATCCGCGCCACAATCACCTCGGAGAAGAACGAACTCCAGCGGTTCAAGCGGTCCATGTCGGAGAACGTGACCCGTGAGGACATGACCCCGTTCGAGGAGGCGCACGGCTACCAGCGGATCCTCGACGAGGAGGAGGGCGCGACCATCGAGTCCGTGGCCGCTGACTTCGCGAAGACCACCACCTACGTGAAGCTGCGCCTGGCCCTGCTCGATCTGCGCATAGAGGTCCAGGAGCTTGTGCAGGACGGGAAGATCGGCACACAGGCGGCCGTGCAAATCGCCGCCCTCAACCTCGCCAACCAGGGCTCCGTCCTCAGCAAGTTCGTGCGCGGCGAGTTCGCCTCGGACAACGAGATCGTGCACTTCGCCTATGCGATGAAGCAGCAGCAGGACCAGGCCGTCCTCATGGTCGTCGAGGAGATGACCGAGGAGCAGCGCACCGAGCGCGCTGCCGCGCAGAAGAAGACCCGCAGCACGCTCGACAAGATCGAGCAGGTGCGGGCGCTGCTCGACGAGATCGGCAAGACCCAGCCGCTGAAGCTCGCCGAGACCCTCAAGACGCAGGTCGGGGCACGCCTGGAGCAGCTCGACAGGGTCGCCGAGTCGCTGACCAAGGCCCGCTTCCAGCTCAAGCAGGCCAAGGCGCACGCCGAAGCCCGCCAGCTCGTCACCATCAACCCCGAGGCCGAGGCCGACCACACCGAAGAGCCGGACACCGCCGACGAGCGCGAGGCTGTGGCGGCCTGACCGGCTCAGCTCCCGGGGTGCGGGCGCCCGCGCCCGCACCCCGGCCGGCGCGGCCACAACTCCGCGTCGCTTCTTTCCCGAAACCCCGCTACAGCACAGGAGTCAGCTTCGTCATGCGCTACAGCGCGCCCCTCACCCCCGCCCAGGCCGAGCAGCTCGGCAAGGACGTCGGCATGATCGTCGCCTTCGCCGCGAAGGCCCTCAACCACATGCACGGCACGAACATCGAACGCCCCATGCGGACCTTCACCTCGTCCCACGCTCTGAAGGTCACCGCGGCCCTACTTGAAGACCCTCGAGGACGGCCACACCCCAGGCGAGGCGGCAGGCCGGGCCGGGACCGCACTCGTACGGGACTGGGCGGACGCCGTCCCCGAGCATCCGGGAGCGCCCAGCCTCACAAGGAGAGCAAGCGACCACCAGCAGGGACTGGACCGTCATGGGCCGCGCCGACTTCGACGCGGCAGCCCCCAACGAGCTGCCTGTACAGGCAGGCCCCGCTCGGATCGGTGCCGCACCTGACCGGTTCGGCACGCCGCCCTCTTCGGCAACACCGTCCCTGATCCCGGCCCGCGTCGGTCCGGCCGCGAGCAGCCGGGAGACGTCGACGGCCAAGAAGAACTGTTCTGACACCCGCACCCCCAAGGAGTAAGAGGCCCTAACAGAAGCTGTTGATCATGTGACTTTCGGTGTGGATGGTCGTTGGTCTGGTCGTGGGAACACGTCAGTCGCGGCCCTGGATCGTCTCGGACGAACTGTGGTCGCTGATCGAGCCGTTGCTGCCCGTACCGGGGCCGAAGCTGGTGGAGGGCCGGCCTCGGGTGCCGGACCGGCAGGCGTTGTGCGGGATCTTGTTCGTGCTGCATACCGGCATCCAGTGGGAGTATCTGCCGCAGGAGCTGGGTTTCGGCTCGGGCATGACCTGCTGGCGGCGTCTGGCCGCGTGGAACGAGGCCGGGGTGTGGGACCAACTGCATCTCGTGCTGCTGAAGAAGCTGCGGTCGGCCAAGAAGCTGGACTGGTCGCGGGCGGTGATCGACTCCTCCCACGTGCGGGCCGCTCGGCGGGGCCCAAAAGCGGTCCCAGCCCGGTCGACCGCGCACGACCGGGCAGCAAGCACCACCTCATCGTCGACGCCCAGGGCATCCCGCTCGCGGTGTCGCTGACCGGCGGCAACCGCAACGACGTCACCCAACTCCTGCCCCTGCTCGACAAGATCCCCGCCGTCGCCGGGAGCGTCGGCCGGCCCCGGCACCGGCCTGACGCCCTCCTCGCCGACCGCGGCTACGACCACGACAAATACCGCCGACTGCTCTGGGCCCGGGGCATACGCCCGGTCATCGCGGAACGAGGCCAACCCCACGGCACCGGCCTGGGCATCTTCCGTTACGTGGTCGAGCGCACGATCGCCTGGCTGCACGGCTTCCGCCGCCTGCGCATCCGCTGGGAACGACGCGACGACATCCACGAAGCCTTCCTCGGCCTCGCCACCTGCCTGATCACCCACCGCCATGTCCAACGCCTTTGTTAGGACCTCTAAGTCTGTGAGCACGAGCACCGAGACGCTGCTCGGCGATGTCCGAAGCGCCCTGCACCGCCGTCGCATAAGGTCCCATTCGCCGGACAAGGACCACCCAGGCTGGCGTGCCCAACCCACGCTACTGGACGACATTCCAGCTGTGATCCTGACCTGGCACGGCGCGACCGAACCCAACGCCCATACGACCGGGCGTAGCACCATCACCGCGACCGCAGGCTGGCTCCTCCACCTCGAACGCCACCTGGAGCAAGAGTTCGTCGTTGGACGGCTTTATGCGGAACACCCCGGCAGCCGGGCTAACCGCACGCTTGTCGCGCTCCTGGCCTTCCACTCCGGCAAGGGCAAGGCCACACCAGACGAGCAGATCACCTTCTGACCTCAACTCCATCTCACCGTAGGGGCCTTAATGCCGA
Organism: Streptomyces sp. NPDC001137; assembly: GCF_040298885.1. NCBI lineage: Bacteria > Bacillati > Actinomycetota > Actinomycetes > Kitasatosporales > Streptomycetaceae > Streptomyces > Streptomyces sp. NPDC001137. Next base: position 164,037 of record NZ_JBEPBA010000023.1, read on the forward strand.
TCTACCTGCATGCGCCAGCACCGACACGCCCCGCCAATGGCAAGGGATTCAACCGCCTCAGCCTGAACGCCACATCTGGGTGGGCGGCGCGCAGTGCGCCCTGATGCCCACGTCGCACCCGACTCTCTTCGAGAGCTACGACACCCGCCGCGCCCGATGGGGCGGCTTCGGACCCTGCATTCAGCGCGAGTGGACACCCCCACCATAGATAGTAGAATTAACTCACACGGTGAGGGGGTAGCCCACACCAGCCGACCGTCAAAGGAGGAGCGGATGTTCGCCACCTCGACAATCATCGACGCCATCACCGTCACCGGCACCCACGCCCCGGAATGCGATGAATGCGAAGGCGGCGGCACCGTCACCTACCTGCACGGGCCGCACGAGCGCACCCGCGAATGCAACACCTGTCACGGGACCGGCCAATACCTCCCCTGCCCTGCATGCAGCGACGGCACCAGCCCCGGCACGGGCGACACCTGCCCCATCTGCGAAGGTTTTGCAGCCCTCACCTGACCAAAAATAGGCCACTACCCAAATGGAGCTTCGATGATTCTCGGAGATTCGCTGACCGCGGAAGCCCTGGTCTCGAGCCGTAAGACCAACGCAACCATCAGCCCCAGCGGCACGATCCGCCTCGCCATCACCTTGCATGACGGCGCCATTCAGCACTTCGAACACCCACCCGCCGGCACCTGCACGGACTGGCGGGTCACCGAACTCGAAGCCCCCGACTCGGGCTTCACCTTCCACGAGCCCGTCACTGAACAGTGGGGCCACGCACTCACCCTGATCGCCCGCAACTCCCTTACCTGAACGGCCAGGAGGCCAGCATGGACGACTTCGAGAAGCACACCGGCGTGACGCTCGCCCGATCGACCCCCAAGGGCATACTCCGCCCGTTCGGTGAAGTGCGCGGACATGCCACCGACCCCATCAGCGGACAGAGGCTCGTGATGGTGCAGTGGCCCGGCGCACCCAAGCCCCTCCCGTACGAACCCGACGAGCTCGCCATCGTCGACTGACCAGAAATAGGTCAGTGCATATCTTCGTGCTAGGTTCTGAGTGATGTCAGGCCCTGGCACGGCCGGACCATCCACCCACACCTCCGGACGGGCAGCGACCCCCCGCGCCCCGCCCGCCCGGAACGGCTCGTCAGATACGAGCCAACCCTCCGGCCGGGACCCGCACCCCCCTGCGGGTCCCGGCCAGCCCATGGAGCAACCAACATGTCTGCCCTGAACAACCACCACGACATGCGCCACACGAGCCACGACGACGCCCTTTACGAGGCCCTCGTCCTCGAGCGATACGGCCGCTCCCTGCAGGAAATCCTGTGGGAGGATACGAAGCGCCCGCTGCCCGAACTCCTCAAGGAACGCCACCGCAGCCCCGCGCTCCCGGCCCCGCCCGCCGTCCGGCGCCAGCCGCGACCGGACCCGGACGCTGCCGCGCACCTCGCCGCCCTCCTGGAGGCCGACGCCCCGCGCCGCAGGCGGGCCGCGTGACCGAGGAACAGTTCCGCCGGCACGTCCGCAAGATCGCAGCCCTCCGCGGCTGGACTCTCACCTATCACACCCACAACTCGCAGCGCAGCGACGCCGGATGGCCCGACGAGGTCTACGGACACCCCAAGGCCAAACGCATCATCTTCGCCGAGTTCAAGTCCGACACCGGACGCATACGCCCGGCGCAACGCGACTGGCTCAAACACCTCGCTGCCTGCGGCCTCGAAGTCGCACTGTGGCGGCCCAAGGACCTGGACCACATCGTGAACCTCCTCGCCCCCGACGGCCCTCGCGCCCAACTGCCCGACAGCTTCTGACAAAGGAAACAGACCCCGTGCACGACCGCCTCAAGCAGCACTCCGCAATCCCTCCGATGCCCGGAGCCACGTGGTGCAACTCCTGCGACAGTTGGTTCAACCCCATCACCAATACCTGCCGCTGCAACAACCGCTGACCACCCCAGGGAGCATCCGTCATGAATCTTTCTGCTCGCGCGCCCCACCACACGACGGCACCTTCCACGCCGCTCGGCCCGAACCGCGAGCAGAGCACCCCCACGCCAGACACCGGCACCGAGTTGGTCCTCGCCGAAGTCGCCTGCCTGGCCAACGAGCTGTGCGAACACCTCTCCGACGCCCACTGGCGCGCAGCAGCCCGCATCCGGGAACTCGCCGAAGCTGCCCTGCCGACCGCCGGAGACCGCTGAATGCACGCCCGCTTCGAACCCTTGCCTGCCCCAACCCGCAGCCAGGAGGCGTACGACACCGCTCAGGCCCTCCGCGAACACCCGGACGAGTGGGCGCACATCGAGACCCTCGGCAACCTGAACCGGGCAACCAACCTCGCGTACCGCATCCGGACCGGCCGTCACAGCGCCTTCCGCCCGGCCGGCGTATTCGATGCCACCGCCCGCCTCGCCGACGACGGCACCGCCAGCGTCTACGCCTGCTACATCAGCGCCAACGAAGAGGACTCATGACCACCGAGTTGGAACATCCCACGTACTTCGACGAGTGCGGTGAGCGGATCCCTGCCGTTGACGGCGGCGGAATGGCCAATCGGCGTCACGGCCCATCGTGCTCCCTTAACGACCCCAGCCGTGCCTGAAGGACCCTCAGTCAGGAGCTGGTGAGGGCCTGTCGCCCCGGAATGTAGCCCTTCCACTCTGACTGCTCAACGATCGAGGACCATTCGCCGCGCGGTGTGGCCGCCGGCGGAGGAACGTCGGTGTAGCCCGTAGCCCACACGTCGCCCTCTCGGACCTCAAGGAGTGGCGTAAACGGTACTTGGAGCCCGTTCGATTCGGTGGGCGGATCGGAGTGCCACCCCCAGTCACGGTCGAACAGGAACCCTCCGAAGCTCACATGGCCGTCGCGGGACGACGCGCAGGCCCCCATGGTCTCGAAGTCCACCCACGGCATCACGAGGTAGGGCCACGTCTTATCGGCCGCCGCAGGGCCCCAGACCTCGACCGCCGCATTGGACGTACGCGTGGCGGCCACCACCAAGTCACCCAGGACGACCGGGCTCGGAGCCTCCTTCCCCAGGTCAGTAACCTCGATGGCGACGTTCAGCCACTCCTCGGGATGGTCGTCCGCTTGGTCGATTGCCCACTGCTCGGCGACTTGCTGCCGCGAATCGGGCTCGGTCTCCACCGCGATCTTCATGTCGGCCAGCACCAGCGGGCCGCGGTCGATCAGATGACGGCGGTCGTCCAGCGGGGTCAGCCGGATCACCCCTCCGACAAAGTCCACGATGGCTCCCTCTTTGGCTCTCGGATCATTTCGTGTGCCTTCTGCCCGGCACCCCGTTGGACAGCCTGCCCGCCGCGCACGCTGTTCACCCAGCACGCGCGCCTGCCGAGCGAGGCATCGATAGCAGTACGCGGAGGAGTCAGAATTGAGCAAATCCGCCGTTGATGTACCAGGAGTTTCCGGCCAGAGCCTGGTACAGCGCCTTCCGCCAGTGGTTGAGGCCGCCAGCGTCCTTGTCCACGGCGACACTGTGCTCCATCTTCGCCAGGTACGTGGCTCTCCCGGCGGCATCAAGGATGCGCAGGAAACTGCGGATGTTGCTCATCTCCCGGCCTCCATTGGCCCCGTACAACTCCGCCAGCTGGAACATCTGAAAGTGGTGGACGATCCGAGCCGCGAGGACACTGTCCGCGCCTTCTGGCGGACGTATCGAGTACGTGATCTCGGGCGGGCGGCTGTCGCTTTCCTGCAGACGGGCAAAGAGCCACTGCTGCTCCGTCACGTTGTCGTAGTAGGGGTGCAGGGTCTGCGCTGCGGCCGACTCCGGCACATGCTCGCCCTTGAGCCGATTGCATTTCCCGCACGCCGGCACGAGGTTGGTCGGCACCACCGAGAGCAGCGGGTACTTCATCTTCGGCAACTGGTGGTCGAGAGTCTCGACGTCTCGGAGCCCGCACAGCGGACAGATCTTGTGGGGGACTCTCTTCAGCAGGCTGTAGAACTCATTCCCGGCTGAGCTCTCCGGCACCATGCGGCTCGTGTACGTGGTGGTGAGCTGCGTGCGGTCAGCCGCGTCAGTGGGCTTCTTCCCGAGGTCCTTCAGCTCGTGCAGTTTGGAGGCCTCGGCCGCGGCCTCGAACGCATCGGCAGCGTCGACAACAGCCTGTTCCAGTGCTTCCAGCCGGGTTTTGTGCCTGGGCAGAGCCATGCTGATACAGGAGCGGTAGACAGTTCGGGTAGACAGGTTCGGCACGGACAGCGGGCGCATCAGGCGCGGTCCTCCGGATCCGGCCCCAGGCCCCCTTGCGTGTCTCGTACGGAGATGAGCGCCATCACGATGGCTTTGGCTTCACCACCGAGTTGACCACCGAAGCGGTCGAGTACCGCCTCGTAGGAAAGGTTCTTGCGGACGACGTTCTTCAGATAGCGGTGATAGCCGGAGTCAGTGACTTCCAGGCCGAAGACTTCGTGGGTGAGGATGCCGACGTTCTCCCCGAACGTTTCGATGACGGGGCGTTCGGCGACGAGCTGGTTCCCGTACCGGTTTAGTTTCCACACGCATGAGGCTGGAACCTCTTGGAGGACGACGGGCGAGTGGGTGGCGACGATGGCGAGTCCGTTGCGCTCAGCGAGCAGGTCGGACAGGGCTCGGATGAATGCGGCCAGGAGCGGTGGGTGCAGGTGGGATTCAGGTTCGTCAATGACCACGAGCGTGCGCTCGGTGACGTGCTCTACCAGGCGGGTCAGCGTCAACAGGACGACCTTGTGCCCCGAGCTGAGACCAGCGAAGAGACGGCGGGCCTTGCGGCGTCTGCTGTCTGCGTTCTCCGTGGCGAGGAAGTCTTCGAGCCACTCATCCGTGATGAAGCCGCTGCCGGCGTATTGCAGCGTGCGTAGCGCATACGCCCACCGCTTGGCGCGCGTACCGGTCAGGCAAGCCTCCACACTTTCGGTGAAGTCGCCCAGGAGTCGATTGGGGGTTTTGATTCTCGGTGGCCCATTGGGGGCGGGAGCCTTCAACCCGACGTACGCGTAGCGGGCGATGCCGATGTCGTCTTCGCTGAGGAGAGGGAAGTCGTCGAAGGCACTGAACGTGACGCTGACGAGGTTGGTGAAGGTGGCGCGGCCTCCCCGTCCGTACTCAATGATCCGTCCGACTTGTTCTTCGCTGGCTTCGTTGTCGCCGATGCAGCGGGTGAGGCTGTTGAGGAGGAACGACTTACCGACGCTGTTGCGCCCGATCAGCACGTGAATGTTCGTCGGTGGCAGCGATTCTGGGGTCACGGCGAACGTCAGGACAACGGGGTCTCTTCCGCTCCCTGAGGGAGTCGGCGACTTGTAGCCGACTTGGAAGGCTGTCACCCGCTCGCCACCCTGGGCGATGCGACGAAACTGCTCCTCGACTGCGGCAATCTTCACGAAACGCAGGAGCGACTGTTGAGTCACGGGCTCGTCTTTGGCCTGCGCGAAGATGCGCGCGTCGAACGCCATGTCCCGGAGCGCGGAGAGGACCTGCTCTCGAAGGTCGCCTCTCAGGTTCCCGAGGTTGGTGTAGTAGCTGTCATCCTGACCAAGCGCGAAGAACGTGTCATCGAGGTGGTCGAAGTCCCGCGGGACGGGGACAGAGGAGCGAGGCGTCATACCGAACTGCCCGATCTTGACCTCGCCAATGTCCCGCCGAACACCGTCCTCATCGTGAACTACGAGATGGAACATGGTCACGAAGCCTTGATCGTTCCATCGATCAGTGATGAGCAGCGCGTGGGAGCGAAGGCCTCTCGGTTCCTCGCCGCCTTGTTCCACCACGGTGAAGCGCATTCAGTCTCCTTCCCCCCTCACCACTCACCGCACCAGGCCAGAACGAGTACCGGCGGGCTTCAGGGCCAGAGTTATCACATCGGCAAAGCCTTCCCGTGTCTGATCCGCCAATTGCGTTCTGCACCTTCGTGTCTACTGGATCAACCGGCAGGAACGTCGCAAACAGGCGTCTCCCCGGTCGTCAGGCCCCGATATGATCAGCAGGCAATGCCGAGCAAGACGGCCAGCAACTTTCCTATGTGGCCGGGAACAGCCAACCGTCCTTCACGTTCGTCCATCGAGGCCCCGCGCAACCTCCCCCGTCTGTGGGGCCTCACCAGCACAGACGCAGCAGCGGCGCAACACGTCACTCGGGGCAAGTCACTGCAGGCGGCGCGATAGCTCTGCCGACTCGCCTACTAGCGCGGATCTCCTCTGCCGCGACAGCACCCCGCCGCTCTCTACACCTGCGACGATCGAGTCACCCTATCTCTCCCCCTACCTGGCACGGCCGCTACCAGAGGCGCCCGCCCGAGCTGCCGGCCGCCTTCGTCGGTCGATGTGTGGCGGTCGCCGGACTGGCTGCTGATCCAGGTGCGGGACGACGGCCGCCGGGGCGCGTGTCTCGACGGCGGGACCGGCACGGGCAGTCTGGCCGAGCGGCTGGACACCGTGGACGGCCTGCTCGTTGTCGACTCGCCGCTGGCGGCCCGATGACGGTCACAGCGGAGCTGCCGTGGTGTGAGCGGGCGCGCGATGGCGGCCAGAGGTGGGGGAAACCCCCCGTCCGAGACACCGATGGACTCCATGGTCCGGGGGCCCGGGGCCAAGCAGTGTGGAGATACGACAGGACGAGCAGGCCGAAGAGAACGGACGGCGCCAATGGCCGCAGAGTACGGACAGGGCTACGGGCAGGGAGACACCGGACTCGAGTACCCCACGGGCACCCGGAGGCACCGACTGCCGGCCGGGCTGCGGGCGCCGTTCGAGGCACGGAGCTGGCGCGAGTTGGGATATGTGCTGCTGAGCCTGCCGATCAGCATCCTGCTGTTCGTGTACGCCATCACGATGGTGTCGCTGGGCGCCGGCCTGCTGGTGACGTTCCTGGGCATCCCGGTGCTAGCGGCGGCCCTGGCTGGCTGCCGTGGCCTCGGGATGCTTGAGCGAGCACGCGCGCGTGCGCTGCTGAAGCTGGAAGTCGCCGAGCCGGAGCCGCTGCGGGTGCGCCGGGGCGGCTTCATGGGGTGGATGGGTGCCGTACTGAAGAGCGGGACGTCGTGGCGGGCCCTGCTGTACGCGGTGCTGCACTTCCCGTGGGCGGGGTTCTCCTTCGTCGTCGCTGTGAACGTGTGGGTGTATGGCTGGGCGCTGCTGACGTGTCCGCTGTGGTTCTGGACCGTCCGGGTGTGGGCCGGTCAGGACGGGATCCAGCTGTACGGCGCCGAGACGCACCACATCTACCTCGACAACCCCTTCGAGATCACCGTCACCGCGCTGGTGGGCCTGCTGTTCACGCTGGCCACGCCCTGGATCGTGCGGGCGCTGACGACGGTGGACCGGCTGATGGTGCACGGTCTGCTCGGGCCGTCGCGGCTGGCCACGCGCGTGGTGGAGCTGGAGTCCGACCGCGGTGTCGTGGTCGATACGGCCGCTGCCGACCTGCGGCGCATAGAGCGCGACCTGCACGACGGCGCGCAGGCCCGGCTGGTGGCCCTCGCCATGGATCTGGGACTGGCGAAGGAGAAGCTGGCGGAGGATCCGCAGGCCGCCGCGCGGATGGTGGACGCGGCGCACGGCGAGGTGAAGACGGCGCTTCAGGAGCTGCGTGATCTGGCGCGCGGGATACATCCGGCGGTCCTGACCGACCGCGGTCTGGACGCGGCTCTGTCGGCGGTGGCCTCGCGGTGCACGGTGCCGGTGGAGGTCCAGGTCGACCTGGAGGAGCGACCGGTGCCGGCGATCGAGGGGATCGCGTACTTCACGGTGTCGGAGCTGCTGCAGAACATCAGCAAGCACTCACGGGCCACCTGGGCGGCCGTGGACGTGTGGCGGGTGGAGAACCGGCTGATGCTGCAGGTCGTGGACAACGGGATCGGCGGCGCGGCCACCTCCAGCGGCTCGGGCCTGTCGGGGCTGGCCGAGCGGTTGGACGCGGTGGACGGGATCCTGGTGGTGGACTCGCCTGTCGGGGGGCCAACCCGTGTGACGGCTGAGCTGCCCTGGCGAAGCGAGCAGCCGAGGTAGGCGACGTGGGGTTCGCCTCCGCCGTCGACCTCCCCACCCTCCTTGTCCTCGCCCAGCCGCCTCTGAGCGGCCACAGGGCGCCGGATGTTCACTCACCTAGGCTCGGTGGCGGGCGCGGGGCTGGAGTCCCGTGTCTACTGCCACTCTTCGTATACCGCCCTCGCTCGCGGACCTGGCCGTCTCTATCGTTGAGCTGGTCCCGTACCACCGCAACCCGCGTACCGGTGACCTGGACTCGATCGCCGAGTCCCTCTCCGCGAACGGCCAGTACCGGCCGATCGTCGTCAACCGCGGCACACTCACCGGGCGCTCAAACGAGATCCTTGCTGGCAACCACACCTTCAGGGCGGCCAAGCAGCTCGGCTGGGACAAGATTGCCGTCACCTGGCTAGATGTGGATGACGAAGCCGCAGCGAAGATCGTCATCGTCGACAACCGCACCAGCGATCTCGCCGGGTACGACACGGTGCTCCTCGCGGACATCCTCACCGAGCTCCCCGACCTCCAGGGCACCGGCTACGACCAAGAGCAGCTCGACCAGCTCCTGGACGAGACCGCACTCCCGGCCCCCATCGAGCTGCCCACTGAAGGGGCCGACACGGGGGCCGCGGCAAAGGTGGACTACCTGCAGTGGGGGTACATGCAGTGGTCATCCACCCGCGTACGGATCACGCAGGCCGAAGTCGAGTTGCTCGACGCGCTGTACAAGCAGTTCGTCGGCGACCACGACTCCGACCTCGGATTCGGCTGGCATGTCCTCAACGAGGAGCACCGCGCCGAAGAGGGAGCGGTCGCGTGAACCCGCTCGACGTTCGCTTCGACCCCGCCTACCCGCTGTCCAAGCTGCGGCCCGCGGACTACAACCCGCGTCGCCTGTCCGAGGAGTCGTTCGTCCGGCTTCAGGGCTCGCTACGCCGCCACGGCGTGGTGAAGCCCGTGATCCTGAATGCCGACGGGACGCTGGTCGCGGGCCACCAGAGGACCAAGGGCTTGAAGGCGATCGGCGAGACGACGACGCCGGCGATGATCCTGCCGCAGAAGGTGCGGCTGCAGGACGAGATCAAGTTCAACCTCCTGCACAACCGGGTCGAGACCGAGTCGTCCGTCGTGTACGCGGAGCCGGGGCCGATCGGCCAGTGGAGCTGGATTCCGTGGCAGACCATCGAAGTTGAGGAGTCCAAGAATCTCCCCTTCCAGCAGGCGATCGGGTTCATGACCGCCGCCCACGGCCCATGGGGGTCGGTGGTCATCGACGACCAGGGCCGCATCGTGCTGAACGCCGAGTACGCGGCCGTCGCCAAGGCCCAACGCTTCGACATCCTCGCCTGGACCTGCGCCTCCTTCGATGCCGGCCAGCTCGTTGAGGACCTCACTGGCGAGTACGGCGTCTACGACTGGACCGGCCTCGAGGAACAGGCGCCGGTGTGGAACCAGCACATCGTGCAGCCCAACCGGCTGCGAGAGCACTCCTCGAAGGCCAAGGCGGACAAGGTCCGCTACAAGTCCGAAGTGTGGGAGCGCCTCGTCCTGCCCTGGCTGACCACCTCCCACAGGGTGGTGGACTTCGGCGCCGGGCACGGCGACTACGCCCGGCACCTCCGCGGCAAGGGCTACAAGATCCACGACTACGAGCCCTATCGCACCCTGAAGGGCAAGTACGCCGTCGACATCCGCACGATCGTCGGCCAGATCCGCACCATCGAACGCGAGTTGAGGCAGAACGGCCTCTACGAGGTGGTGGTCCTCGACTCGGTCATCAACGCCACCACGTCCCTCGACTACCAGCACTGGGTGCTCACCACCGTCAACGCGCTCTGCGCAGCAGACGGGCAAGTCTGCATCGGCACACGCAACCTGGAGCGGGAGCTAGCCTCGCGCTTTCACGAGGTGAGCTGTCCAGGAGCTGATCAGCAACACGGAAAGTGCCCTTGACCTGCAACGATGGGACTTGCTGAGGGTCCT